>NZ_JBVITE010000115.1:0-11748 GCF_055575155.1 Kitasatospora sp. NPDC034533
CTACGAACGCAAGGCCGACCACTTCGCCGCCTTCGCCAGCATCGCCGCCGCCCTCATCTGCACCCGCCGACTCCCCAAATGAGATGAATTCTTAGCCCAGCCTGGCGGCTGCCCCAGCCGACGACCGGCGCCGAAGCGGAACCGCCGAAGCTGGGCGCTACTGTGGGCCGGCGGCGAGGCCCCTCAGGGGCGGCGCCCATGGTCGTGGTGAGGACGGGCAGCTCGCGCGTCGGGTCGTTCAGCCCCCAGCGCTGCGGCGCGTGCGCAGACCGCGATCAGCCGATCCGTTCGCCGGTCGACAGCGGCGGGAGTGCGTCGACTTGGCCAGCACGTGGTGGGTCGTGTTCTCAGCGGTCGCGGAACGGTTCCCAGGGGTCGGGGAGAGGAGCATTCGGGTCCTCGCCCTCGGTGGACAGGCCGACGTAGGCACGTAGGGCGGGGCGGGTGCCGGGGAGACCGTACTGGGTGAACCGCTCGTGGAGGCCGGAGCCGAATGGCCAGGACTGGAAGTCATCGGCGGTCAGCAGCCCGGCCAGGACCCTCAGCAGCTCCCGGCGTCCGGGGGAGAGCTCGGTGAACACCGGTGCGCTGTCCGCAGGTTCGAACAGGGCTGCCAGCAGGTTCTCGGCGCGGGCTGCCAGCGGGCGGGGGGCGCTGCCGGCCTCGCTGATGTGGGGAAGGGTGCGGACGATCTCCAGGAGGACTCCGTCCGGTTCCTCGGCGGCACTCATCAGGTGCAGCAGACTCCGGACGGTGTAGCTGTGCAGGTCTCCCGCGTGGTGGGCGGTGGCGGGCTCGGGGGCAGGTTTGGCGCCGAAGGCCGCCAGTTCGGCGGCGATGCGCTCCGCCGGCGGCAGGCCGGGCGCGGAAGCCGGGTGCGCGGCCAGCACGCGGGCCAGAGCGGTGGCGGCGGCCCAACGCGGCAGAGCGTGCCCGTGGTCGAGGTGGCGCCGGAGCCGGCCGTTCGGGTCGTGGTCGGCGAGAAGTCCGACCGCGACGAGGATCGTGGCGGCGCAGACCGGTTCCTGCTCGCCGTCGAGGCAGGCCAGCAACGGGGGCAGGGCTGCGTCGGTCTCCTCGGGGAACCAGCCGAGAAGGTACGCGGTCCTGGTGCGGATCTCCGGATCCGGGTCGCCGAGCAGTTCGAGCAGGACAGGGAGCTGGGCGCGGACCGCGTCGTAGGAGCGCAGTGCGCCCTCGCGGGCATCCACGGGGTGTCCCGCCGCGCAGTAGGCCCGCCCCTCGCGCAGGTTCTTCAGCCGCTCCTCGTCGGTCTCGGCGGCGATCTGCTCGTCGTACCAGCGCAGGTTCTCTTCCGTGCTGAGGGCCGCGGCGCGCCATGCGACGGTGTCGATGCCGAGCGGGAGGTCGTACTCGTCGTGCCAGTCGACAGCCAGCCGGGTCAGCAGCAGCAGCGAGTCGGCCCGGGCGCCGGCCGGGCCCGCGACGGCAATCCGGGTGAGGAATGGTACGGCGTACGGAGAGGCCGAGTACCGGCTGCCTTGATGGAAGATGTTGTTGAACAGACTGCCGAAGGCGCTTTCCCGGGCCTCCTCGTCCGGTCCGCACACCGCCCGGAGCTGGCCAGGCACGTCTTCGGCGCTGCCGTAGGCGTGCCTCAGGGCCGCCCAGTCGATGTCGTCCAGCCCTGTCAGGAGATCGTCGGATCGCTTCATGATCCGTACACTCGCAGGGACCACTGACACCGGTTCTGCAGGGGCCTGGGCGACCGTCCCGGTCACCATCGCAACGCCTTCGGTGTTCCGGAGCTCGAAACTCCTACTCCGTCAACAGCCTCCGCCAGCCCGTAGAGTGGATCGACGAACCGCACAGCACGGAAGTTCTCCCGCTGGAGCTCTGCGAGCGCCACCTCGACGGCATCGCCGGTGTACCCCGGCGGTGCCAGAGTGAACCGTCGTCACTACGATTGGCACATGGAAGAGCTGCCAGAGGGTGTGGACCGCGATGTCCTGGACCGCTACGTCCTGGACCGTCGTATCGGCCCGGCGCTTCGGATGATCAGGGATGCGTCCGGCTGCGGGCTCCACGAGGCGCTCAGGGTCTTCTGCGCGCGATACGAAGAGCTCCGCCGCGACCGGCCGGACGAATTCAAGCTGAGCCGTGAGGAGTACGCCCACGAGGTCTACACCTGATCCGCAGCCTCCTTGACGGCCCGACCGCGACTGGTGCGGGCGGGCCGTGCCGCCCCGCCCGGTGTCGTACCCGTCCGGCCCGTCGGCGAGGCCCAGGCCGGATACTGGATCGTCGCCCAGAAGCACACCGGCCTGCGCGACCACTTCCGGACGCCGGTGCCGCCGAAGCCGAGCGGCAGTCCAAGGGCCCGGGTGAGGCCGCCGAGTCGGGCACCCGGGCACCGGCCGAGCTCGCCCGGCTCCGGACCCCTGCGCGGGCCTTGCGGAACTCGTCACCACCTACGGCCTGGTGATCAACGAGCTCAGCATCGAGAACGAGGCTCTGCGCGCCCAGCTCACCGCCCCGGCGAACCCGGCGGTATCTCCCATCGACCGACGCCGCCCCCCACGGGTCAGATGCTGAGATAGGGGGCGACGGTGGCTGCCGTGGTCGCTGACTTCAGGTAGTTCTCGGCGTGATGGAAACGGAAGAGGGCACTGATGGCGGTGGTGTGGTCCAGGGCGATCCCGTCGAAGAACCTGCCCAGCCGGGGCGGGACAGCCACGGGGTCACCGGGGTCGGCGATGTTCACCCAGCGCGTCCCCCCGGGCAGGCCCGCGCCTCGCGGCTGCGTGCCGTCGGCGGGACGCGGCGCGGGAATGAGCCGTTCGAAGACCACGTGGGGCAGCGCCAGCGGCGAACCCAGCGTGAGGAACAACTCAGGCTGCAATTCCGGGTGGGCGTGCAGGGCCTCGTAGGCGACGACCGAACCCAACGAGTGCGCGACGACGACGCGCGGCCGGTGTCGGGCGATCCGCGCCGCGACCTCCTCACGCGCCGCTGTACGCTCGGGAGCGTCCACGGAGCGCAGGTACGCGGCGACCTCACCGCACAGCAGCCGGATGAAGACCCCCAGCGGCCCCTCCGCCAGGTCGAACCTGCGCGCCAACCACGACGCGAACCCGCGCAGCGGCACCGTAGCGTGCCCCTGCGACACCTCCTCGGTCATTCCCAGCTCCCGCGCCCACCCATCGAGCATCTCCTGCGCCAGCGGGTCGTCGAGGAAGTCGCCGTCCTCCCCTCCCTGGGCTGCAGGCCCGGGACGGAGCAGGTCCGCGTAATAGGCGAAGTCCACGTCGAGCCGATCCGGGGAGACTCCGAGGCCGGCTGCAAGGTCCCGTGCCCAGGCGGTGGCCTTGACGGCCCGTAGTTGTTCCTTGCGTGTGTCGGAGATGCCGGCCCCGAAGCTGTTGTAGATGCCGTGCACGGCAACGACCCGCAGCGGCGAGACAACAGTGGTACTGGTCAACGAAGCCTCCTGATCAGGGGTTCAAGACTGAGGACAGCCACTTCCTGGCCGAAGCCGACCACCACGATTCCGTCCGCGGTGACGGAGACGGCCGTCACCACATCAGGAAAGTGGAATGCCGTGAGGCATGTAGCGGTGGTCAGGTCCCACACCCGCACCGACCTGTCCCAGCTGCCGGTGACGGCGATCGGGCGATCTTCCAGCACCGCCGTAGCCACCGCACGCACACTGCGGGTGTGGCCGGTCAGTTCACAGACCTCCGCGCCAGTGGTCAGGTTCCACACCAGCACCGACGGTTCGTCGTCGCCCGTGACAGCGATCGGGCGACCCTTCCGAACTGTCACCGCTGCCGCACGAACCCTGGCGTTGTGTCCGGTCAGCTTGTCGACCTGAGAACCGGTGGCCAGATCCCACACGCGCACCGACCGGTCGTTGCTTGCGGTGACGACGTGCGGGCGGCCCTCCAACACCAGCACGGCTACCGCGTTGACCCAGGCGTAGTGACCGGTCAGCTCGCGGATCTGCGCGCCGGTACTCAGGTCCCACACGCGCACCGACCCCTCGTCGTCGCCCGTGACGGCGATCGAACGGCCATCCACCACCGCCACAACCACAGCTTGCACGGTGTCGTTGTGGCCGGTGAGCATGCGGATCTGCGCGCCGGTGCTCAGGTCCCACACGCGCACCGACCCCTCGTCGTCGCCCGTGACGGCGATCGAACGGCCATCCACCACCGCCACAACCACAGCAGTCGCCCCGCGGACATGGCCAGTCAGCTCACGAACCTGTATCCCGCTGGACAGATCCCATATCCGCACCGACCCGTCAAGGCCGGCGGTGACGGCGTGCGGTCGGCCTGCCACCATCGCCACCGCCACGGAAGTCACCGAGTTGGTGTGGCCGGCCAGTTGGCGGAACTGCGCCTCGACGGACAGGTCCCATATGCGCATCGACCCCTCGCTCTCGGTGCTGGTGATGGCGTGCGGGCGGCCATCCAACGACGTCGCCACCGCCGCATACAGCCTGCGGGTGTGGCCGGCCAACTCGCGGACCTGAGCGCCGGTGGTCAGGTCCCACACGCGCACCGACCGGCTGTCGTCGCCCGTGATGGCGTGCGGACGGCCATTCAGCTCCGTCACCGCCGCCGCACGCACCGAGTCGGTGTGACCGGCCAACTCGCGGACCTGGGCGCCGGTGGTCAGGTCCCACACCCGCACCGACCAGTCCATGGAGCCGGTGACGGCGTGCGGACGGCCATTCAGCTCCGTCACCGCCGCCGCACGCACCGAGTGGGTGTGGCCCTTGAGCTCGCGGACCCGGGTGCCTGTCGTCAGGTCCCACACCCACACCGTTCCCCGAAGGCTGCCGCCGGCGACGGCGTGCGGACGGCCCTCCAACACCGCCACCGCCACCGCGTTCCCCTCGGGTTCGTCGCAGGTCAGCTTGTGGACCAGGGCACCGGTGGTCAGGTCCCACACCAGCGCCAAGTCGTCGCTGCCGACGACAATATGCGGACGGCCATTGAGCACCACTTCAGCCATCGAGCGCACCCTGGAGGTGTGGCCGGTCAGCGTGCGGATCTTGGTGCCGGTAGCCAAGTCCCACACGCCCACCCACCGTTCGTTGCCGCCGGTGATGACGTGCGGGCGGCCATCCAGCACCACCACCGCCACCGCCCACAAGCCCTCGTCGCCGGGGTGAGCGATCAGCTCGCGGACCTGCACACCGGAGCTCAGATCCCACACCCGCACCACCCCGTCGGAGCCGCCGGCGACGGCGTGCGGACGCCCCTCCAGCACCGCCACCGCCACCGCACGGATGCCGGGGGTGCCGGGGTGGCCGAGGGTACCTACCAGGACCGGCGAGACCTGGCTGCCTGTTGCCCATTGCACCTGCCAGTCGGAGTCGCCGGACAGCCCGCTCCGTAGCGGTGTGTTGCCAAAGCGTGCGGCATCAAGCGCAAGGAGCTGGCGCCGTGCCGCCGATGGCAGCACGTGGTGGACGCCCCAGGACGCGCGGTAGACAGCGGCGTTGAGTCTGGACTGGTCGGAGCGGGAGTGAGGCAGGGCGTTGGCGAGGGTGTGGGGGTCGGCGTACTGGAGGTAGTCGGCGTCGTCGAGGAGCTCATCCAGGCGTCCGGCGTCGACGGCGTGCTGGGCGGCATGCCGTAGCAGATAGCCGACAGCGTGCTGCCACCGCATGTGGCCTGCTGGATCCCGGGGGACGCAGTTCAGGAGCCGATCGAACAGGAGCTCTGCTCGATCGGGCGAGGAGTCCGTCGCCACCGGAAGGCTCTCGTTCGCGGGTGGGCTCATCGGCTGGCGCAGCCAGTCGGCGAGGCCTTCGTGGAAGAGCCGGTAGAGGGTGGTGCCGTCGGTGTCGATGTCGCGGCGCAGGTAGAAGCGTGCTTCCCCGTCCAGGACGGCGTACAACTCCTTTAGCGGCAAGGGATGTTCGTGGCCGCCGATGAAAGCCGAGGCGGCGTGGGTCAGGACGCTTTCGGGCATGCCGCGGCCCTGGGCGAAGGCCAGGGCCGTGAGCACTGGACGCAGGAGGACCTGGTCGGCGTGGCGGCGCAGGTCCAGTTCGAGGACGTCGGGCAGGCTGCGGGGCACGGCCCGGCCCAGCCGTACGGCTTCCTCGGGTGCGGTGGCAGGTGGGATGGCCAGGAGGTAGTGGACATAGAGTCCCGCTGTGAGGAACTCGCCCCACTGCAGGACTTGGGTGTCGCGGCCCGGCTGTCCGGTGGTGAGGGCTTCGGCGATCGTTTCCGCAAGGATGTCGCGGACGGCCCGCAGACCACCGCGCGCGTAGGAGCCGTCCGCGGCCAGGAGCCCTCTGACGTAGGCGGCCACATCCCGGCGGACCTCATGCGGCGCGATGGTGCCCAGGTCCGTGCACGCTTCGGCCCCCCGTGCCAGATCCAGCAACTGGTCGAACCGGACGTCCTCGCGGGTGGCGACCAGCAGCCGCAACCGGGCGCCAACTGTCCGGGCGTGTCGAGCGAGCGGGAGCAGCAGGGCGGTGGTGATCTCCTGAGGGTTCAGGGCTTCGTCGAGGGCGTCGATGACGACGGTGACCGGACGGCTTCCGGGGGGCAGCAGGTTCAGCAGGTGCTGTGCCGGGCTGCCGGTGGTGTCCTGGTTCTCTTCGTCTGCTGGGGTGGGGTCGTCGGGGGTGGTGATGTGGCGTAGTTGGCGGGTCAGGGAGGCGGTGATGTCGTCGAGGCCGAGGCGTCGTGCGTGGACGGCCGCGATCCGGTTGTTCTCACCGGGCACGTGGTCGTGGAGAGCGGCCCACAGGGGGCGGGTGTGGCGGCGCAGTGCCGGGTGGGCGGCGCACAGGAGGATGCCGAGGAGCGCGGACTTGCCGGCGCCCGCCTTCCCGGTGACCACTCGCAGCCCTGGGCCGGCGGTGTCGTCGTCGAGCCATGCGGTGAGGGTGTCCAGTTGGGCGGTTCGGCCGCTGAAGTAGCCCTCGGCCCAGTCACGGTCCACCGGCTCGGCGCCGCCGGCGCGGCGCATGAAGTGCAGGGGGTCCGCGGCCCAGTCGGCCAGGCGGGCGATCTCCGGAGGCAGATCCGGTGCCGAAGTGGTGTCGAGGAGGTTGTAGGAGGGGTTGGGGAAGAACGGCAGGTGGGAAAGGTCGGCGTGGCCGGGGATGAGGCTGGTCAGGATCGACTGCGGCAGTCCGCCGGTCCGTTCGGCCAGTTCGTCGACGGCACGGCCGATGTCCCGCCAGACCGTGGCGGGCGGGATGTACCGCAGGGAGGGATCGAAGCGGACCTCCCGGTCGCGGTACTTCCCCAGCACCTGTACCAGGGCCCGGCTCAGCCGGTAGCCGAACGCCTGCTTGTCCGGGCCGGTGGCGGCCAAAACCCAGGCACGGCGCTTGTCCACGTCCATCCGCGAGTGCCAGGAGGTCACTGCGGCCTGCCCGGCATAGCAGACGTCCAGGATGAACAGGGTCATCGGCCGGTGCTGCCTGGGCTGGTCTTCGATCAGGTCGATCCACGTACCCACCGGTTGGCGGAGGCGCTCCCCGTCGCTGTCCAGGATGTACAGCTTCCCGCTGCTGCCGTCGGCCAGTTCCCCGTGCCCGACGATGTGCACGATCAGCACGTCGGCGTCCTCAGCCTCGACCGCGGCCTCCACCAACTTCCCGTAGTCGGCCCGCCCCTCCGGTACCGCGGCCGGACGCTGCGTTGTGTACCGGAAGTCCTCCAGGATCTTTGCGACCTTGTCGGCGTGGACGGGGGCTTCCTCCAGGACGTCCAGGCCCAACCGCGGCGAGTCGCCGTCCTCGGTCCGCGTCAGCGCGATCCCGAGCGACAGCACCACATGCCGCAGCCTGCCCGCGTCCCCCGCCTGCTCCATGTCCGACGCCGTCACTCTCCGCCCCCCGGCTTCCTGGTAACCCGATCAGCAACGCGGTTCGACGATAGACACTGCGCCCCTCTGCGGTGGCCAGATCACCGAGATCGGAAAGCGACTGCCCGCTCCAACTTGCTGACCGTCAGCATGTGCGCACACACACGCTGACGCGGCAGACGTCCCACGAGTCGAACAGGCAGCCACACCGGATGAACCCACTGCCGCGTCTCGGCTCCGACGCATGGATCTCAACAGTTTCAGACCAGGGACGGTCACCTCGCCTGGCACGCCCGTAGCCGGCGCAACAGTGCCCTCGCCCATCTCACCGGCACCGACACCACCTCACCCCGGCCGGCCCAAGAACCGCGGCACGACCGCGGACACTGACCCCGCCCAGCTCCGCTGTCTCTGCGCGGAGTCGCCACCCTTGACGGAGAGCGCCACCATCGAACAGCCGAACCTCCAGGATCGTCGGACTGCCGCCCCTCACCCGGTTCTGGCCGGAGGTGAGGAAGGCCGGACGTACCAGCGTGACCTGAGCCGCTGGGCCGCCCCCCGGGCCCACATCCAGCAAGCCCTCACCTCGTCCCCAACCGAGCGGACGACCGAACCGCCCGCCACCACACCATCCTCCCCATCCCGTTCCCGCCGGCGGTGACCGCCTCCCGAGCGGACCGCCCACCCTTCGAGCCGGAGTCCTTCACCGCGGAGGGGCCGAGTCAGCACGATCCGCATCACGGCGTTCGCTGGCGACGCGCCGATGTGATGTGGGTGTACCGCTACCGTTCGACGGTGCGGCCGCCGGTTCAGGTGAATCAGCGAGCGTGGCGACGGGTCCTCCGATGCCCCGGGGAATCTCCTGCGTGGCAGCCGCTCAACCGGAGCGGCCGTATCCGCCAGGGAGAATCCCCATGCGCCTCGCCCCACGTTCCGCTCTGCTCGCCGCCGTTCTGTCTGTCACCGCGCTGGCCGGCCCGGCCCCCGCCGCCGTCCCGTCAAGCGTCGACGGCGCGTCACAGGTCGCAGCGGGCCGCTACCTCAATCTTCACCAGTGCGTCTACAACAGCCCGCTCGGGCAGCCCACCTTCGACCTCATGACCACCCTGGTCCCGAGCCGGGACCAGCGGTTCAGTGCGGCGACGGACGTCTCGGACACCCCCGTCCCCGCCGCCGTGTGCGGCCCCGGGGACGGCAGGTACGAGCCCAATGTCTACACGGCCGCCCAGGCCTACGACCTGACGTCCGGCCGCTACCTGAACCTGCACCAGTGCATGTTCTGGAGCGACTTCGACTCCGACCACCTCACCACGGTGGTGGGCACCACCGACGTCAAGTTCGTCGCCGGCACCAACGTCTCCGACACCCGCGACACCGCCGTCAGCTGCGGCGGCGGAGGCACCGATCACCCCATCCCCCTGCTGTCCAGCGCCACGCCCCTGGACCTGACCGCCGGGCGGTACCTGAACCTGCACCAGTGCATGTACTACTTCGACGGCTTCCACGACCACATCACGACCTTCGGCCCGAGCGGGGACGGGCGGTTCGACGCCAGGACGAACATCTCCAACACCCCCGACACCCAGCCTTCCTGCGGTCCGGGCGACGGACGGTACCAACTCATCCCGATCCTCTCCGGGGTCAAGGCCCTCCGGATCCACTGAGCCGGCCCGGGCTCGCAACAGGGCAACGCCACGGCCGTCCGGACCGTCCCAAGACCTGCGCTCGACGTCTGGTCGAACTACGAGGAGTTCGCCAAGCGAGTCGAGGCCGCCCTGGACCAGCGCGCCGCGTACTTCGGATGCGACGGGAAGAACCTGTTCACCACGGGCCGGTGGTGGTGTGGGACCTGCTCGCCCGCCTGATTGTGTCTTGAACCCGAAGATCGGTGTGCAAGGCGTTGACCAGGCGGCGAGGGCCGCTCTGGAGGCAGCCGGTCGCGTACTCCGGGACGGCGGCGCAAGGGCCTCGGAACGTTGGAGCGTGCGGCTGCTCGGCTGAGGCCGGCCCCGCGGAAGCAGCCCTCCGGCGGGCTCATCGCCATTGACGATGGTGGCGTGGGCGGCGGTGCCGGCGGCCAGCCCGTGCCGGACGTCCCGGACCGGTCCGCGGCGCCTGACGGCCTATGGGTTCGTTCAGGTGGATCGGTATCCGTGGCGGCATACCAGTGTGGTCCTGCCGCCATGATGTCGGCAGGAACGACCATCCCGTTGGGAGACCTCTCATGACGACGCAGGGTCAGGACGGCAGCGAGACCGACGACGAACCAGTGGACCTGGCCGATCAGGAGCTGGTCCGTGATCCGTTCCTCTCCTACGCGCGCATCCGTGATCGCGAGCGGATGGTGCGCGGACGCGTACCCGGTGTCGACCCGATGTGGGTGGCCACCCGCCACGACGACATCCGTACGATCATGAGCGGTCCCGACTTCACCATCGACGCCGCGAGCGTCCCCGGTCCGCCGGTGGCCCACCGCACCGAACAGACCTGGCAGGCCCGCGGCATGTACGCGGGGTACGAGAAGTACCTGCGCGCCGGGATCTTCGACACGGACGGCTTGGACCACCGCCGTCTGCGCGCACTGGTCACCGCCGCGTTCTCCCCGGGCCGCGTGGCCGCGCTGCGCCCCAGGATCGAGGCCATCGCCGCCCAGCTGCTCAACCGGCTGCCGGGCCACGCCGATGACGGCGTCGTCGACCTGATCGAGCACTTCGCCCGGCCGTTGCCCATCACCGTCATCTGTGAGCTCATCGCCGTCCCCGAAGCCGACCGCGACCGGTGGCGGGAGCGGAGTGCCACCCTGGCCGCGGGCACCTGCGGCGAGGAACTGGGCGACGCGCTCGCCGGCATGGTCGCCGACGCCCACGCCCTGGTCGACCTCCGCACCAGCCGCCCTGGCGATGACCTCGTCTCCGAACTGCTCGCACCTGACCACCGCGACCGGCTGAGCACCGACGAGCTCGTCGCGCTCATCACGAACCTGGTCGTCGCCGGCCACATCACCACCGTCAACCTCATCGCGAACAGCACCGAAGTGCTCCTCGCTCACCCCGGCCAACTCGCCCTGCTGCGCGAGGACCCCACTCTCATGCCGTACGCGGTCGACGAACTCATGCGCTACTGCGGGCCCGTCGTGCGCGCGCTGCCCCGCTACGCCGTCCGCGACACCACCGTCGGCGCCACCCGGGTGCGGGCCGGGGACGCCGTCCTGCCGATCGTGGCCGCGGCCAACCGTGATCCCGCCGCCTTCACCGACCCCGATCGCCTCGACCTCGGACGCACCCGCCGCAGCAAGCAGGTCCACCTCGGATTCGGGCACGGCGCCCACCGCTGCCTGGGCGCGCACCTTGCCCAGGAGGAGACCGCCGTTGCGCTGACCGCGCTGTTCGGCCGCTTCCCCCACCTGCGGCTCGCCACCGATCCGGAGCACCTGCGACGGGGCACCAACCCGGTCAACTGGCATCTGAAGTCCCTCCCCGTACGGTTGCGGCCTCAGGACCGTGCGGGGCGGGCCGGGAACGTGGCCCGCCCCGCATAGCCGCACGCGCCTGCCACGCCGGCGCTCCGGGTGCCGGGGCCGGGGACGGCGTCCGGGGTGTCCATCGGGACCTCGTGTATGGAATCGGACAGCGCGCCGTCCGACTCCCGGGCGGCGTCGCCGGCTGGATCACCGCGCTGGTGCGCGAGGAGACCCGGACGCCGGAGACCGGCAGTGGAAGCACCGGCGCCGGCCACGGCCACGGCCACGGGGCGACGGCCGGGACGCCGGGCTCGCCCCGGCTTGGTGGTGACCCGGCTTGGTGGTGACCCGGCTTGGTGGTGGCCCGGCGCCTCCTCTTTCGGGCTCTCCTGCCGTATGTGTGGATGCGCTGATCTACGGCTGGACGTGAAACACGCCGTCCTCTGTGATCCTTGAGGTGTCGAAGCCCAAATTGG
>NZ_JBVITE010000116.1:0-11480 GCF_055575155.1 Kitasatospora sp. NPDC034533
GTTCATTCCATTCTGTGTTTGGTGGCGGCCACCCGCCCGCCCCCTCCCCCTGCCCTCCCCTACCACAGACCACCCCCCACCCCCCCCCCCCTCCCCCCCCCCCCCCCCCCCCCCTGCCGCGTTCTCCCGGGTGACTCCCGTCTCAGATACTAGGAAATCCAAGTATTCGTGCAGACACGGCCGGGGCCTGGTCGTACCGTGGAAGGGCCATACGGTGTGCCGCCCCTGTAGCCAGGGCTTCGCGGCCCGTGTGCGCGTGCGCCTTCACGAGCAGGCGATCCCTGCTCCCGCGCTCCCCTCACCTCCCTCGCGCTGGCCTCCCGCAGCGCCGCTTCCAAGGAGCCCGGTATGTCGCCGACCGCCGCCGACCGCCACGCCACGTCCGCCCCCGCCGCCACCCCCGCCCGAGCCCCGCGCCGCCGCCGGGCCGTCGAGCGCAACCCCTTCGCGGCCGCCGCCCTCCAGCGCTCGCTGGACCGGCGGGACAACGGCGGCGTGACCGGCCACCACTCGTGACGACCGGCCACCACTGAGGCCGTCGTCGCGGCGGGTGGCGTTCATCCGCCGAATAGGCCGAACGGGTCGGTTCGACGTCACCCAGTAGAGTGCAACCTCGGTCCGTCCGAGGGAAGTTGCTCGTCCCCGGCAGCGCGATCATCCTAATTTGGGGCCCTCGGAGGGGTGATCGACGTTCGCGTGGGCGGACGTCAGCGGCACGGTGTGCGGATCTGTCCCCCTGCCGGGGGAAAGGGCCCAGTGCGTCTGCCACCCGTCCGCCGACCCGCCGCCCGGATCGGCCTCACCCTGGCCCTGCTGGCCGCCAGCGCCGCCCTCGCCGCCACCCCGGCGCAGGGCAGCCCGCCGGCCGCGGGGCCACCGTCCGCCGGACCGGCCCCGGCCGGGCCGGCGGTGCCGGGCCGAACGGTCTCCGTCCTGCTCGAACTCACCACCGAGGCGGCCGGCCCCGCCTGGCGGCGCGCCGCCGACGGTGCCCGGCGGGCCCGGCGCTCCCCGGAGGACGTCCACCGGGAGGCCGCCCGGGCCGGCGCGGCCCAGCGGGCCCGGGCCGGGGACGCGCTCGACCGGCTCGCCGGGGCCGTCCACCGGGCCGCGCCCAACGCCCGCGAGCTCTACCGCACCCGCACCGTGCTGGCCGGCCTCGCGGTCGGCGTGCCCGCCGACCGGCTGCCCGCGCTGCGGGCGCTGCCCGGCGTGCGGGCCGTCCACCCGATCGTCAACAAGCGGCGCGACAACGCCCACTCCGTGCCGCTGACCGGAGCCCCGCGGGTCTGGGCCGCGGACCCGGCCGGCGGCACCGGCCGGGGCGTGCGGATCGGGATCATCGACAGCGGCATCGACTACACCCACGCCGACTTCGGCGGCCCCGGCACCGAGGAGGCCTTCCGCTCGGTCGAGCGCGGCAAGCCCGCGCCGCCCGCGCTGTTCCCCAACGCCAAGGTGGTCGGCGGCCGGGACCTGGTCGGCGACGACTACGACCCAGACCCGGCCTCCCCGCACCACCAGCCGGTGCCGCACCCCAGCGACAACCCGATCGACTGCGTGCGCAACGGGCACGGCACCCACGTGGCCGGCACCGCCGCCGGGTACGGCGTCACCGCCGACGGCCGCCCGTACACCGGTCCGTACGGGCCCGGGCTGGACCCGGCCGCCTTCCGGATCGGCCCCGGCACCGCCCCGGGCGCGCAGCTGTACGGGATCCGGGTGTTCGGCTGCGACGGCTCCACCGACCGGGTCGCCGAGGCGCTGGACCTGGCCGCCGACCCGAACGGGGACGGCGACCTCAGCGACCGGCTGGACGTCGTCAACCTCTCGCTCGGCAGCCACTTCGGCAGCACCGACGACACCGACGCGCTGGCCGTCGACCGGCTCGCCGAACTGGGCACCGTCGTGATCGCGGCGGCGGGCAACGACGGCGACGTGTACGCCATCGGCGGCAGCCCCGGCACCGCCGCCCGGGCGATCACCGTCGCCGCCTCGGTGCACGGGCACGCCGACGTGGACGGCATCACCGTGCTCGCCCCCGCCGCCGAGGCCGGGGTCCTCCCGGCCCACTGGAGCGAGCGCTACCAGGGCTGGTCCACCACCGAGGTCAGCGGCGAACTCGCCCTGCCCGTCGACCAGACGGACGGCTGCACCGACTTCAGCGAGGCCGATCGGCAGCGGCTGAAGGGACGGATCGCGCTGCTCGACTGGCGCACCCGCGAGGCCGACCGCCCCTGCAACTCCGGACCGCGCGCCGACCACGCCGCCGACGCGGGCGCGATCGGCGCGCTGTACGCCGCCGACTCCGACCACCTCGCCGAGATCTCCGGCGACGACCGGATCCCGGCCGCGCTGCTGGCCCGGGCCGACGGCGAGCGGCTGCGGCGGGCCGTGGCCGCCGGGCCGGTGCGGGTCCGGCTCGCCACGCCCGGCAACCCGCTGCACGGCTCCGTCGCGCAGGACCAGCCGGGCCGGGTCGACACCCTGACCGACTTCACCTCGCGCGGCATCGGCGTGCCCGGCGTGGTCAAGCCCGACCTGGCGGCCCCCGGCGAGGGCATCTGGTCCAGCCTGGTCGGCAGCGGTACCGGCGGGCAGCGCGAGAGCGGCACCTCGATGGCCACCCCGCACGTGGCCGGGCTCGCCGCGCTGGTCCGCGCCGCGCACCCGGACTGGACGGTCGAGCAGGTCAAGGCCGCGCTGATGAACACCAGCGTGGACACCTATCTCGGCGACGACCGCACCGGGCCGGTCTACGGGCCCGAGCGGACCGGGGCCGGGCGGGTCCGGGTGGACCAGGCGGTCCGCACCCCGGCCGTCGCCTACGCGGCGGGGGAGGGCGCGGTGGAGGGCGCCGTCGGGGTCTCCTTCGGACCGGTCGAGGCCGGCGGCCCGACGGCGCTGACCCGGGAGATCGAGGTGCGCAACACCTCCGGCGCGCCGCTGGGCTACCGCACCTCGTACGCGGCCGCCACCGAGGTGCCCGGCGCCTCCTACCGGGTGACACCGGCCCGGGTGGACGTCCCGGCGGGCGGGACGGCGCGGGTGCGGGTGACGCTGACCGTGCCGGGGCGGCTGGGGCGCGCGCCTGACCCGACCACCGACACCGTGCAGGGCGGCAGGGCCCGCGCCTACCGGGGCGAGCTCTCCGGGCGGGTGCTGCTCACACCGGTCGGGGACGACGGGCTGCCGCAGCTGCGGGTCCCGGTGCTGGCCGCCCCGCGCCCGGTCGGTGACCTCGCCGCGACGGCCACCGTCCGCACCGCCCGGGACGGCACCCTGGTCACCCTCGGCGGCCGGGCCGCGCCCGGCGAACGGCCCGGCCTGGTCAGCGCGTTCGCGCTCGGCGGCGAGGGGGCCCGCTGGCCCGACTGCCCGCCCGGCGTCGACGGCGTGGCGGCCGGCCCGGGGGCGGGCGGCCGGCCCGACGGCGCGGGGGAGGAGACGGACGAGGTCTGCGTCGAGCACCCCGGCGAGCGGTCCGCCGACCTGCGCGCGGCCGGGGCCGCCGCAGACTCCGAACTCCTGTACGTGGGAGTGTGGTTGTGGGCGCCCGCGAGCACCCCGGTGGGGCTGTACGGGGTGCGGGTGGCGCTGGACACCGACGGGGACGGCAGCACCGACGTCATCCTCAAGGCCGACCGCCAGCGCGGCAGCGACGTGCTGGTCTCCCGCGCCCTCGACGCCCGCACCGGGGCCGAACTCGACGTCCAGCCGCTCAACGCCCGCTGGGGCGACACCGACACCGGGTTGCTGGACAGCGACGTCCTGGTGCTGCCCGTCCGGCTGGGCGCCCTGCCCGGCGTCGCACCCGGGCACAGCACCGTCCGCTACGGGGTCTGGACCGGCTACGCCGGGGGCGGGACGCCCGACGCGGCGGAGGCGCTCTCCACCATCGGGCTGACCGGCGCCGACCCGTCCGTCCCGTTCGACGTCCTGCACCCGGCGCTGACCGTGCGCGCCGGTCCCACCGGCCCGGCGGCGGTGACGGCCCCGGCGGGCCCGGGCAGCGTCCTCGCCGTGCACCGGGCCGAGGGCGACACCTCGCGGCTCCTGCTGCTCCACCACCTCAACCCGGCGGAGCGGCGGGCCCAGGTGCTCGACCTGCCGTGACCCGAGGTGGGGCGGTCCGCCGGGACTCCGGTGGGCCGCCCCGCCCTGTCCGCGCCGCTCCTCGACCAGGGGGGCCGCCGTCACGCTCCGGAGGCCCGCGCCGCCCGGCGGCGCTCCCGGCGCGGGGTGCCGGTGGGGCGGCGGGACAGGCGGGTGAAGACGGCCACCAGGACGAGGACGGCGGCGCCGGCGGAGGTGACGGTGAGGCCCTCGGTGAGGCCGGGCGGGCGGAAGGAGCAGGCCACCCGGGAGGCGCCCCCGCCCAGCGGGACGCCGATCATGCCGAGGACGGGGGTCGGGGCGGTGCGGCGCCCGCCGTCGACGGCGCAGGTCCAGCCCTCGGTGGCCGGGACGGACAGCAGCGCCGTGCCGGTGGACCCGGCCGGGAGCGCGGCGGTGAGGGTGTGCCCGCCGGCCTCGACCCGGGTGGCGCCGGTGGCGGTGAGGCGGGCGACGGCGGCCTCCAGGGCACCGGCCCGCAGACAGCCGATCGGGCGGGCGGGGACCTGGCTCACCCCGTCCGGGCGCAGGGTCACCCGGACCACTCCGTCCTCCGGTACGGTCCCCAGCCGGTGGATCGGCACGGCGGTGGTGGGCTGGTCGCCGTCGCTGCGGAAGCCGGTGCCGAGGCCGCTGACCGTGCCCCGGTACCAGAGGGCGTGGAAGTAGGCCGTCCCACCCGGCGTGCAGACGGCGGTGAACACCGTGCCCTCCGGGCCGCCCGGCACCGACCAGCCGCTGGTGCCGTGCAGGGTGGGCGCCGGACCGCCGGCCGGGACGGGCAGCGGGGCGTCGTACACCTGGCTGCCGAGCAGCGACTCCTGCCGGGACCAGACCGAGGAGGTGTCCGGCCGGGCGCCCGCCGGCAGCACGGTGACCAGCGGCGGGGCGGCGCCGCGGACGGGGGTGAACCCGGGGGGCGGTGGCCCCGCGTCGAGGTGGGTGCGGACGCCGAACAGCGCCTGCCCGACCGGGTCGGTGACGCTCGCGGTCTGCCGCCCGCCGGCCGTCCAGCCCGCGCCGAGGTCGTGCAGCAGCAGGGCGGTGACGGTCGGCAGGTAGCTGCTGAAGTAGCCGCCGCCCTGGCCGTTCAGCAGCAGCGGGTCGTTGGGGGTGAAGGCGTGCGGGCCCGGGTCGCTGCGGCCGCGCGGCCAGTCGGCGGCCGCGCGCAGCGCCGCGTGCCCGGCCCGGACGGCCGCCGGGGAGACGCCGTCGGTGGGGACCGCGCCGAGCGCCGCGTACCCCGACCAGACGGCGTTGCCCAGCACCGTGCCGCCGATCACCCAGGTGGCCAGGGTGGTCGCCCGCCGGTCGGGGTGCCGGCGGTCCAGCAGCCACAGCGCGGCCGACAGGACGGCGCCGCCGACGGCCAGCAGCGCCCAGGTGGCCGGGCGCACCGCGTGCCGGCCCGCCGCCAGGGCGGCGATCACCGCCACCACGGCGGCGCCGCCCAGCAGGGCGAGCAGGTCCGGCCGGTGCGCCAGCGAGACCCAGCCGGCCAGCACCAGCAGCCCGCTGAGCACGAAGGCCACCCGGTACGGCCCGCCGGCCGGGATCGCCAGGCCGTGCCAGACCAGCACGGTCGGCGTCCAGAGGAAGCCGACCGCCACCAGGGCCAGCGCCGCGCACCACAGCGCCCGCTCCCGTGGCCGCACCCGCCGATTGAACGGCAGGCTGCACACCACCAGCAGCCCGAGGACGCCGACCGCCGCGTCCGGCAGCTGCTGGCCGCCGTGGGTGGCGGGCAGCAGCCGGGCGAGGTGGCCGCCGAGGCCGGACGGGCCGAGCGGCTCGACCGGGGACTCCGGCTGGGCCCGGCGGGCGGCCCGGACGGCGACGAACAGCACGGGCGAGGCGAGCAGCACCCCGGTAACGGCCATGGTGACGGCCCGGCCGGTGGCCCGGACCCGCAGGCGCAGCGGGCGCGGGGCGGCGAACAACCGGACGGCGAACAGCAGTCCGGCCGCCAGGGTGGCCAGCGCGGCGGTGTACAGGTTGCCCGCCCAGGCGAGGGCGACGCACAGCGACCCGGCCACCCAGTGCCGCTCGCGCAGGCACCAGTCGGCGGCGAGGCCGAGCAGCGGCAGCGAGACCAGGCCCCAGAGCCACATCGGGGCGGCCCCGCCGACGTCCAGCACCCAGGCGCACAGCCCGTACCCGACGGCGGCGAGCGCCCGCAGCCGGCGCGGACCGGGGTGGAGGCGGCCGAGCAGGCGGGCCATCAGGGCGGTGCCGAGGCCGATGGTGGCCAGGGTGACCAGGAAGACGGCGAGCGGGCCCTGGTCGCGGGGCAGCAGCGCGGTGGGCCAGGAGAAGGGGTTCATCAGGTAGGCGAAGAAGTCCGCCAGGAACGGGACGCCGTAGCCGCTGTTCCAGTTGAGCAGCAGGTCCCCGGCGGCCTGCCCGTGCAGCAGGTCCCACAGGTGGGCGTGGTACGGCACGGCCACCGCCTGCGCCCCGGCCGGCCACTGCCCGCGCAGCCCCGCCGCCAGCGCGTACCCGCCCGTCGCCAGCCCCGCCGCGCCCCCGCAGACCAGTGCCTCCCGCCGCCGCTCGCCCATCCGCACCCCGCTCCACGCGATCCGCCGAACCCCGCCACCTAAGCACGCCCCCGCCGCTCCACCGGTCACCCGCGTTCCCCCGGAGGAGTGAAGCCCGGCGAGACTGCCCCGAGCGGCCCGGGACGGCCGCCAGGATGTCCGTACGGGAGGGACCACGCGCGTCGCGGCGCGCGGGGCCGGCCCGGCCCGACCGTCCGCATCGTGGACGCGAGGTGTCAGCACCTGGGACGGCGGAGTAGGGTCCGAGCATGTCTCGCACCATTCGTCTCGCAGTTGTCCCCGGTGACGGCATCGGCCAGGAAGTGGTGGCCGAAGGCCTCAAGGTCCTGGGTGCCGCGCTTCCCGCCGACGTGAAGCTGGAGACCACCGAGTACGACCTCGGCGCCCGGCGCTACCACCGGACCGGCGAGACGCTGCCGGACGACGTGCTGGCGGAGCTGAAGTCCCACGACGCGATCCTGCTGGGCGCCATCGGCGACCCGAGCGTGCCGTCGGGCGTGCTGGAGCGGGGGCTGCTGCTCAAGCTGCGGTTCGCCTTCGACCACCACATCAACCTGCGTCCGGGCCGGCTCTTCCCCGGGGTGAAGTCCCCGCTGGGCGGCCAGCCGGAGATCGACTTCGTGGTCGTCCGCGAGGGCACCGAGGGCCCGTACGTCGGCAACGGCGGCACGCTGCGCACCGGGACGCCGCAGGAGGTGGCCACCGAGGTCAGCCTGAACACCGCGTACGGCATCGAGCGTGTGGTGCGCGACGCCTACCGCCGGGCGCAGGCGCGGCCGCGCAAGAAGCTCACCCTGGTGCACAAGAACAACGTGCTGGTGCACGCCGGTCACCTGTGGACGCGGATCTTCGCCGAGGTCGGCGAGGAGTTCCCCGAGGTCACCACCGACTACCTGCACGTCGACGCGGCGACGATCTTCTTCGTCACCCAGCCGGAGCGCTTCGACGTCATCGTCACCGACAATCTGTTCGGCGACATCCTGACCGACCTGGCCGCCGCCGTCACCGGTGGCATCGGCCTGGCCGCGAGCGGCAACATCAACCCGAGCGGCGAGTTCCCGTCCATGTTCGAGCCGGTGCACGGCTCGGCGCCGGACATCGCCGGCCAGGGCAAGGCCGACCCGACCGCCACCGTGCTGTCGGTCGCGATGCTGCTGGAGCACCTCGGCTTCGCCGCCGAGGCCGCCAAGGTCGAGGCCGCCGTCGCGGCGGACCTGGTCGAGCGCTCGGGCACCCGCAGCACCTCCGAGGTCGGCGA
The DNA here is from genome assembly GCF_055575155.1 of Kitasatospora sp. NPDC034533. NCBI lineage: Bacteria > Bacillati > Actinomycetota > Actinomycetes > Kitasatosporales > Streptomycetaceae > Kitasatospora > Kitasatospora sp. NPDC034533. Next base: position 7,936 of record NZ_JBVITE010000116.1, read on the forward strand.
CGCGCTCGCCGGCCGAGTATCCGGGTAGCGGGCCGGATCCGAGAGCGGGGTTCCGGCTGACGGGCCGGACCCCACAAGGTCTCCGGCCCAGCGGGCCGGACCGCATAATCGCAGTTCGCGGCCCTCGAAAACAGGGCATGCGGCTGTTCGGCACGGCCCTCTGGATGCGAGTATCGACAGTGGGCCGTGCCATTGTGCGTCCGTTCCGGTGATTTTCGCCGAAACGAATCTTCAGCGGTGGCGGCCCGGACCAACCACACGGTGAAGGAAACAGCCATGAGCACGGCCACCCAGGCGCCCATCACGTTCGACCTCAAGCCCTCCGCCAACCCGCTGCCGGCAGCGGAGCGCGAGGCCCGGCTGGTCAACCCCGGCTTCGGCCGGGTCTTCACCGACCACATGGTGACCATCCGCTGGACGGAGGGCGTGGGCTGGCACGACGCCCAGCTCGCGCCGTACGCGCCGCTGGAGATCGACCCGGCGAACATGACCCTGCACTACGGCCAGGCGATCTTCGAGGGCCTGAAGGCCTACCGCCAGGCCGACGGCTCCATCGCCACCTTCCGCCCGGAGGCCAACGCCGCCCGCTTCCAGGCCTCGGCCCGCCGCCTGGCGATGCCGGAGCTGCCGGTGGAGACCTTCGTCGAGGCCGTCGAGCTGCTGGTCCGCCAGGAGCAGGAGTGGGTCCCGAACGAGCCGGAGCAGAGCCTCTACCTGCGCCCGTTCATGTTCGCCACCGAGGTCGGCCTGGGCGTCCGCCCCGCCAACTCCTACCTGTTCATGATCATCGCCTCCCCGGCCGGCGCCTACTTCCAGGGCGGCATCAAGCCGGTCTCGGTCTGGCTGTCCAAGGAGTACGTCCGGGCCGCGCCCGGCGGCACCGGCGCCGCCAAGTGCGCGGGCAACTACGCCGCCTCGCTGGTCGCCCAGGCCCAGGCCGCCGAGAAGGGCTGCGACCAGGTGGTCTGGCTCGACGCCGCCGAGCACCGGTGGGTCGAGGAGATGGGCGGCATGAACCTGTACTTCGTCTTCGGCGAGGGCAAGGACGCGAAGATCGTCACCCCGGAGCTGTCCGGCGCGCTGCTGCCCGGCATCACCCGCGACTCGCTGCTCCGGCTGGCCTCCGACCTCGGCTACGCGGTCGAGGAGCGCCGGATCTCCACGGACGAGTGGCAGCAGGGCAACGCCGACGGCACCCTGACCGAGGTCTTCGCCTGCGGCACCGCCGCCGTCATCACCCCGGTCGGCTCGGTGAAGTCCGCCGCCGCCGACTGGACCGTCGGCACCGGCGAGCCCGGCCCGGTCACCATGGAGCTGCGCAAGGCGCTGCTGTCCCTCCAGAGCGGCCGGACCCCGGACACCCACGGCTGGCTGCACAAGATCGCCTGATCCCCGTGCCCCGGCGCCCCGGACACCAGGGCGCCGGGACACCGGAACACCGGTCCGCCCGTCCCGCATCGCGAGACGGGCGGACCGCGATCCGGAGGGCTGTGCCAGACTGCGAGCGTGTCCTCGCTTTCGCTGATTATTAGCAGCAGGCGCGCCGGTCCGCAGTGACCGCTTCCGCAGGACCCGATGCGGAGCGACCACGAGCGTCCAGACCCGCGCGCAGACCTCTCGCACCCGCGAGGGGTCTTTTTGTTTCTCCCGGACCGGCCGACGGCCCCCACAAGGGGCCCGGGGACACCGGGACCGCGCGCGGGATCATGGACAGTGGAGCCGGGACCAGAAGAGTCCGGCAGAGCAGTACCAACCTCCCCGAAACGGAGAACCAGGGGTCATGACCGAGGCCACCCGTACCGATGACAGTTTCCACGTGTTCGACACCACGCTGCGCGACGGGGCGCAGCGCGAGGGCATCAACCTGACGGTGGCGGACAAGCTGGCCATCGCCCGGCACCTGGACGAGTTCGGGGTTGGCTTCATCGAGGGCGGCTGGCCGGGCGCCAACCCGCGCGACACCGAGTTCTTCGCCCGCGCCGCCGACGAGCTGGAGCTGCGGCACGCCCGGCTGGTCGCCTTCGGCGCCACCCGCCGGGCCGGCGGCAAGGCGGCCGAGGACCCGCAGCTGGCCGCACTGGTCGCCTCCGGCGCGCCGGTGATCACCCTGGTGGCCAAGTCGCACGACCGGCACGTGGAGCTCGCGCTGCGCACCACCCTGGACGAGAACCTGGAGATGGTCCGGGACAGCGTCGAGTTCCTGCGCTCCCAGGGCCGGAGGGTCTTCATCGACTGCGAGCACTTCTTCGACGGCTACCGGGCGAACCCCGAGTACGCCGTGGCGGTGGTGCGCGCCGCGCACGAGGCCGGGGCGGACGTGGTGGTGCTCTGCGACACCAACGGTGGGATGCTGCCGGGCGGCGTCCGGGAGATCGTCGCCGACGTGCTGGCCAGGACCGGCGCCCGGCTCGGCATCCACGCCCAGGACGACACCGGCTGCGCGGTGGCCAACACCCTGGCCGCGGTGGACGCCGGGGCGACCCACGTGCAGTGCACCGCCAACGGCTACGGCGAGCGGGTCGGCAACGCCAACCTGTTCCCGGTGGTCGGCGCGCTGGAGCTCAAGTACGACCGCCGGGTGCTGCCCGAGGGCCGGCTGGCCGAGATGACCCGGATCTCGCACGCGATCGCCGAGCTGGTCAACCTGACCCCCTCCACCCACCAGCCGTACGTCGGCTTCTCGGCCTTCGCCCACAAGGCGGGCCTGCACGCCTCCGCGATCAAGGTCGACCCGGACCTGTACCAGCACGTCGACCCCGAGCGGGTCGGCAACACCATGCGGATGCTGGTCTCCGACATGGCCGGCCGGGCCTCCGTCGAGCTCAAGGGCAAGGAGCTCGGCTACGACCTCTCCAGCGACCGGGACCTGGCCGGCCGGGTGGTCGCCAAGGTGAAGGAGCAGGAGAACCTCGGCTACACCTACGAGTCCGCCGACGCCTCCTTCGAGCTGCTGCTGCGCGACGAGGTGCGCGGCAGCCGGGACCGCTTCTACACCCTGGAGTCCTGGCGGACCATCAGCGAGCAGGGGCCGAGGGGCTTCACGGGCAACGAGGCCACCGTCAAGCTGTGGGCCAAGGGCGAACGCCGGATCGCCACCGGCGAGGGCAACGGCCCGGTCAACGCGCTGGACCAGGCGCTGCGCACCGCGCTGGAGGGCATCTACCCGCAGCTGGCCGGTTTCGAGCTGGTGGACTACAAGGTCCGCATCCTGGAGGGCCAGCACGGCACCGGGTCCAAGACCCGGGTGCTGATCGACTCCACCGACGGCACCACCACCTGGTCGACGGTGGGCGTGGCCGACAACGTGGTCGCCGCGTCCTGGCTGGCGCTGGAGGACGCGTACACCTACGGCCTCGTCAGGGCCGGACTGGAGCCCACCGAGTAGCCGGCGCCCGACACGACCGTGGCCCGCGGGACCTCACGCGAAGTCCTGCGGGCCACTGCCGTGCGCGTTCACCGCAGTCGGGCGAGGAGGGCGTGTTCGACGAGGGTGATGAGGGCGCTCTTGGCGCTGTCGCGGCGGCGGGCGTCGAGGGTGATGACGG
>NZ_JBVITE010000117.1:0-11344 GCF_055575155.1 Kitasatospora sp. NPDC034533
CCGGAGAGTCCTTCGATGATGCGGATGATCTGGGGGACGGCGTCTTTGCCGGCGAGTGGGCGTGGGGGCATGAAGTCGGTGACGCGGACGGTGCCGGTGGTGGTGTCCCATTCCTGTTCGAGGATCAGGGAGTCGCCTCGGTAGCGCCGCCGGTCGGCGGGTGCGCCGGGTTCCGTGGCGCCGCTGCCGGGGCCGATCCGCCAGAAGCCGTGCTCGTCGGTGCCGAGCAGGCCGGCGAAGACCGCCGGGGAGTCGAACCGGGGCAGGCAGAGCCAGTCGACCGAGCCGTCCCGCCCGACCAGGGCGGCGGTCTGCATGTCGCCGATCAGCGCGTAGTCCTCGATGCGGGCGGGCACGGGCTCCTCCGGGAGAGGTCGGTATCGAAAGGGAAGGACGGGCTGCGGGACTGGTCCCTAGCCCTTGGACGAGCCCGAGTTGGCGCCGCGGACGAAGTGCCGCTGGAAGCAGAAGAACAGCACGGCCACCGGGACGGTGGAGACCAGCGCCGCCGCCAGCTTGAGCGGGTACTGGCTGCCGGAGCCGAGGCCGCCGGCGACGAAGTGCGCGAGGCCGGTGGTCAGGGTGTCGTGGTCGCTGGACTGGGTGGAGACCAGGAAGTGGGTGAACTCGTTCCAGGAACCCTGGAAGGAGAGCACCGTGAGGGTGATCAGCGAGGGCCGGGACATCGGCAGCACGACCGACCAGAAGATCCGGAAGGTGCCGGCGCCGTCGATCCGCGCCGCCTCCTCGATCTCGCGCGGCACCGACTCGAAGAACTGCTTCATGATGAAGATCCCGGCGGCGTCGACCAGCAGCGGCAGGACCATCCCGCCGTAGGTGTCGAACATGCCGAAGCTCTTCAGCACCAGGAACTTCGGGATCAGCAGCACCACGCCGGGCACCGCCATCACGGCCAGCACGAAGGCGAACAGCAGCCGGCGGCCGGGGAACCTGATCCGGGCCAGCGCGTAGCCCGCCATCGAGTCGAAGAGCACCCGGCCGGCCGTGACCAGGACGGTCACCACCACGCTGTTGCCCAGCCAGCGCAGGAACGGGACGTTCTCCACGCCCTCGGCGAGGCCGAACAGCCGCCGGTAGGAGGCGAGGGTGCCGCCGTCCGGCAGCAGGGACATCGGGTGGGCGGCCGCGTCCGGGTCGGTCTTGACGCTGTTCACCAGTTGCAGCAGGAACGGCAGCAGGTAGAGCAGCGCGAATCCGACCAGGGCGGCGTGGCCGAGGTACCGCAGGGATCGGGGGAAGCGGCCGAGGACCGGCCGGTCCTCGGCCCGCGAGGTGCCGGCGCGCGTGGTGCCGGCGCGCGTGGTGCCGGCCCGCGAGGCGCCGGACGGCGGGGCGTCGGCGCGTGGTGTGTCGGTCGGCGGGGCGTCAGTGCGCGGCACGGCGGGCTCCCTTCCGGCCGCCTCGCGCCCTGCCGTCCCGTTCCCGCAGCACCCACCGCTGGACGGCGGTGAGCAGCAGGATCAGGCCGAGCAGGACGAACGCGATGGCGGCGCCCTGCCCGAAGTCGGCGTTGTCGAAGCCGGCCGAGTAGGACAGGTAGGCGGGGGTGAGGGTGGTGTTGCCGGGGGCGCCCTTGCCCATCACGTAGACCTGGTCGAAGACCTGCCAGGTGGAGATCAGGCCGAGGGTCAGGACCAGGAACAGCACGGGCCGCAGAGCGGGCAGGGTGACGTGGCGCAGCAGCTGCCGGCGGTTGACGCCGTCCAGGGCGGCGGCCTCCTCCAGCTCGCGCGGGATGTCCTGGAGGGCGGCGAGGAAGATCAGCATGAAGGTGCCGGAGGTCGTCCAGACCGCCATCAGGATCAGGGTGCACATCGCGACCGAGGGGCCGGCGAACCACTCGGACCAGGAGAGTCCGAGCGGTCCGCCCGCGCCGGGGGCCGGCTGGTCGACGCCGAACCAGCCGAGCACCAGCCAGACCAGTCCGCGCGGGTCGGCGAACCAGTTCGGCCCCCGCACGCCCAGCCAGCCGAGCATCCGGTTGACGGCGCCGCTGCCCTGGAAGAGGAACAGGAAGACCGTCGAGACGGCGATCGAGCTGGTGACGGACGGGAAGTAGAACACCGTGCGCAGGGCGCCGCGGCCGCGCAGCAGCCGCTGGTTGACGGTGATGGCGAGGACGAGTGCCAGCACCGTCTGGAGCGGGACGGTCAGCAGGACGTAGTAGAGGGTGTTGCGCATCGAGGTGGCGAAGAGCGCGCGGTCCAGGCCGTCCTCGGTGAACAGCCGCCGGTAGTTGTCCAGGCCGACGAAGTCCGCGCTGCCGCTGAAGGGGTTGGACTGCCCGTCCCAGTGCAGCAGGCTGACCCACAGGGCCATTCCGATGGGCAGGACCATGAAGAGGCCGAGTACGAGGACCATGGGGCCGGTGAACAGCCAGCCCCAGGCCCCTTCGCGCAGGCCGCGCCCGGTCCGGGCGCGGGTGGTGTGTATGGGGCGCTTACTTGGCATTCTTCAGGGCCTGCTCGCCGTTGCGCTGGAGGGTGCCCAGGATGGCCGCCGCGTCCCCGGTCCTCAGCGACTGGAGGTCGGTGTTGAACTGGGTGAGCACCTGGTTGAAGCCGGCGATGGTGACCGGCGCCTGGGCGGTGGCGACGCCGTCCACCCAGGCCTTGGACTCCGGGTACTGCCCGGCGTAGGTGGCGAGCGCGCTGGTGCGCGAGGGCATCACACCGAAGGCCTTGGAGAACTCCAGCTGCTGCTCGGCCGAGGTCAGGTGCTTGACCAGGTCCACGCCGGCGGCCTGGTGGGCGCTCTTGGCGGCGATGCCCCAGCAGTTGCTGAAGGCGAGAGTGCCGGGGCCGGCCGGCCCGGCGGGCAGCGGGAGCACCTTGTAGCCGACGTTCGGGTAGTCCTTGGCCATCGCGCCCTTCAGCCAGTTGCCCTCGATGGTCATCGCTGCCTTGCCCTTGCCGAGCGCCTCGCCGCCCCAGCCGGCGTCCACCTCGGCGACGTACTTGGCCGAGCCGGCCTTCATCATGGACTGGAGGTACTCCAGCGCCTGCTTGTTGGCCGGGCTGTCGGCGGTCATCGCGTTCTGCTCGGGGTTGGTGATCCAGCCGCCGGCCTCCTTCATCAGGGCGCCCAGCCGCTGGTAGTCGGGGGCGGTGACCAGGCCGGTGACGCCGTCCTTGGTGAGCTTGGCGGCGGCGTCGGAGAGCTGCTGCCAGGTGGTCGGGTAGTCGGCCTCGGTCAGGCCGGCCTGCTGCCACAGGGCGGTGTTGACCGCCAGGCCCAGGGTGGAGCTGTCCTTGGGCAGGCAGGTGAGCTTGCCGTCGTGGCTGAAGGCCTTGCGCAGTTGCTCTGAGAAGTCCGCGGCGTCCGGGATCTGGTCCCCGTAGGCGTACAGCGAGCCGCCCTTGGCGTAGTTCGCGAACTGGTCGGAGTTGACGTAGAAGAGGTCCGGCGGGTTGCCGCCGGCGAAGGCCTGGCCGAGCTGCTGGTTGATGTTGCTGGCGATCTGCACCGTGACGGTGTTGCCGGTCTTCTGCGCCCAGGCGGCGGTCGCCGCCTTGACCGCGGCGGTCTCCGCCTCGCCGGAGGTGGCGATCAGCACCGTCAGGTCCTGCTTGCCGCCCGAGGACTGCTTGGCCGACGAGTCGCCGAAGCCGCCGGAGGAGGAGCAGCCGGTGACGGCGCCGAGCGCGACGGCCGCGCAGACGGCGGCCGCGGCGAGGGTGCGGGAGGTGGCCATGCGGGATCTCCTTGCGAGGGTGGTGGGGGGTGGGTGGAGATGGCTCGGGGGAGCGGCGTCACACGCTTTCGCGCAGCACCAACTCGGGTTCCAGCAGGACGTGTTCGGTCGGCCGCCGGCGGTCGCCGAGCCGCTCCAGCAGCAGCCGCATGCAGGCGTGGCCGACGGCGTCGAGCGGCTGGGCGAGGCTGGAGAGCGAGGGGAACAGCAGCGGGGCGATCGGCGAGTCGTCGAAGCCGATGACGGCGGCGTCCGGGCCCGGCGTGCGGCCGGCCCGGCGCAGCGCCTGGTACCAGCCGAGGGCCAGGGTGTCGCTGGCGGCGACGACGGCGGTGGTGCCGGCCGCGAGCAGCCGCTCGGCGGCCTCGGCAGCGCGCTGCGGGTCGTCCGGGCTCTCGGCCCGGCGGCCCCGGGTGGACAGTCCGAGCTCGCGCATCGCGCTCTGCCAGCCGCGGGCGCGGTCGTCGCCGACGCCGGAGCCCTTGGGCCAGCCCAGGAAGCCGATCTTGCGGTGGCCGAGTCCGGCCAGGTGCCGGACGGCGGCGGACGTCCCGGCGGCGCCGTCCACGTCGACCCAGTCGCCGACGTCCCGGCCGGTCCAGGTGCGGCCGAAGGCGACGTACGGGACGCCCTGCTCGTGCAGCCAGCCCTGGCGGCGGTCGCCGCGGTCGGTGCCGCTGAGCACGAAGCCGTCCGCGCCGTGTTCGTCGAGCAGCTGCCGGTAGCTGGTGAGTTCGTCGTCCCCGGGGGCGACGGCGAACAGCACCACCCGGTAGCCGGCCCCGTCGGCGGCCTCCGAGAGCGAGTGCAGGAACCGGTCCAGGACGGGGGTGGGGACGCCGGTGCTGCTGGAGCGGATGCCGTAGCCGATCAGCCGGCTGGCCCTGGTCTTCAGCGCCTGGGCGGCCCGGTGGGGCCGGTAGCCGAGTTCGTCGATGGCGCGCCTGACCCGCTCCAGCGTCTGAGGGCGCAGCAGCTCGGGCGAGTTGATCGCGTTGGACACCGTCTGACGGCCCACGCCGGCCCGGGCGGCGACCATTTCGAGGGTCACGGCGGACCCTGCCCTGGGCCGGGGCGATGAGTGTGCATGCATGACGGCGATCCTAGGTTCTGTCTTCATCGACACGTTTGTTGGAGCGTTCCAACCGGGGGTTCCATCCTCCCCGCCAGGGGAGTTAATGTCTTGGAACGCTCCAACGGCAGAAAGGTTGCGCCCGGGTGGAAGCAACTGTCAAGCCCCCAGCAGAGGATGAAGAGACCATGTCAGCGACCGAGCTGCAGCCGTTCCTGCACGACACCCGGCTCTCCGTGGCCGCCCCGAGCTTCTGCGCCTCGCGCCCCGACGGCCGGATCGGCGAGGGCGCGGACGGCTTCTTCCACGGCGACCGGCGGATCCTCTCCCGCCTGGAGGCCACCGTCGCCGGGATCCCCAACGCGCCCGTCGCCACCGCCGACGGCCCCGACGGCAGCACCACCTTCGTCACCGTGCTGCGCGGCCTCGCCGAGGCCACCGCCGACCCCGCCGTCACCCTGGAACGCCGCCGCGACCTGCGGCCCGGCCGCCTGGTCGAACACCTCGCCGTCCGCAACGCCGGCGACCTCACCGCCCGGCTGCGCCTGGACCTGCGCGCCGAGAGCGACTTCGCCGCCATGGACACCGTCAAGGCCGGCCGCACCGGCACCCCCCGCACCCCCGCGGCCGAGCCGGACGGACTGCGCTGGAACGACGGCCCGCTCACCGCCGTCCTCGCACTCGACCCCGCCCCCGACCACCTCGACGCCGCCACCGGCACCCTCGGCTACGACCTGGAACTGGCCCCCGGCCAGACCTGGCAGGCCGTCCTGGAGTGCACCGCCGAACACCGCGAGGGCGACCTCTTCCCCGCCCCGCCCGCCGACGCCACCCCCTGGAACCCCCCCTCGGTCACCGGCCGCGACCACGACCTCGGCCGCTGGCTCGCCCGCTCCCACCGGGACCTGCGCGGGCTGCTGCTCGCCGACCCGCTGAGCCCCGCCGACACCTTCCTCGGCGCCGGCGCGCCGTGGTTCCTCACCTTGTTCGGCCGCGACTCGCTCTGGGCGGCCCGGATGCTGCTGCCGCTCGGCACCGAACTCGCCGCCGGCACCCTGCGCACCCTCGCCCGCCGCCAGGGCCGCACCACCGACCCGGCCACCGAGGAGCAGCCCGGCAAGATCCTGCACGAGGTCCGCCGCGCCGAGCAGCACCTCGACACCGGATCCCACCTGCCCCCCAGCTACTTCGGCACCGCCGACGCCACCCCGCTCTGGCTCGTCCTGCTGCACGACGCCTGGCGCTGGGGCCTGCCCGCCGACCAGGTCGAGGAACTCCTCCCGCACGCCGAGGCCGCCCTCGGCTGGCTGGAACGGTACGCCGACGCGGACGGCGACGGCTTCCTGGAGTACCTGGACAGCACCGGCCGCGGCCTGTCCAACCAGGGCTGGAAGGACTCCTCCGACAGCATCCGCTTCCGCGACGGGCGGATCGCCGACGCCCCGATCGCGCTCAGCGAGGTCCAGGCGTACGCCCACGAGGCGGCGCTCGCCGCGGCCGACCTGCTGGAGGCCTTCGACCGCCCCGGCGCCGAGCACTGGCGGCAGTGGGCCGAGCGGCTGCGCGAACGCTTCCGGGCCCACTTCTGGACCGAGGACGCGGACGGCCGCTACCCGGTGGTCGCCCTCGACGGCGCCAAGCGCCGGGTGGACTCGATCGCCTCCAACATGGGCCACCTGCTGGGCACCGGACTGCTGGACGCCGAGGAGAGCGAACTGGTGGCCCGCCGGCTCACCGCCCCCGGCATGGCCAGCGGCTACGGGCTGCGCACCCTGGACGCCGCCGCGGCCGGCTTCAACCCGCTCGGCTACCACACCGGTTCGGTCTGGCCGCACGACAGCGCCATCGCCGTCCACGGCCTCTCCCGGGCCGGGCTGCACGAGGCCGCCGAGCCGCTGGCCGCCGGGCTGGTGCGCGCCGCCGCGGCCTTCGACCACCGGCTGCCCGAACTGTTCGGCGGCCACCCGCGCGAGCAGTACGCCCGGCCCGTCCCGTATCCGGCCTCCTGCCGGCCGCAGGCCTGGGCCGCCGCCTCCGCCGTCACCGTGCTGCAGTCGGTGCTCGGCCTGGAGGCGGACGCGCCCGGCCGCCGGCTGACGGTCCGGGCCCGGGTGCCCGCCGGGTTCGAGTCGCTGCGGATCGACGGGCTGACCGTGGCCGGGCAGCCGATCGGGGTGACGACCGACCACACCGGCCGGGTCGAGCTGCGGGCGCCGGAGGGCTTCACCGTCACCGTGGCCGACTGACCGGCGCCGGCGCGGCCGTCCGCCGACCGCGCGCCGGCCGGGCCGCGCGCACGTCGGCCCCGGCCCCTGCGGGGACCGGGGCCGACGCGGTATGTCCTGGCGGCCACGACACGCCCACCCGCCGGGCCCGCCGGCCCCCGCCCAGGAGACGTCCACCGGGTGCTCCCCGGCACTCCCCGTGCTCCCCGGACAGGAGGCGGGAACGCGGCCTGCGCGGCGGGCCGGTGCTCCACGGCGAGTCCACGACCGACCGGCCGCTCGGCCGCAGCGCGTGCCGCGGCGGCGAGACCGCCTCGCTGCGCTGGGCCGCTCCGCTGCCATGCGGGCCGTCGTACTGTCACGCTTCGGACGTGAGAGCGGCGACGACCCTGTCTGGCGCCACCTTCCGCGCCGTCGCCGGACGCGGACGACGAACACGCCGCAGGGGGACACCGGGGCCGCCTGATGGCTCGGTGTTCGACATCACCGGCCTGTGCGGGATGCCCTTCTCCGGTGCGTCGGCCGAGGAGCGATCACCCGAACGAGACTGACACGCATCGAAGTTCGCGCGATCGCCGTGACCTCCGGGTCGGGTACCGCTACTCACCCGAGGAGGGCGCGGCGGCGGTCCCGCACGGAGCCGTCAGAGTTCGTCGTGGCTCCAGTCCCCGTTGTCGGCGTGGGGGACGCCCATGGTCAGCCGCACGTACCGGCGCAGGGTGGTCCGGTTGTTGATCAGCCCGACTTCCGGGATCCAGAGCGGGTTGGCCGCGGGTTCGTCCCCGTGGAGCGTCACATCGAGGCGGGACAGCGCGTCCCAGTTGTTCTCCAGCCACTGCTGCTCGATCGGCAGGGTCCTGACGTCCCACCCGTTCATCGCCGCGCGGAAGGTGCCCTCGACGTCGTTGAACCGGGCGGCCTCCGCCACGGCCTGGATCATCAGGCTCAGGGACCGGGCGGTTGCCTGGCTGTCGCCCCACGGGTTGTTCTCGCCCGCCAGCTGCACGATGGAGTACCGCATGTCGGTGAAGCTGATGGGCATGGCCTCCCGGCCCCGGCCGGCCGCCTGGGTCAGCGAGTTGTAGTTCGAACCGAAGGGCAGCGTCTGGACGTTGGGGTTGACCTGCGGTGCCGGGGTGTTGGTCTCCCCGAGCCGGTCCCTGAGGGCGTTGTCGATGTCGTTGAACTGGTAGGTGACGCCGTTCTCGTTGGTGAAGCCCCACACGTAGAGGTTGGAGGGGTTGACCCACAGGTCGATGTGGCGGCGCTGGCCCCGGTCGTCGGGCGCGGTCAGCGAGACCATGACCAAGCCGATGTTCTCGCCCTGGGTGCGGTCCAGGCTGGGGGCGGCCACCGCCGCCCGGAGGCTGGCCAGGAAGTTGGAGTAGGCGATCCGCTGGTCCCCGGACGGGCCGTACTCCGACAGGTCGAGCCACACGTGGGACATGCGGTGCCACCCGGTGAAGGCCTGGGCGGTCCCGGCACCCCCGCCGAGGACGCCGGTGAGTGCCATGCTCAGGCCCGCGCCTGCCACGAGGAGCGAACGGAGCCGTGCGCGGACGGTGCTGTGCCTCTTCATCGTCTTCTCTCTTGCCCGCCGGGTCCGCGATCCTGAGGATCGGTCCGGCCCGGAGCGGCGCTGCGACGCGCCGTGGTGATCTTGACGGGCAGAATCGTGCCACGGGGGATCCGACTGGGTCGGGGTCGATCGACCCCGCCGGCGGCCCACGACGGACCCGAACAAGCCACCGCACAGGCCACGGGGCGCGCAACGCCGGACATGACCAGCGGCCGCCCGCACTCATCCCAACCACACTTTTACTGAGGTGATTTGACGGTCCATCGATGACCGCCTCATGGGTCGACCAGCAAGTGTGGAACCCACCCCCTCGACCGCCCTCCGGAACACCGAGCCTCGCCGTCGCACCTGCACAGCCGTGCAGCATCCGCACAGCCGAAGACGCTGACAGCAAAGTCGACCGCACATCCAGCTCGCCGCTCAGCCTGATCCTCGCCGACGTGACCGGGATGCACCGTCGCACCGCACTTCGCCGGGCCGCTTACGTCCGGCGCGACCGGGGCGACTACCTCGCAGCTCGGGCCCAGGGCCAACGGGAAGGCACGCAATGGCAATTGTCCGACCTGAGACTTCGGGGATTGGGGCGGCTATGGAAGCGGCTCACCGCGACCGCTCTTCCGCGCTCGCCTGATGTCCTTCTCGCGCCACTCTTACGGCGGCATTGAGAATTTTTGACGCCAGATCCGCTCCGAACAGGCTATAGAGCACTTTTTCCGCCACGGCCACGCCAAACCCTTCCTCCAAACCGGTGTGCAGGTATGGCGCGATTTTCTCGGCGATGCCGGTTGCATCATGCGCTACTACGCCACGCAGAACCTCGGACTGCATGGCCCCCGAAAGGAAGATGTCAAATGATCTCTTGTGTGTCGCCGATGGGCCGATTCCGCCAGGACCATACGAGAGGAGTGGGGGCGTCAAATCATCGAAGGTGCGCCGGAAGTCGTGACGGTCTGCCAGGTAGCGACATGCAGGGAAAACGAAGAACTCAGGAGCCTCTTTTCTGACTTTGTATGCGCGTGCACTCTCGCTCAAGATATGGCTGATGCGCCAGGTAGGTGATGTCGATTCGATGGTGTCTTCTCTGTTCTCGCCCGGTTCTTCGCCCGGCTCATGGTCGCCGTAGACGCGTTCCATGAAGGCGCCGGGGACGTCGAAGTGAAAGATGTCCGGATCTTGCGCCAGAACGTGGTTGCGTAGGCGGAAGATGAAGTTCCTTACTTCTTCGGGATCCAGAGGATTGACAAGCGAATCGAGATCGAACCCCTTCAGGTGGCGGGTCATGTCCAACAGGTGTGCTGCCGGATTCCAAGGCCCTGTGACCAGGGACCCTCTCGGGGGCAGCACGGGAGGGTAGTACATGTTCAGTGCGGCATCACAAAGAAAAGCCAGGGCAAGGTCGATCTGAGGGCCGCGATATCCGTGCTCGGCGTGGAATGAATTCCTGATCCTTCCGTAGATTCCGGAGAAGATCTTCGCCGTGTCGGTGAACGCCCCCGCAACGTCCGTCTCCGCTCCGGTTCTTTGGAATCTGTGGTAGATCAGGCGGTACTGTTCTGAGAGCCTTGCCGCATCTTCCATCACATGGCGGGCGCCCAGGATCCATCCGCGCTCCCTGGGTATCGCCATGGGGCCTGAGTCGTTCGGGAATCTCGACCACAACTCATCGATGTGGTTCGCCAGTGCGGAATTGTTGGGCGAGCACTTGCGTAGCATATCTTCGATCAGGTCCGAGAATGCTTCGAACTCGACATCGCGGCCATCGTTGATCAGTTCATTCAGATTGCCCTGGCGGCATCCCCAGAACACCCTCCTGTTTGCCTCGAAGCGTTCCCATGCCAGTAGGTGAACGCTCCTTGAGAACCTGCTCTCGAGCAGGGGCAGATCCCTGTCCTGAAGCTCCGGGAGGGGGATTCCTCCCGCGATGATCCCGTTCTGCAGTTCAAGGATCAAAGTAGAAAACAGCCCGGCCGTTGTTCCCACGGATTGGAGCCAGTGGTGACGCTCGTGCAGGAGTGCTGCGACGGCGGGGGCGTACTCCTCCTCAGGGGACCCTGATTCGGGCAGGGATAGGCGCAGGTGCATCGCATGTGGATCCAGCGATCCGAGGCTGGAATGCCATCGAGTTCCGCTGTATTCATTCCTGTGGCTCTGAAGACGTGACCCGGTCGACAAGCTTCACAGCCTCCCTCTGGCTCTCGATGGGCCCCTCGAAGGTGACGGACACGCCGTTCTTGTTGCGGACGGTAATTTTTGCCCTGCGGCTGTTGATGTATGCCACAAGAAGATCCTTGAACGCCTTCACCCCGCCGGCCGAGGCCAACGACACGATGATGGTCTCTGCCGTGCTCGAATTCAGCGATGGATTGGTAGGGTCGGGTTCCAGGAAGTCCAGCCCCTCGATTTCTGCACGGTCGAAAACATCTTCGAAGTCGGCGACGAGTTCGATTGCCATGGTGACGTGAAGCTGAAGGCTCAAGACTCCCCCCTCCGGTAGGCGATAGGCGGCATTCTGCCGCATCGTCCGCACCTCTGTGGCCGTTTCGGCGATCCCGCATACGAAAGCTGCACCGCGTACGGCACCCGTCCCTACGCTTACCTCCGCTCAGAGTTCGAGCGACGCCTCCAAGCCCTGCAACAGGTCGGCGACGTCTACTGAACCTAAGAATTCATCTCATTTGGGGAGTCGGCGGGTGCAGATGAGGGCGGCGGCGATGCTGGCGAAGGCGGCGAAGTGGTCGGCCTTGCGTTCGTAG
>NZ_JBVITE010000118.1:0-11309 GCF_055575155.1 Kitasatospora sp. NPDC034533
CCACCCGCCTGACCGCCAGCCCCGACAAAGTCGGGCAATACCTCCGCCCGAAACCCCTCGCGGCAGCCTAAATCAGTATCGAACGCCCTCTCAGACGAACGGTCGACGGGCTCTCTGTCCCGTCGCCGGACTACCGAGGGAAATGCTCAACGGCCGCGACGAGACCCGCCTGAAGGCGGCGGCCGACGGCATCCGCGAGCGCGTGCCCAGTGCCGACATCGTTACCGTGGCCGCGGACGTGGCCACGGCAGAAGGCGCTCAGACGCTGCTGGAGACGGTTGCGGAGGTTGATGTCCTGGTCAACAACACCGGCATCTTCGCCTCCACGCCGGTTCTGGACATCCCCGACGAGCAGTGGCGTCGCTTCTTCGAGGTCAATGTCCTCAGCGGCGTACGGCTCGCCCGCCAGTACATGCCCGGCATGATGGAGCGCGGCTTCGGCCGCATCGTGTTCGTCTCCAGCGAGACGGCCATCGACACCCCCCTGGACATGGTCCATTACGGCATGACCAAGACCGCCCTGCTGGCGGTGGCCAGCGGCCTGGCCAAGGCCGCGGCCGGTACTGGTGTGACCGTCAACTCGGTGCTGCCCGGTCCCACCCACACCGAAGGCATCGAGGAATACATCACCGCCCTCATCCCCGAGGCGGAGTCCTTCGACGCCGCGCAGCGCGAGTTCATCGCCCGCTTCCGCCCGACGTCCCTGATTCAGCGGTTGATCGAGCCCTCCGAGGTCGCCGACCTCATCCTCTTCACCAGCTCCGACCGGGCCTCGGCCACCATCGGCGCGGCACTGAAGGTCGAAGGAGGCACCCTCACCTCCCTTACTCCGTGAGGCACAACGGCACACCCAGTGGGTCGTCTCCCGCCGGCAGGGCGCAGCGCGGCCATGCCCTTCTGCACGCCGCTGACCCGGACGACGTTGAAGAGCTCGCCGGTCTCGATGTCGGCGAGCCGGCCCGTCTTCCACTGGTCGATGGCCGCTTCCGGCTCCCGGTTGGCGGAGGCGAGCCAGGTCGCGCCGATGTTGAAGTTCGGGGCGGCCGCTCGGAGCCGGCCGCGTCGTGTGTACGTCATGAGGGTCGTTCCCGTTAGGCCGAGCAGAGCACGTGTTGGATCGCGGGCCCGGTGTCGGCGCGGTCGGCGCGGGCGGCGTTGATGATGTAGACGCCGTGGGTGATCACGATGGCGTGGGAGCGGCCCTTGGCGAGGTCGTCGGCGGCTCGTCCCTCGGCGGACGGGATGTCCAGCCACAGCAACCGCTCGTCGCCCTCCGGCAGGCCGAGGTCGACGGCGAGCGCGTCGACTCGGTCGCGCAGCGCCCTGACGGCCAGGCGAGTGGTGCCCGCGCCGCTGCTCCACAGTGTGGTCGGCTGCCCCCACCGGTAGTAGGCGGTGACCGTGCACCAGAATGGTTCCGGCGGTGTCCAGGGGCGCTGACGGAAGAACACGTCCCGCTGGGCGGCCTGGTAACACTGCGGCATGGTGGCATTCGGTCGCTTCAGTCGCTTCGGCGTGGTTCCGCGTCGGCGGCCCGTCGCAGGCCGGCAGCCGAGGAATTGGGCAAGTTTGCTGAGTTTCACCGTGCTTCTCCCGCCTTCCCGTCGGCCCGAACGCTCGCCCATACCGTCTTTGTCGTAGCCGTCGTCACCACACCCACGGCGAGCGCCAGGCGTCCGACGAGGACCAGTCCGCGGCCGTGCTCTCCGCAGGCGATGAAGGCCTTGGGCAGCAGCCGGTCGGGCCTGGAGTCCTCGACCTCGACCCGGCAGGTACCGGCGCGCTGGTCCAGCCGCACCGTCACGACGTCGCCCTGGCTGCTGCCGTGCCGGATCGCGTTCGTGATCAACTCCGTGAAGATGAGCAGCAGATCGTCCGCTCCGCAGCCGTCCACGTCCCATCCCCACTTCTCCAGCCTCGACCGCACGTTGTGGCGCGCCGCAGGGACCACGTCTGTATCCGCCGGGAAGGTGCCCTCCCAATGCCGGACGGACGTCACGTGTTCGACGGCCACCATGTGCATCGCTCCCGTCAGCAGGAGCACCTGGACGCGCCCCGTTCTTGCTTGGTTCGCTTGCGGTGACCAACCCTGGCGCGTGGTCGCAGACATAACCACTGGCAGAACAAGGACACTTGATCCCCATTCGAGCGAGCCGGCGGACAAACCACGGACAGTTCGCGGACACTTCTTCCCGGCTTGTGTGACCACATGGCCGACCGTGGTAGGCAGAGAACGACGCGGTTCGCACGGGCTGCGGCGAAGGGACCGCGATGAATCTGCTCGATGCCTTGATCACCCAGTTCGGCATGGACTTTCGCGAGTTCCAGTCCGAATACCGGCGGGCTGCCGCACTGCTCCACGAGAAGACCGGCGATGCCGCCTTCAGGAACGTCGTCCTGACGGAGAAGTCCGTCTCACGGTGGCGCTCCGGGCACGTCGCCCGGCCTCACCACCCGGCGCCCGCGGATCCTGAAGCAGCTCTTCGGCCAGCCCGTGGAAGAGCTCTTCGCGCCCTTCACCGGCGATCAGGCCCAGGTGTTGCGGACGCCATCTGCTCCTGTGCTCGATGAAAGTGAACTCTCCATGACTGCACGTGACGCCAGCTCCCACGCCTCCGACGCGGCCCCTCAGTTGCTGCCCGACCTCACGCTCGACCAGCTCGAAGACGATCTCGTGAGCTTGGTCCAGGACACCAGCATGAAGCCGCCGCACGTGGTCTTCGCGTCGGCAAAGGAAGTGCTCGGCGTCTCGAAAGTGCTGCTGGACCGCACCCAGGTGCCCTCACAGTGCCGACGCCTGTACCTCGTGGCCGGCCAGGCTTCGGCGCTTCTCTCGGCATGCGCCTTCGACCTCGGCGCGATACCCCACGCGTTCGAACTGGCCCGTGCGGCTGCGCTCTACGGTCAGGTTGCCGAGGACGGACCGCTCCAGGCCTATGCCCACGGGTACCTGGCGGTGCTGTACTACTGGACGGGCAAGGCCACCCACGCGGTCCGAAAGATCGAGGAAGCCCGGTCGTTCCCCGGTGTCGGCGCCACGGGCAAGGCCCGGCTGGCCGCGATCGCGGCCCGCGCCTACGCGCACCGCGGCTTGGTCGAGAACGCTCAGCTGGCCATCGAGGAGAGCCTGGCCGAGCGCAGCCTGGTCGAAGACGACCTTCATGGCATCGGTGGCGAGTTCGACTTCAGCCTGGAGCGCGTCGCCATGAGCAACAGCTCCACATTGCTGCTTCTCCATGACGGGCCGGGAGTTGAGGCGTCCGCCCGTCGGTCGCTGGAGCTGATCGCGGCCCGCGACGCCCGCCTTGCGCAGGACCTCACCGAGCGGATCGAGGACTTCACCATCGTTGCGCCCCCCTCAGGTCCTGGGGCCCGGAACGCCGCGGCTCGCTCTCGGCTGGGGCACGGCTAGTACGCCAGTGTGACTTCGTGATCTATCCGCTTGAGCGGTCCGCGAGACGTCGCCGTAGTGGCTGCGTAACGTTCCCCCGATGTGCGGAAGGTTGCCGGAGATGGCCTGATGGCCATGAGAGGAGAGCCTCTGCCATGGCTGCACCGATGAAGTACCCGTCCGAGTCGCCCAGACCAGGGGGCTGTTTCGTTGTTAGTTCGGCGAGTACTGCTGGGCCCCTCCAGCGGAGTTCTACTGGCATCCGGACAGACCAGGGACCGGTTCGGGCCAGCTCCTGCAAGCGCGGCTCCCGGACGACGGGGCAGTGCTTACCGTCGCAAGAAACGTTGGTGCCTGTTCCATCGTCAGCCCGCATCGCGTGAAACGCCGAGGTTGGGAGTCCGCACCGTGCCGTCTTTGCTGCACTACGAGATCGTGACGAATCCGACATCGCTCCGAGCATCGCTCACGGACGAACCGTCCCTGGAGACCGTGTACGTGATCGTCTCCAACACCCATCAGACCGAGGTAAGTTGGGACTACATCGAGGTGGCCATGCCACTTCTTAGCTTGTCCTCGGACCTCACGGGCAATCCCTCGGCGGTCACCACGAGCATCGAGCGCACGTACCAGAACCCGAGGGACGACGCGCTGGAGTTCACGTGGGACAGCGTCAACGAGTGCTTCCGGGCGCAGCTCTCCCGCGCGCAGCCTCCCACGCGCTCGCATGCGCTCCTGGACGGCCACGGAGCGCTGGTGCTGAAGCTGGAGAACATCCCGATCTCCGCGGGCGCGGGCCTGAGCTTGCTGGAGATCCGCGAGAAGGCCCACGGCGGCGACGCCAACCTCCCCCGGCGGGACGGCCACTACACCACCCACCTCGGCCTGGTGAAGCAGACGCCGCAGGTGCCGCGCAACTTCCGTGCGCAGAAGTCACTGCTGAACGGTGACGCGAACGAGCAGCTCGTGCTCCAGTGGGACGGCCCCACCGACCTCGACTACGAGATCCTCGACCAGACGGGGACCCGGGTTCACAACGAACCGGCGGTGCCGGGAGCGGCTCCGGGCCACAAGGACTACTCCTGGCCCACCTCCGCGCCGAAGCGCGGCACGACCTACACCCTCGTCGCCAGGGTGCCCGGCGCCGGCCAGCAGCAGCGCGGGTACTTCCTCACCACCACCGTCCACGCGGTCGTCCCCGAGTTCGACAGCGGGACACGCACCCCGTGGGTGGAGGGGACGGCGAACAAGGGCCGGGCCGCCTTCACCTCGGACGGCGTGGAGGTCTACTACCCGAACGGCCACCTGGGAAAGGTAACGGCCGACGACGTCACCACCCGTGTGGTCCAGGGGAGCACCGACAGCGCCGGCTGGATCACCTTCCCGGACCGCGGCGTCAACGTCTACCACGGCCACGACGCCACTCCGGGCATCCTCACGGCCGCCCGGGTCGACGCGGACGGCGTCAACACCAAGTGGGTGGGCAAGCACGAAGCCGGCCAGGGCTGGATCGACTTCACCGAGCCCGGCGCCACCCTCTACAAGGACACCAACGGGCAGGAACGCGGCACCTTCACCGCTGAGAAGGTCGACGTCCGCGGCCTGAACACCACCTGGGTGGGCGATCGCGACGGCGGCAAGGGCTGGGTGGAGTTCCCGCAGTCCGGCATCAACGTCCGCAGGGACGGCGGCAACGCCTGGGGCAACGTCGCCGCCGACAAGGCCGACCTCAACGGCATCAACACCAAGTGGGTCCAGGGCCCCGGCACCGGGGACGGCTGGATCGAGTTCCCTCCCGAAGGCCTCCGCGTCCTACGCGACGGCGGTCACGACCGCGGCACCGTCACAGCCGAGAAGGTCGACGTCCACGGGCTGAACACCACCTGGGTGGGCGATCGCGACGGCGGCAAGGGCTGGGTGGAGTTCCCGCAGTCCGGCATCAACGTCCGCAGGGACGGCGGCAACGCCTGGGGCAACGTCGCCGCCGACAAGGCCGACCTCAACGGCATCAACACCAAGTGGGTCCAGGGCCCCGGCACCGGGGACGGCTGGATCGAGTTCCCTCCCGAAGGCCTCCGCGTCCTACGCGACGGCGGTCACGACCGCGGCAGCGTCACCGCCGGCAAGGCGGACCTGAACGAGCTGCACACGGGCGAGGCCCGGGTCTCCGGCGAGGCGCATGTGCGAGGGCTGCTGACCGTGGGCGGCGGGATGAAGCTCAGCCACGATGGTGAGCGGATGTTCGTCACCTTCCCGGACCGGATCATCTTCTACGGAATCAACGAGTTCAAGAAGTGGGTGAGCCTGGAGCGGGGCATGACGGTCGCCTTCCAGACCGGCGGAGTTTCGATGACCAAGGAGAACGGAGTGCTGGTCAGCGGCAGCGACGTCCAGATCCAGCAGGGGAAGCTCTCCATCTCCACCGGCAACCCACCGCAGGTACGGTTCCTGTAGCGCCTGTGCGACGGCCCACCCCGCGCAGGGATACCGCGCAGTGCTCACCCACCTGATGAAGGGAATTGCGCGGGCTCCGGAAGGCCAGAACGAGCCGGGTGTTCAGATCGCTGCGCGTCGTGTGTTCTGGTACTTCAGTGCGACTTCGTGTAGAGCACGAAGTCGCACTGAAGTACTAGCCGACGCTCGCCAGGACTGCGCGCTCCTTGCCTGGGTCGAGGCCGTGCTTCGCCCAACGCCTGTGCGGAACCGGACGGTTCCCCTCGCTCAGCCAGGCCCACGTGTCGGCCACGGTCTCCGTCAGAGGCCGGCTGACGAAGCCGGCCTCGGCAGCCGAGGTCGCGTCGACGGCCGATGTGCCCGGGTGGGTCCACCACAACGGCAGCTCGGTCCACTGGCGCAGCCCATGGCGGAGCAGGATCTCGTCCTGCACCCACACCAGCGTTCCGCTGCTCCTGGTCGCCTCCAAGCACGCTTGGAGGAGCCCGCCCATCGTCTCCCGCCCGATCGGCGCGGCGAGGTTGTGGACCTGATGGCCCACGCGCAGCGCTTGGTCGAGGGCGAACACGGCGACGTCCCGGACATCGACAGGCTGGATTCTCCGCGACGGGTCCCCCGGGGCGAGTATCCGTCCGCCTCGCTCGGCCCTGTTCAGCCACCATGGCAAGCGCCCGACGTACTCCCCGGGCCCCAGCAGCACACCGGGCCGCAGCAGGCTCGTCCGGGCGAGCCCGAACGTCTCGACCACCGCTCGTTCAGTACCGGCCTCCCGCCGCCCGTAGACGGGGTTGATGCCCGACGTCGTGACGGGTGGCTGTTCAAGTTCCTGGTCGGCGCCCTCCAGGGACTCCCACACCGCCGAATCGGGATTCAACGGTTCGGTGGGCCAGCCCTCGTACACCGCCACCGTGGACACGTACACGTACCGGGCCGCGACCGGTTCCAAGGCCCGCGCGCCGGCCAGCACGTCGCGGGAGCTGAGAGCCGAGGCAGACGTGTCGATCACGGCGTCCCAGGGACCGTGCTCGGAGGCCAACCGGATGAGGTCGCCGGGCCGCTCTCGATCACCGTGCACGGCGGTCGCACCGGGCATGGCGCTTCCCGACCGGCCGCGCGTGAAGGTGGTCACTTCCCAGCCGCGTGCCACTGCGCCGGCCACGACGGCCGGTCCCAGGAACCAGCCTCCGCCCAGGACGAGAATCCTCATGCGGCTGATCCTGCCAGGTCGCCTCCTGAACAAGCAGCCGCCCGCAGGATCGGGTGTCGCTCACCGGTCGACCAGAACTGTGAGCCGAAAGCTGGTGGACGGTGACGTGGCAATCGGCGGCTTCGCCCGCAGTCGTTCATGGGGTTTGGGTCGTCCACAGTCGCACCACGTGGTCGTCGCAGCCTCCCGCAACCATAGTCGCTTGGACTGCGGTGGCCTGGACGCCAAAGTCGTCGTCTTCCTGCAGGAAGGGGACTGGCAGTGCCTGGGTCCGGCCGGTGTCCGTGTCCCACAGCCGGACAGTACCCCAGTCGCCTAGGACGACCGTCTGGCCTGTCCGGCTCACGGAGAAGTTGGACGGGCCGTTCGGGGCATCCACGACGGAGGTGGCGCTCTGCGTTTTAACGTCCCAAAGTCCGATGGAGTGGCCCCGTCCAATCACGACAACCCTACGGGCGGGCAGGTGGCCGAGAGCTAGCACACCGCTGCCCGAGTCCTGGAAAGTGGCGACGGTCTGCCACGAGCCGGAAATTAGCTGCCATACGTAGACGCTTCCATCCTCCCTCGAACCAATGACGGTGTCCCCCCACGCGAACTGGACGGACTTGGCGGGTCCGCGTGTCGCGAAGGTCTGGACAGTGGTGGCCGTCTCAGCATCCCACAGGCGGATCGTGCCGTCTTCGCTTGCGCTGGCGAGCAGACGGCCGTCCTCGCTCCAGTCCAGGCCGTTGACAGAGTCGGTGTGGCCATCCAACGTGGCAATGACCCGGTTGCCGCTGACGTCCATGAGATGCACCGCATGACTGTCCTGAACTGTGCCCCGAAGTGCAAGGTAACCAGCACCGCTCAGTCGGCCACCGGTGGCGTTCAGAACGGCCTTCGGTCGTCCGCTAGGCAACTCCCAGATCCGCACCCAAGAGCCGTCCGTGGTCATCAGAATTGATCCACCTTGACCGAACTGCAGTTCCTCAATCGAGCTGTTGTGGCCCGAGAGAGTTGCGATGCACCGGCGTGTGGCCACGTCCCATACGCGCACGGACGTGTCCAGGCTGCCGCTGGCCAGCATGTCACTCTTGGGGCTGAAGAGTACGCTTGTCACGGCCTCGGTGTGCCCGGTCAGCTTGATCGGGGTGTTGCGGCGGTCCAGGTGGAAAGCCGCGTACCCGTCCAGCGCGAGAAGCCCGACATAGGTCAAGATGCTGCGGCGTCGGGGACCGTGGTAGGCGTGCGCGGCGGTCAGGCCGCTGCTCCGCCGCTCAACGCAGATTCCGGCCGGCGCGTAGGCACTCAGGGCGCTGGCCATGTCGTCGACGGGCGCGTGGATGACTGCCAGGTGCCAGTCAAAGCCCTCGGAGGCTTCCGGTGCCGTACAGAGGTGCGCCTTTAACGGGCCCTTCGCCGACGGCGTGCCCGGAGCCAGCCGGACTATGAGACCGCAGCCCTCCTTGGCGGCGAGACCCGTACGTCCCACCGGGTTCTTGACGACAGCGATGCTCTTGATACCGTCCCACGGTTCCAGATGTTTCAGAGACGGTCCGCTGACCGCGAGGCCGGCGGCACTCACCGTCAGTCGAGTCGCCGGTTTGCCGACGACGCTTCCGGATGCGATGAGGTGCACGAACAGGATGCCACCGAGGGCCCATGGAAGGGGGATGCGGCCGATATCGTGTAGCACTAACCAGCTGGCGCCAAAACTTAGGAAGGCCAGCGCCGTTATCGCGAGGTAGTTGCCAGCCGTGACGGAGGGGTGTTTCCGGAGCTGGTAGCTCATATCCTCGGCGGACGGATTCTGCCCGAGCGGAGGCACGGCCCCCCGTGCCAGCGCCATCCGGCCGGCGGCCCCAACCGCCCGGCACTGGGGCCTGGGCAGCCCTCGGCCGGCCAAATCCCGATCAATCCGATCGTGGATGCCGTCCAGCGTGAGAGGTGAAGGCTCAGCCAGAGTCCGCAGCAGCGCGTCGGTGAACGCGGTGTATCGGGCGCCCTCGGGGGCATGGGACGGCGCGGTCGCCGTGGTCGAAGTCAGCGTGTAGGTACCGGACATGTCGAGCTGGCCGGAAACCAGGCTGTCCGGGTTGGCCATCGCCGACACCGCTCGCCCGGAGAAGCAGCAGTCGAGGATGAGCACCCGTGCGTTGGCCGTGGCCCGTCCAAGGTTCTTTCTGAGCAGTTCCAAAGGGACGGCCGAGAAGCCAACGTGCTCCTGGTCTGTGCTGGTCAGCGCAAGATGGAGCAGGCCGTCGTCGTCCAGCACGCCGTGTCCTGCGTAGTAGACGAGCAGCAGGTCCCTCGCTTCCCGGACCGCCCATGCCAACGCTGCTCCCACCGTTGCGGCGTCGCCTGGCTCCTCCACCACCCGGCAATGTTCTGGGGCGAGAATCCCGTGCTCGTGGTGAGTGAGGGCCGCTTTGAGGTCATGGAGGTTCCGCTCGATGGCAGGGATGTCCGGTAGCTCCTCGCTGCTGTACCGCTGGGCACCGATGAGCACAGCGCGGCTGGACGGACCGTGCGGGAACCACGGCTCCGTCACCGGTCCTGCCCGTCGGGGGATTGCAGCAGAGCATTCACCTCACGAACCAGTGCCGCGGGATCGGTTACCCTGCGCGCGTCGACAGTGATCTGGCGGCCGTCGCCGGCCGTGACGGTGACGGTGACGTCGGCGCGCCGGTTCGCGAGGAAGGCCACCAAGGACTGCACCAGTACGACGCCCGCGCCACCCGAGCCCAGCACGACCGTCAAAAGGTCAAGCGCACCACCCATCTGGCCGGGTGCGGGCGGGCGCCGCCGTAACTGCACCCGCCCACGAAGTCCGTCCTCCGAGGCCAACCAGTCGCGCAGAGCCACGATTTGCCGTTCCACGTCAGCCGCCTCGACGGACAGCCCGAGTTTTACGTCGCTCACCGGAACAGTCACCTTGTCCTCTGTCGTCGACCGTCGCTCAGCGCCGTGCGTACCCGACGCCGTTCGGACACCCGAGCCGCGCCGGAAGGCCAGCGACCGACTCGCGCCGACAACCGTACCCAAGAGCCGGGTCGCCTCGCCGGAATTGACCAAAAACGGGATGCACCGAGGAATCAGGGATAAGAACCGCTGGTGCCCACCGTGGATGTACCTGGCCCGGTCCACAGGTCTACTCGCCTGCCTACGGAGGATGCCAAACGCAGGAACCCCCCTTCAACCAGCACCGCAAGGTCAGAACCGTTGACGTCGTGGCGGCTACTCCCCGCCGAGTGCCAGCCGCAGGCGCTCGAAGTCTTCGCGCGGGATCGACTGGGTCGGCACGTAGAGCAGCTGCGTGACTGTCCGGTGGGTGCCGGGATAGGTCCGGGTCTGGTAGATCCGCAGTCGGGGGAAGACGACGGTCTGCTCGGGGTGGGTGAGGTCGAACAGCTGCTCCAGGTCGTGGGGCAGCGGGGTGCCGTCCTCGTCCACCAGGTCGACGTGGCCGGAGGCCAAGGGCTGGTAGGTGGTGATCCCCGGGACCGTCGGCTGCACCTCGCTCGGCTGCGGCGCAGTCGTCGGGCCGGGCGGCGGGTCGAGCGGCGCGGCGGCGGACAGCTCCGCGGGCGGGGTCTTCGGATCCGGGCCGCCCGCGCCGGCGGTCTCCGCCGCAGGTGCGGCGGGCCTCGTGGGGGGGGTGCCTCTATGTCCTTCGTCAAGGCTGCGCGGGTCATGCTGGCACGGATTCGGGGGCGCGGGTCTCGTAGAGGGTGCCGTCTCGGAGCATGGCGAAAAGGACGCTGATGCGTTGGCGGGCGAGGCGGAGGAGGGCCTGGGTGTGGGTCTTGCCGCGGTCTCGTTGCCGGTCGTAGTAGGCCCGGGAGTCGGGGTCGTGGAGGGCCGCGAACGCGGAGAGGAACATGGCCCGTTTCAGGAGCCGGTTGCCGGTCCGCGGGGCGTGTTCGCCATGGATGGAGGACCCGGAGGACTTCGTCGCCGGCGCCAGGCCGGCGTAGGAGGCCAGGTGCGCGGCAGTGGGGAAGCCGGTGCCGTCGCCGACGGTGACCAGAAGGGTGGCGGCGGTCCTGACCCCGACTCCGGGCATCGAGGTCAGGACCGTGGAAAGAGGGTGGGCCTCCAGCAGTTCGCCGATCCGGGCTTCGACGGCGCGTCGCTGTTCGTGGACGGCGGCGAGCGAGCGGGCCAGGGAGGGCACCACGACGTCCAGGGTGGTGGTGCCCGGGACGACGACGGTCTGCTCGTCGAGCGCGTCGAAGATCTCGTCGACCAGGCGTTCGGCCATGCGCGGGGCCTTGG
>NZ_JBVITE010000119.1:0-10878 GCF_055575155.1 Kitasatospora sp. NPDC034533
CCAGCATCTGGCCCACCTACACCTGGCGCTACCGCACCCACACCCACACCCTCGACCTCCACAACTACACCACCACCACCCACACCAACCACACCACAAACACCAACAACTAACGAAACGTCACGAACCAGCTGAGGCGTGATCCGAGGTCGGAGAGCGGAGAACAACCACCCGGCACCCCGTCCCACAGATAGCGTCGCCGGATGGATCAGGACGAACAGCTCCGCCACGCTTCGTCGTTCGGCGCGGCAGCAGCCGCCTACGCCGAGCACCGTCCGGACTACGCGCGGGCCGCGGTGCGCTGGGCCCTCGAGTTCGCGCCCGGGTCGCGGGTGCTCGATCTCGGCGCCGGAACGGGCAAGTTGACCGCCGTGCTGGTCGAGGCGGGCGTCCAGGTCGTCGCCGTCGAGCCCGATCCGGCGATGCTGGGCGAGTTGCGCGAGTCACTGCCCGCCGTACGGGCGCCGGCGGGAAGCGCCGAGGAGATCCCGCTGCCGGACGGGGCCGTCGACGCCGTGCTGTCGGGCAACGCGATGCACTGGTTCGACATGGCCGTGGCGGGGCCCGAGATCGCCAGGGTGCTCGCGCCCGGCGGTGTCCTGGGCGGTCTGTGGAACCTCGTGGACGACCGGGTCGGGTGGGTGGCCCGGCTCGCCGAGGCAGCCGGGAGCGCGGCCATCGGGCCGCGTGACACGCCCGCCTCCTGGCGCGCCGAGACGGCGCGGATGCATCTGCCGAAGACCGGTGGGGACTCCCGGTTCGGCTCGCCGGAGCAGGAGGTGTTCCCGCACGGTCAGCGCCGCAGCGCCGACTCGCTCGTCGCGGCCCTCGGGACGCGCGCGGGGATGCTCGTCATGCCGGAGGAGGAACGGGCGGCCAGGCTCGCCGGGATCCGCGCCTTCCTCGCGGGCGAGCCGGACACCGCCGAGGGCGAGTTCACCCTGCCGATGCTGACGGGCGTTCTGCGCACCCGGAGGCCGTGAAGCCTCCCGTCGGCAACGTGCCGCCGGCGGCGGTCCTGGGCAGGGCCCGGTGGGCGTGCCAGGCCTCGCGCGCCTGGGCGCGGGTACCGGCCGGGTTCTCCCGGTGCCAGGCGCTGGTGAAGCGGTTGAACTCGAACTGCTCCGCGATCTCACGGGGCCGGGCCGCGTCCGGGCGGGTGGCGTGCCAGTGGGCGACCGCGTCGGCCAGGGTCCGGCCGGCGTTCGAGGCGATGAAGTCGCGCATGAAGGCGTCGAAGTGGAAGCCGGGCCCGATCGCCTCGACGAAGTACCCCCGCAGGACCCGGCTGCACCGCTGGCCCGGCGGGATCACCGTGTCGCCGTCGACGGGCGCGGCCAGTTGCGCGCTCGCCGGGCGGCGGGCCGGAGCGGTGGGCAGCGGCAGGCCGTCCAGCGCGGCGGCGAGCCGGGCGGTCAAGGCCGCCTTGCCGCCGTGCCGTGGGAGACCCATCGTGCGGGCCAGACCGGCCAGTTCGTCCAGCGTCCAGTACCAGCGCAGCAGCTCGGAGCCGGTGAGGCCGGCCGTCAGCGGGGGCCTGGGCTCGGCGCCTGGGGTATCGGAGCTCCGAGTTTCGATCATGGTCGTCATTCTGCCGGATCGCCGGCAGCCTACCGGGACGCTTCACGATCATGATGATTGTCAGGTCCTCGACACGGGAAGGAGGCGAGCCACAGACCGCTCTCCCGGGAGGACGCCCGTGCACCGCACCGCCGCCAGAACCGCCACCGCCCTGATCACCGCCCTACTCGCCGGAACGGCGCTCGGGGCCGCGCCCGCCTGGGGCGGTCCGGGAAGCAGTGGGCCCACGCGCCCGGTGGAGGTGTTCGCCGAGGACGGCGGCATCTCCCGCGCCCAGGCGCCGGCCGCCTCCCCGTACGTCGCCGCCCGCCCCCAGGGCGTGGCTCCGGTACGGGGCGACGGCGAGGTCACCGCGCTGGTCCACAACGGCGATCCGGCCGCCAAGCTGGACGTGGTGGTGATCGGCGACGGCTACACGGCGCAGGAGCAGGACAAGTTCCGCCCGGACGCGACCGCAAAGTGGGGCGAGCTCACCGCCGTCGAGCCGTACGCCACCTACCGCGGGCTGTTCAACGTCTGGGCGGTGTCCGCCGTCTCACCGGAGTCGGGGGTGACCGGCGATCCGGACCGGGCGACGGTGCGGCACACCGCGCTGGGCTCCTACTTCTGGTGCGACGGCGTGGAGCGGCTGCTCTGCGTGGACGAGAAGGCGGTCGAGGCGTACGCGGCGAAGGCCCCGCAGGCGGACCTGGTGCTCGTGGTGGCCAACAGCGCGAAGTACGGCGGCGCCGGCTACAACGACATCACCTCCCCGCTCGGCTACGAGGGGATCGCCACCGTGGCGGGCGGCAACGCCAAGTCCGGGCAGATCGCGGTGCACGAGACCGGGCACTCACTGGGCAAGCTCGCCGACGAGTACAGCTACCCCGACCAGGGAACCTACCAGGGCGACGAGCCGCCGGAGGCCAACCTCAGCACGCTCACCGCCGACCGGATGCGCCGCCGGGGCACCAAGTGGTCGCGCTGGCTGGGCCAGGCCTCGCCGGACGGCGGCACCGTCGGCAGCTACCAGGGCGGCGGCTACTACCCGTCCGGCCTCTACCGGCCGACCGAGAACTCGATCATGCGCTCACTCGGACGGGAGTTCAACCTGCCCGGCCGCGAGGCGATGATCGCGGGCTTCTACCGCCACGCCGCTCCGCTCACCAGCCGGACGGCCGGCGGCAGTTGGCTCACCGCCGCCGACCGCCTCAGCGTCGACCTGCCGGTGCCCGGCACCCGGCTGCGGTGGTACCTGGACGGCCGGGAGCTTCCCCGGCTCACCGACCGCACCGCATTGGACCTCACCGACCTCAAGCTGACCGGACCGCGCTCCCGGCCGCACGTGCTCACCGCCGTCGCCACCGACCCGACCCCTGCGGTCGCGGACCCGGCGCTGCGCGCCAAGCTGACGGCGAGCCTGTCCTGGCTGGTGACGCGCTAGCGGACGAGGACGGGTGCCGGTCTCCCCGGGCCCGGGGAGACCGGCACCGCCGGCCGCACCCGCTACGGCAGCGGGATGCGCACCACCTGCGGGTCGTGGTCACTGAGCTGGGTGCTGAACTCGCTGTTGATGTGCACGATGTCGTAGCTGTACGAGGTGGCCGCCAGCGAGCCGGAGATCAGGATGTGGTCCAGCACCTGCGAGTTGCCCTCGTACACGTAGGTGTAGCGCTCGGGCAGCGGCAGGGTGCGCGGCAGGTCGGTGAGCGAGCCGCCGGCGGTGAGGATGTCGGTGGTCCCGGAGAACTCGAAGTCGTTGAGGTCACCGAGCACGACGACCGAGGCGTTCGGGTCCACGGCGAGGATCCGGTCGGTGAAGTTCTTCACCAGGGTCGCCTGGTTGTGGCGCTGGGTCTCCGAGGGGTGGGCCGGCGGCTGGTAGCGGCCGAAGAGGGGCTGGTCGCCGCCCTTGGAGTTGAAGTGGTTGGCGATCACGAAGACCGGCTTGCCGTTCCAGCGGAACTCACCCGCCAGCGGCTTGCGGCTGGAGTTGAACGCCGTGTTGGTCGGGTCGATCCGCCCCGGGGAGTAGGCCAGTTGAGGCGTACCGCCCGCGTTCACCACGGAGTCGGCGGTGGTGGGGCCGGCGCCGGGGCGGTCGGTGAAGGACAGGCCGCGGTCGGTGCGGAACAGGAACACCTGGCGGATGTTGCCGCCGGGCTGTCCGCCGTCCTGGCCGTCCACCGGGTCGATCTCGCGGTAGGAGTAGGACGGGCCGCCGGCCGCGGTGACGGCCGCGGTGAGCTTGGCCAGGGTCTGGGTGGCGCTGACCGTGCCGTCGTCGGTGGCGCCGCTGTTGTCCTGGATCTCCTCCAGGGCGACCAGGTCGGGCGAGCGCAGGTTGGTGACGATGCCCGCGGCCAGGCCGTCGAACTTGCTCTGCGGGTCGGACGGGGCGAGGTTCTCCACGTTGAAGGTGGCCACGGCGAGCTGGCCGGCCGTCGGCGCGGCGGTGACCTCGGGGGCAGTGCCGCCGGGGGTGACCGTCGGGGTCGCGGTGACCTGGAGGGTGAAGTTGCCGAAGGCGTAGTCGAGCACGCCGACCGTGGCACCGCTCAGGGTGTCGCCGACGTTGGCGGTCGGGGTGGGTGCGAGCGCCTTGCCCAGGACGACCCGCTCCGGGTTGCCGTCGTTCGCCTGGAGCAGGATGCCGCCCCGGTTGGTGCGGGTGCCGCTGCCCTGCGGGACGACGGGGACCTCGCCGTAGGAGTTGGTCGGGCCGACCACGGCCGCGTTGTCGATCTCGACCCGCATGCCCTCCAGGGACTCCCAGAAGTCCAGGCCGTCGGTGGCCGGCTGGTAGTTCCCGGCGGTCTCGACGTCGCCGGAGGTGACGCTGGAGATGACCGCGGACGGGGGTATCCGCCCGCCCGGGCCGACCAGGGTGGCGGCGGGCAGCGGCGCGTTGTGGGCGACCACCGTGACGCTGGGCGCGGTCAGTTCGGTGATCGACAGGTTGTTGGTGCCGCCGCTGCCGCCCGGGCGGTACTGCGAGACGGTGGCGCTGACCGTCACCGAGTCGCCGACGGCGACCGAGGGCGCGCCGGCCGTGTAGACGTAGATGCCCTCGCTGGTGCCGGGGTCGTTGTCGGGCTGCGGGTCCTGGTACCAGAAGCCGTTGGGGCCGACGGCCGTCACCACGCCGGGCACGGCGCTGACCGCGCTGCCGGCCAGCGGGGAGACGCGGGCGGCGCCCTGGATGTCGTGGATGCGGGTGCCGCCCGGGTTCGGGGTGCCGCCGCCGGTGGAGGCGGAGTTGCGCGGCACGGGCGCGCCGATCACGAAGTCCGCCGCGTTGTTGTCGGTGTCGGTGGCGCCGCCGCCGGCGCGCAGGGCGGCGGTGCTGTTCGACAGGTTGCCGGTCGGTGAGCCCTCCGCGGAGCCGGCGCTGCTGCCGTAGCCGACGAAGTCCCGCACCCCCGGCTGGGTCGCGCAGCCCGAACCACAGGTCAGCAACGTGCCGTTGGTGACGAGTGCGACCTTGCCGGAGGTCGCGGACAGGTTGAGGGTGCCGGTGGCGTCCGCCGCCGGCAGCGCGGCCCCCGTTCCCGTCCCGGCCGCCTCCTGGACGAGGAAGTAGTGGCCGGGCGCGATCGTCCCGGAGAGCGCCGTCTTCGCCCAACTGGAGCCGCCGGCCGAGGCGTACTGCACCGTCCAGCCGGTGACGGAGACCGGCGCGGTGCCGCGGTTGTACAGCTCGATGAAATCATTGCCGTACGGGGCACCGGAGTTGCCGCCACCTCCGTACACCTGGCTGATCACGATGTCGGGCGACACCGCCTGCGCCACGCCGCCGGGCAGCGCGACCAGCGCCGCCACCACGGCCGCCGCGGAGGCCGCCGCCAGGGTTCGGCGCCGCACGCGCGGCGTTCTCGGGCTGGTCCGGGGAATCGGGGTGCTCCACATGGGGCTTGCTCCTCACCACCGCCCGGGCTCGGGACCCGGCGGTGTGACCACGGATGGGAAGGTTCGGCGCTGCGGTTGTAGCAGCGCCACCAGATCCCTACCGCTCGCACCGGGCAACGGCCAGACGTACAGCGGGAGAACGTTTCTACGCGCGACAAGTGGGAGGCTGAGTTCCGAATGGGCGGACGCGGTGCACCCAGCCGCCGACGCCCCAACGCCCCTTGTCGGCACGGATCTTGCCCAGGCCCGGAACAGCAGGAGGCCCGGGTCCGGCAGCGCTCACACCGCCGGCCCGGGCCCTCCACCGGGCTCATCCCGGACGGTGACGCGCGGGCGCCACCCGGGGCGGGCGCCGGCGCAGGGGCGCCAGCTCGCGCTCCAGGGTCCGTACGTCCAAGGCGATCCGGGACGCGATCTCGCGCGGACCGGTGCCCACGGCCAGTCGGCGCGACCAGGAGCGCGCCTTGGCCGGGCCGTCCTGGACCATGTGGAAGTCGAGCCGCAGCACGTCGGCGATGTCGACCAGGTTCACCAGGATCCTGGTGTCCGCGAGGTCGATGCTGACTTCGTTGCCGATGCACGAGCAGGCCACCAGTCCTTCGATGGCCTCCTCCGCCAGGTATCTGGCCAGGGGCACCGCCTTCCCCCGGACCAGAAACGGACGTTCCACCGGAGTCACCGGAACCGCCTCCTCCCCCAGCAGCCGTGCGGTGCCTCGGCCGCGGCGCAAGCGCACCGCAACAGACCGGGCCCGCCTATGCTCCACCACATCCGCGCTGTTCGCCAACTCGGCGTCTCACCAAGTGAATTGGATGAGTTCACCGGACCGGCGCAGTGGCGCACGACCCAGCGCACCGGCCTCGCCCCCGCAGCCTGACCACCGGGCCGAAAGCACGGCCGGGAGCGCCGGCGGGAGCACTGGCGGGAACGCCCGGGTGCCCGCCCGCACGAGGCGGACGGGCACAGCGGAGGTGTACGGGGAAGCCCGGTCCGGGGCTCAGCGGTCGCCGCGGCCGTGGAGCACCAGGGAGCGGGTCAGGGCGAGCAGGCCGCCGGTGCACAGGGCGGTGCGGAGCATGTTGACCGGCACCCAGGTATCCGCGAACTTGGCCCGCACGGCGGCCAGATCGTGGATCTGCGACGGGTCGCCGGCCGCCGCC
Source organism: Kitasatospora sp. NPDC034533 (assembly GCF_055575155.1). NCBI lineage: Bacteria > Bacillati > Actinomycetota > Actinomycetes > Kitasatosporales > Streptomycetaceae > Kitasatospora > Kitasatospora sp. NPDC034533. Next base: position 6,630 of record NZ_JBVITE010000119.1, read on the forward strand.
AGCTCGTTGTTCAGCGGGATGTTGACACCCATGGTCACGAACAGCGCCACCAGGTACAGCGCCGTCCCGCCCGCCGCCCACAGCGCCGCCCGGCGCCGCCCCGACTTGTGCAGCAGCCAGGCGGCGACACCGGTCGCGAGGAACGCGCCGACGAAGACCAGGCCGAACAGCCCGTTCCCGTCGATCGCCTTGTTGATGTGCTGCATCGCCGTCACATACGTGCGGTCGTCCCCGGCCGCCAGGCCCGGCATCACCGACACGTCGAAGGCGAAGAACAACCCCGCCATCAGGCCCATCGCGATCGCGGAGCCCACCAGCAGCGGCCCGACGGCCCTGCTCCGCCCGACGGCCCGCACCGAACTCCCCACCCCCGCACCTCCGATGGTCGACGGCGGCGTCGCGTACGACAGCGGAACCGCGGTCTGATCCGAACGCATCCCAGATCCCCTTCATTCTTCCGGCTTCCGGCCCCGCGGAGTGCGGTACCGGCGAACGTGGAGCACGACACCGACCACCGTGCGGCGGGCCGCGCAACGGAACCGCGACAACCGGAACTCCGGTATTCGGCCGGGCACTTGCCGAGCCATGCCGTGCCGCAAGGTCCGGTGCCGGCTCAGAGCACCGGGGCCAGGCCGCGCCGGTAGCGCCGGTCCAGGACCGTCCGTCCCAGCAGCCGCACCGGGGCCGGGATGGTCGCCGAGACGGCCCGGACCGCCGCCGCGTCCGCGCCGTCGAACATCCAGGGCTGGAGGTAGGTCATCACCTGGGTCGGCGCGCTGCCGATGATCCGGCGCTCGACCCGCAGGTACTCGTCCACCGGCAGGCCGGCCAGCGCAGGGAAGACCACCGGTTCCTCGTGCCGCAGGTGCCCGCGCACCAGGCTCTCGAACGCGAGGGCGGCCTCCGGCAGTTCGGCGCGCAGGCCGGCGCCGAGCACTCCGGCCACCCGCCGCATCGAGGCGTCCAGCGCCTCGTGGTCCTCCTCAAGGACCCCGCTGCCGTCGAAGCCCGCCACCCGGCCGCGCAGGTACGGCCAGAGGATCTCGTCCTCGCTGTGGTGGTGCCAGTCGATCACGGCGCGCAGCCGCCCGAACCACTCCGCGAGCGCGGCGTGGGAGCCCGCCGTGCCCCGCTGGGCGACGGCGGTCAGCCGTGCGGCGTCCCGGCGCATCGCGACGTGCATCAGGCCGAAGCCCTTGAGCTGCTCGGGCAGGGCGCCGAGCCCTCGCTCCGTCGACCAGACCGTCGTGCCGTCCACCATGACCAGACCTCCAGAGTCCGTTCGGAATCCCATCGACCCCCGCCCCGGAGGCGGCCGGTCGGCGCCGCCCCGGACGGGTCGGCTCACGTGTTCCACACGCCCGTGGCGGCGGCAGCACGGGCGTAGTCGGCGAAGTCCCGCGGCTCACGCCCCAACGCCCGCCACACCCCGTCCCCCAACGACGCGTTACGGCCGTCCAGGATCACCGAGAACAACTCCGCGAAGTCCGCCGGCAGCCCCGCCTCCTCCAGCACCCCCCGGTACGCCTCCAGCGACACCGCCTCGAACCGCACCTCACGACCGACCGCCGCCGACAACTCCCCCGCCACATCCGCGAACGACAGCAACCGCGGCCCCGTCAACTCGTACACCTCCCCCGCATGCCCCGCCTCCGTCAACGCCGCCACCACCACATCCGCGATGTCCTCCGCGTCCACGAACGGCTCCACCGCACCACCCACCGGCAACGCCAACTCCCCCGCCAGCACCGGCTCCAGGAAGAACGACTCGTCAAAGTTCTGGTTGAACCACGCGCACCGCACCACCGTCCACGCGGCCCCCGACCCCATCACCGCCCTCTCCCCGGCCTCCGCCGCCTCCTCACCACGCCCCGACAGCAGCACCAGCCGACCCACCCCCCGCTCCACCGCCAACCGCGAGAACGCCCCCACCGCCTCCACCGCACCCGGAAACGCCAGATCCGGGTAATACGTCAGATACGCCGCACTCACCCCCTCCAGCGCCGCACCCCACGTCCCCTCGTCCCGCCAGTCGAACGGCACCGCACCCGAACGCGACCCCACCCGCACCTCATAACCCCGCGCACCCAACCGCTCCGCCACCCGACGGCCCGTCTTCCCCGTCCCACCGACCACCAGCACCACACCGGACTCGACCGCGAGGTCCACCACACCAGCCATCACGAACACCCTCATTCCAAGGCTCGAAGGAATCACCGGAGACCGATCCGGTCCGGGTGCCTGTCGCGCCCGGCCGGTCCGTCGTCGTGTCACCATTCAAATCCCGCCGAGCCGCACGCTCCATAGCCTCCGCACTCAGGTGCATGCGCGAGCGTCTACGTCACCGACCAGCGGCGCTCCGCCCGCCCCGACCGTCGGGCCGCCGCGACCAGGGCTCCCCCGGCCACCCACCACAACACACCCCACCACCGCCCGGAAGCGCTTTCCAGCACCTCTCGACCCCTCCTCCAGCACCCGGGGGCCGGGACCCGCGGATGCCGGAGCACCGGCCGCCGGAGACGTGCCGGCCCCGGAGCCCTCCCTCCAACCCACATGACTGATGATCAGAGTTATTGGTATTCAAGGAAGTTGGACGTGCACGCGCTCCTCGCCCATGGATAGCATCTGAATTCCATTCTGTTCGGGCGCCAATCGCCTGACAACGGCGGCGCCGGGCAGACCTACAGGAGACTTCATGCGCCTGTCCAAGCACGTCCACCCCGTCCGCAGCCACCCGACCGCGGCCGACCTCGCCCTCCCACCGGCACTGCCCTATCCCGACGGCTGGTCCGCACTCGCCTTCTCCGCCGAGCTCGCGCCCGGCACCGTCCTCACCCGCCAACTCGCTGGTGAGGACGTCGTGCTGTACCGGCTGCGCGACGGCCGCCTGCGCGCGATCCGCCCGTACTGCCCGCACCTGGGGGCCCACCTGGGCCTGGCCACCGTGGAGCGTGACGACCTGGTCTGCCCCTTCCACCGGTTCGCCTTCGACGCCGAGGGCCGCTGCGTGCGCACCGGGTACGGCACCCCGCCGCCCAAGGCCGCGCTGGCCCGGCTGCCGGTGCGCGAGGTGAACGAGACCGTCCTCGTCTGGCGCCACCACGACGGCCGGGAGCCGGACTGGGAGGTCCCCGCCTGGCACCGGCTCGGCGACCAGCCGCTGCGGTACACCTCCTTCGAGATGCCCGGCCACGCCCAGGACGTCATGGAGAACTCCTTCGACCTGGGCCACTTCGTCACCCTGCACGGCTGGCCCCAGGGCGAGTTGGCGGCCCCGGTGGAGTTCGACGGCACCCGCTTCCACATCTCGATGAGGGTCCGGGAGACCTTCCCGCTGTTCGGGACGCGCCAGGTCGACGTCGAGGTGGACGGGTACGGCCTCACCGCCCTGCACACCGACGTGCGCACGCCCTCGCTCGGCCTGGAGATCTGCTCGCTGGTGATGGCCACCCAGGTCGCCCCCGGCCGGATGCAGCTGCGCCAGGCGAGCCGCTTCGTGCTGAACGAGCCGGCCGCGCTGCCGCCGGCCCTCGCGCGGACGCTCAGCCGGGTGCTGACCAGGCTCCTGGCCGGCCCGATGTTCAGGCGCAGCCTGGAGTTCACCTCGGCCGACTTCCCGATCTGGTCCACCAAGGCGTACGCGTCACCGCCCCGGCTCGCCCCGGGTGACGGGCCGATCGGCGCGATGCGGCACTGGGCGCGGCAGTTCTACCCGCCGGACCGGCAGGGGGCCCTTCCGGAGCCGGTCGCGCTCGCCGACCGGAGCGGGCAGGGCGCACCCGGGGGCGGCGCCACGGGCGGCCTCCTGCCGGAGGCCGACGGCAAGGCGCCCAGCGTGACCGCCCGGGGCTGACCGGGACTGACCGGGACTGACCGGGACTGACCGGGACGAGCGCGCGGAGCGCCCGGCGAGCGGGGCGGCCCCTGGGGATCCTGGGGCCGCCCCGCCGTTTCCGCCTGCCCGGAGGGCCCCACCGGAGCACCCGGAACCAGAGCACCCGGAACCGCACTCGACGGGCACTAGAGGAATCCGCCTCCCGCCTCCGGCCGGAACTATGGTGCGACGCAGCCACCCCACCATCCCCCGGATTCGAACACGTATCCGACAGCGCGACGTGCCGCCACCCCGTCCACGCGTCCCGTCGCCCGCACGAAAGGAGAATCTCAATGATCGTGTCAAGCCGTCTGCGTGACCGGCGGGGCGGAGGTGAAGAGCCTCTTGTCACGCAGCATCGCCCACAGCACGTCG
>NZ_JBVITE010000120.1:0-10690 GCF_055575155.1 Kitasatospora sp. NPDC034533
CTGAGGCCCCCGCAGGCCCTGCCTCCCGCGCGCGCCCGCACCGACGACTGCCCCGCCCACCACGCCGCGCCCGCCAACACCGCCCCGGCCCCGGCAGGCCGCCCCTGCCTCCTGCGCGCCCCCCGCACCGCTGCCTCACCCACCACGTCGCGCCCGCCACCACCGCCCCGGCCCCGGCAGGCCGTCCCTGCCTCCTGCGCGCCCCCCGCACCGCTGCCTCACCCACCACGTCGCGCCTGCCACCACCGCCCCGGCCCCGGCAGGCCGTCCCTGTCTCCTGCGCGCCCTCGCCTTCGCCGACGGCTGCCTCACCCACCACGTCGCGCCCGCCACCACCGCCCCGGCCCCGGCCGCCTGAGGCCCCTACAGACCACCTGACGCGGGCGGAAAAAGGGCCCCGCCACCAACCCCCCCCTTCGGGCGAAAAGGAGGGGCGGTGGCGGGGCCCCGCCCCGCGAAGCCCCCGGCCCGGCCCGGCGGCTGTGCGCGGCCGGGTTCTGGCGGATGGGCCCGAGGTGCCGGTCCGCGCGGTGCGTTGCCTGGTCGGCCGTGCCTCCGGGCTGCCACCGTGCGATGCCCTTTCCCTGGCCGAGCGGGTGGCGGGGGCGCCGGGTCCCGTGGCGTGCGAGCCGCCCCCGGCCCGGCCTGGCCTGGCGCCTGCGCGGGCCGGGTCTGGCGGATGGGCGCGAGGTGCCGGGCCGCGCGGTGACGTGCCCGTTCGGCGGTGCCTCCGGCCAGCCACCGTGCGCCGCCCTTTCCCAGGCCGAACGGTGGCGGGGGCGCCGGGTCCCGCAGCCCGCGAGCGGCCCCCGGCCTGCGGGGCGCGACGCCCCGGCCGGGCCGTCGCCGGCCTTCGCGTGCTCAGGCGGCCAGGGTGAGGCCGGTGTGGCGGGCCGGGGGAGCGGTACGGCGGCGGGAGGCGCGGGAGAGCGCGGGGCGGGCCAGGTCGGCCTGGGCCAGGGAGAGCAGGTCGGCCAGGCCCAGCCCGAGGGCGCGGGCGGCGGCCGCCAGGACCTCGGAGGAGGCCTCCTTGCGGCCGCGTTCCAGCTCCGACAGGTACGGCACCGAGATCCGGGCCTCCTCGGCGACGTCCTTCAAGGTCCGCTCCTGGGCCAGCCGTTCACGCCGCAGCACGCCGCCGACGACATCGCGCCACAGCGGCTCGCGCGCGGCGGGCTCCTGCCGCCGCGCCGTCGTGGGCAGGGGGATGACACGGGCTTCGTCGGGCGCATGTGTGCTCATCCTCCTCAGCCTAGACGAGCACCCGCGCCTGCCCGGGCGGGGGAGAGGGAGGAGCGCCCGCCCCCGTGGCGGCCGAACCCGCCACGGGAGCGGGCGACTTCGCCCCCGCGCCCACCCCGGCCCGCGCTCCGTCAAGGCCCCGCTCCGTCAAGGCCCGTGCCGTCAGCGCTTGCAGCCGCAGCGCCGGAACCCGAAGTCGAGGGTGTGGTCGTTCTCGCCCGGCCCGCCGGTGGTCAGGTGCCGCTCGGGGAAGGGCGTGCCCGGCACGCGCACGCCCTTGGAGTCGACGAACGGGTCCCCGCCGACGTCGTGACGCGTGGGCACCCACCGGTACAGCGGCCCGCCCTCGGCGTAGTCGGCGGCGTTGTCCAGCCGGATCGTGTAGCCGCTGCGCGCCTTGAGACCGCCGTCCACGTTGGAGTCGTCGAAGTAGTACTCACCGCGCGCCGACGTCACCGCCGTGGCCACGAGCGCGCCCGAGGCGTCGTACAGGTGGACGGTGACGCCCGCCACCGGGCTCTGGCCCGGCTCCTGGAGGCCGGTGCGCTCGGGGTCGTACCAGACGCGGTTGCCGATCTGCAGCGGCGCCCGGTCGCAGAGCACCTCCAGGTCGCCCATCGAGGCGCCCTTGCCGAACGGCGCGGGCGTGTCCGGCGGGTTGAGCCGCAGGCCGAAGCGCGGGTCCGAGCGGCCGTCGGCCCGCTGGAGGAACGACGTCCCGTAGCCGAAGGCCGTCTGGTTCGGGTCGTACCCGGAGGTCGCGACGGTCGTCTCCACCCTGGACAGCGCGATCCCCGCGTAGTCCGCGTTGTGGTGCACGCCGAAGCGGCTGGTGTCGAAGAAACGGGTGCCCCGGGGCGAGAGCCCGCAGCCGTTGTTGGTGTCCATCACGAACGTGCCGCCCTGCGGGCAGGCCTTGTCCAGGTCGCCGCCCGCCAGCACCTGGCCCACCGGGGCGCCCGGCCCCGCCTGGCCGGCTGCCCGGTCCCCGAAGCGGTCGCGGAAGGACAGCAGCATCGTGCCGTCCGTCTCGAAGCCCACCTCGCCCAGCTCCGGCTCCGGCTGGGCGAGGTAGCCGGCGCACGCCTGGCCGTTCTGCGTGGCCGGGAAGGTGTCCGTCCACGGGAACCAGCCCGCCCCGTCACACGGCGGCGAGCCGACGGTCGACTGGCGCGGGTAGTCCAGCGGCTGGTCCAGCACGGCCGGCCCGAAGGCGCCGGTGGCCACGTCGAAGGGCAGCACGACCGCCCGCAGGTCCGACACCAGGCCGGTGGACTCGCCGGAGCAGACACCGCCGAGGTAGCCGGTGCCCTCCCGCAGGCCCAGGCCGAACGGGCGCCAGTCCCCGGCCGCGGGGCAGCCCGGGTCCGGGATCGGGTAGACGGCCGCCGGCTGCGCGGCGGTGGCGAGCGTGGCGTCGTAGCGGTAGAGGCGGCGGTCGTTGAGGTTGACGACGAACAGGTCCCGCCCGTCCTCGGTCACCTTCAGCCCGCCCAGGCTCTCGCGGCCCGGCGCCGCCAGGAACGCCTCGTCCGCGCCCGGCGTGTGGGCGCTGCTCCCGGCGTCGGGCACGGTGGCGAACACGGTGGTGCGCTGGTGCGCGAGGTCGGTGACGTAGATGCCGCCGGCGCCGCCGGGGCCGTAGCGGGTGCTGCGCTTGGCTGTCGCCGAGGAGAACACCCGCCGGTCCGCCTTGTTCCACGCGATGCCGAACAGGGCGCCGGTCTGCGCGTCGGTGGCGAGGTCCGTGACGTTCACGTCCACGCCGTCCTGGCCGCGCGCGCCGTAGGGGAAGGACACCAGGGTGCGCTGCCCGCCGCCGCCCCAGGTGGTGTTCTGGCAGGCCGTCACCAGCGGCGCGTTCTTCTGGCAGTAGTCGCCCGGGTACCACAGCCCCGTGGTGTACGAGACGTTCCGGCCGCCGGAGAGGTCGACGAACTCCTCGTTGGAGCTCAGCAGGCCGGGCGCGCCGTCCAGGCCCTGCCGGGAGGCGAAGGCGGGGAAGAGCACGCCCGGCTGCGGGTTCACCACCCGCACCCGGTACGTGCCGCCGTGCCGCCCCGGGCGCGGCGGCGGCGGGGTGAGGGTGACGGTGCCGTCGGCCGCCGTGGTGCCCTCGGCGCGGGAGCGGCCCTCGCCGGTGAGCGTCACCCGCACGCCCGCCAGGCCCGGCTCCAGCGCGGGCGTCCACACGCCGGTGGCGTCCACCGCCCTCACCACCCGGACCGTCACCGTCCCGTCCCCGCCCTGCGGAAACGCCTGCGGCGCGGTCGCCAGCGTGCCGCAGGCCAGCACGGCGGCGAGCACCGCGGCCCGCACGGCTCTCCTGCCTGTTCTTCTCGTCCCCATGTCGGCCCCACTCCCGTGGTCGGCGGGCCGGCGCCCGCTCCGGACAGGACTCCCAGGACAGCCGCCCACCGGCCGCCCGTGCCCCGCCTTCGGGGCGCGTTCACCGGTGTGCGTGACGCCTGCGGGGCGGGAAATCGCATGGAGTTCGGACACGACCACACAAGTTCGCATACACCCGGACTGGCCGCTGCGCCCCGGCCCGCGTTCCTGGCGGACCAACAGCCCGGGTGGCAGCGGGGGTTCGCCACCGGGCCGAGTGGGAGGCGGCCCGCCACGCCACCTGCCGGCCCGGCCGCCCCCGCGAGGAGGTGAGCGCCGGGAGGGTGCGTCACGGGCGCGTTCCGCGCGACCCGGGGGGCTGTTGGCGCGCCGTCGAGCGCACCCGCACCCCGCAACCCCTGCGGGGCCCGCTGCTGGACGACAATCACCCCTGCGCCTTCCGGGATGCCCCGCACCGGCAGCTGCCCTCCTCGCGGCTGCTGACCCTGCGGGGCGCCGGCACGGGCTGTACGGGACCTACGGCGACGCGTGCGTGGACGACGCGGTCGACGCCTACCTGGCCGGCGGGCGGCTGCCGGACACCGACCCGGTCTGCACCCGCCGGTAGCCCGGCGCTCGGCCGGGGCCCGCCCGGTGACGGGCGGGTCCCGGCCCGGTTGTGCTACTTCAGGTGCCGGTTGTAGAAGCGGATGCCGTCCTCGACCTCGAACCAGGGGGTGCCGGTGTGCCCGCCCGTGTTGGCGTGCAGCGTCTTGTGGGGGCCGGCGAAGGCGTCGAACAGCTCCAGGGCACGCTCCCGGGGGTTGCCCTCGTCGTCCCACTGGAGCAGGAACAGCAGCGGGACGGTGATCCGCCGGGCCTCCTCGCGCTGGGCCAGGGGCACGTAGCCGCCGGCGAAGAGGACGGCGGCCGCGACGCGCGGATCGGTGGCCGCCAAGTGGATGCCCAGGGCGGCCCAGCCGCTGTAGCCGACCGGGCCGTCGGCGACCTCGGGCAGGGCGAGGAGCGCGTCCAGGGCGGCGCGCCACTCCGGGACGGCGTTCGCCACCAGCGGGGCCACGAAGGACTCGAAGACGCCGTCGACCGCCTCGCCGGCCCGCATGGCGCGGCGCAGCTCGGCGCGGGCCCGCTCGTCGGCCGCCGAGCGGGGCCGGTCGCCGCACCCGGCGGCGTCGATGGAGGCCACCGCGTAGCCCCGGGCGGCGGTGTGCCGGGCGCGGGCGACCATCCGGGGCTCCCGCCGGGGCAGGCCGTTGTTGTGGGCCATCAGGACCAGCGGCAGCGGCGCGGCGGCGGGTACGGGCGGCGCGGCGGGGGCGGACGCGGGGGCGGGGGTCCACAGGGTGCCGGGGATCTCGCCGAGGGTGAACTCGCGTTCGACGACGTCGTCGTCGCGGAGGAGGTGGTGGGAGGTGAAGTGCACGGTCGTGCCTTTCGGGAGGGCTCGTGATCGGCGCTCCCGGGCTGTCTACCGCCCGACCGTGGCCTCGCAGGAGAGCACCCATGTCGATACTGCGTTCACGGGTACCACCTCCTCGTCCTCTCGCACGGCCTCGGGAAAGGTAGCAGCGGCCGGCGCGCTGCGCCAAACGGGTTCCCGGGCGGCCGGTCGCGCCGGGCCGGCGCCGGGGGCGGGGATCCATGGGCCGCAAGGGCGCCTCCTTCCCGTCGCGCGCCCCCGGAACGAGGAGAACTGTGATGCGTCGTCGAATCGCCCTGGCCGGCATGCTGGCCGCCGTCGGTGCGCTCGCCCCGGCGGTGCCCGCGCAGGCGGCCACCGGGACCCTGGTGGTGAACGGGGTGGCGAAGCAGAACCCGGTGCGGGGCTGCTACCCGGCCCTGTCGCCGGTGGTGGTCGAGAACCTCACGGACGCGAGGGTGGACGTGTACTCGGCGGCCGGCTGCCAGGGGACGCTCACCCGGCAGGTGGCGCCGGGGATGACGGCGGCGACGGTCGGGTTCAGCTACTTCGTGAACTGAGGCCGGGGCCGGGGGCCGGGGGCCGGGGGAGCGGGAAGTCGGCCCGGCCGACTTCCCGCGTACGGTACCGGCGGGCGGGGCTCCCCGGGGCGGGCGGGCTCCGGCCGGACGGAACGTCGGCCGCCCGCGCCCGCTCCGCGGGGCGGCCCACACGACGGTTCGGGCACCCGCGACGCGCCGCCGCCCCTCCCGCGAGGGGCGGCGGCCCGCACAGGAAGTCGGCCCGGCCGACTTCCTGTGCGGGCGGGGCCGGTGCGGACGCCTGCGCCAGACCGGGCGCGGGAGTTCCCCGAGGGGGCCGGTACGGCCACGGTCCCCGGCCGGGAAGGCCACGGCCCGAGCCCGGAGGCGGCTACGGAAGGTCCTGGCCTATCGCCCGCAGGACGTCGGCGAGCCACACCAGGTGGTATCCCAGAGCGCGGTCCTCGTCGGCGAGCAGGTCCCGCAGATGCTGCCAGGACTCCGAGAGCTGCCCGATCGTCAGGTCGCTCGGCTTTTCGGTGACGTCGTACTGCTCGTCCGAGGGGATGGACCAGAAGTAGTCCTTGTCCAGGGCGACGGCATCGTTCGTCGTGGTGGCTTCCACATGGCGAAGCAGGACGTCGAACGACCGGCGCAGTTCGTCGAGGGACACGTGCAAGGGCTCATCGGTCATGAGTGCCATTGTGGGGGACGGCAAGATCACGGTCTGCGGCGCGGCGCGGCCTCCTCCTCGCGCGGGGCCGGGGTCAGTGGGTGTCGAACCCGCCGGTGCGGGTGGCGGTGACAAGGCCTGCCAGGCGGGGGAGGGGAAGAGGAGGGCCGGGCCGACTGCCTACGCGGGGGCGGGGCTGGTGCGGATGCCGCTGCCCCGGGACCAGAGTTCCTCGACGTGCTCGGCGAAACGGTCGAACATGCCGTTCCCCTCGCTGCGCCGCAAGTGCATCAGTGGGGAGTCGTGGCCGACGGTTCGGGCCAAGTGGGGGGTGATCAGGGCGTGTTCGTCGAAGCGGAAGACGGACAGGCCGATGTGGTTGGGGCCGTCCTCCGGGGCGCTGAAGCGGGCCTCGATGCCCTCGGTGCCGGAGAGCTTGGCCAGGTTCTCCAACGTGACCCGGATACGGGTGGACACCGTGAGAGTCACGTCTTCGAGCCGCTCGCGCTGGCGCGTCGTGTCGGAGTCGGGATCGCCGAGGAGGAAGCGGATGCGGCAGCCGCCCTCGGCCTTGCGCCGCAGGGTCTGGAGGAGGGCGGGCTGCTCCAGCCAGACGAAGTAACTGGTGTACCCGGCGAGGAAGATCTCGGTCCGGGCCTCGGCGATCAGCTGCGCCCACACCGACCGAGGGCAGGCCGACCGGTACGGGTAGACGGCGAACACTTCCCGGTCGTGCCCGGTCTTGACGTTCGCCCGGACGCTGTTGGGCCAGATCACTCGTTCATCAACCCCTAAAGCCGCGCAGACATCGATACGGTTCCGCTGATGCGGCACCAGCGACGCATCAGAGAGCCAGCGTTCCACTGTCTTAGGTGTAACACCGACCCGGGCCGCCAGTTGACGGGGGGACAGGCGAGCTGCCGCCATACCTTGCTGAAGCGCAGTGTTCAAGAGGAATCCTGAGACGTTTTGGGCTTTCTTGGACGGTAGCGCCGAGAAGTGGCAGATGTCCTGAAGATGGAAGACGTATAGGCCTTTTGGGCGCCGATGATTTCCGCAGAGACCGCGTGAGAGGAGTCGTGCGCATGGAGAAGGGTTCGATCACGGGATCGGCCGGTGAGGAGAAGGAGCGCTCCGGCGACCAGCCGGTCCGCCTCTACGGCTACGGCGTCCGCTTCGACCCCGAGGTCGGCCGCTACCGGGTCCGCAACGAGACCACCGGCGAGTTCCTGCGCCGGCCCGACGGCGAACTCGCCCTCTTCGCCTTCTTCGGCGACGCCTACAGCGCCTGGCGGGCCTTCGAGGTCCACAACCGCCCCGCGGGGACGTGAGATGTCCACCCCCTCCCGCGCCACCGCCGAGCAGCGCCGTCAAGCCGCCGACGTCCTGGACGACTTGACCACCGTCCTCGCCCTGGGCGGCGTCGACCTCCCCACCCTCGACGTCGACCGGGGCACCGGCCGCACCACGTGCGGCTACCTGCTCCACCTCACCGCCCGCCCCCTCGACCTCCTGCGCATGGTCGACCTGCTCCGCAAGGGCCTGCGCTACGAACGCCTCACCTTCGACGACTGAACAGCGGCCACCAGAAAGCGAACCCCCACCCCATGCAAGACCCCCGCCTGCTCGCCAAGCCCCCCGTCTGCCGGCTCGGCTGCCTCGCCCTCGTCCGCAACCGGCGCGGCGACGTCCTGCTCGTCGACCCCGACTACATGGACGGCATGATCCTGCCCGGCGGCTCCTCCCTCCCCAACGAGCCCCCGCACCTGGCCGCCGCCCGCCACGTCCACGCCGAGACCGGCCTCCACCTGCGCCTGAGCTACCTCCTCGCCGTCGACTTCACCCCCGCCGACCGCTTCCTCCAGCGCCTGAACCTCGTCTTCGACGGCGGCACCGTCCGCGACGGCACCAGGATCACCGTCCCCCCGCGCCACCGCAGCGGCCTGCTCGGCGCCCGCTTCGTGCCCGTCCGCGACATCCCCCGCGTCATGGCCCCCTCCCAGGCCGCCCGCGTCACCGAGGCCCTCGCGGGCCGCGCCCTGCCCGTCCTCGTCCACGGCCAGCGCGCACCCGAAACCGGCCCCACCCCCGCCCAAGCCCCCACCCGAACCCCCGCCCAAGCCCCCGCCGAAACCTCGACGAATAGCTCTCACTGAGAGCTAAAATGACCGTATGACCGCGACAGAGCCCACGCTCGACGTCGCCCCGGCGGACGAGCTCACCACCCTCCTCGCCGGCATCCACCGCCTGGCCCGCCGCAGACTGCGCCAGACCACCGACGAACCCCGCCTGCGCGGCGCCCAGGCCGAACTGCTGCGCCTGGTCCGGGACAACCCCGGACTGCGGGTCTCGGAAGCCGCCGAGGAACTGTGCCTGGCCGGCAACTCGGTCTCCACCCTCGTCAACCAGCTCGCCGCCCTCGGCCTGCTGCGCCGCGACAGCGACCCCGCCGACCGCCGGGCCGCCCTCCTGTACGCCACCGACCAGGCCGTCGAGCGGATCGAGGACTGGCGCCGGCGCCGCCGCGCGCTGATGAACGACATCGTCTCCGGCCTCCCCCCGGCCGACCGCGCCGCCCTGACGGCCGCCCTGCCCGCGCTGCGCCACGTCGCCGAAGGCCTGCGCACCCCGCCGCCCCCACGGGAGGAACCATGACCGAGGACGCGGTGGCGTGCCGGGGCCTCGCCTACACCTTCGGCCACGGGCGCGGCAAGACCACCCGGGCCGTCGACGGCATCGACCTGACCGTGCGCACCGGCGAGGTCTTCGGCCTGCTCGGCCCCAACGGCGCCGGCAAGACCACCACCATCCGCGCGATCACCACCCTGCTGCCGGTCGGCGCCGGCATGGTGCGCGTCTTCGGCCACGACGCCACCCGCCACCCCATGCGGGTACGCCGCCTGCTCGGCTACGTCCCCCAGCAGCTGTCCGCCGACGCCGCGTTGACCGGGCGCGAGAACGTCGCCCTGTTCGCCCGCGTCTTCGACGTCCCGCGCGCCGAACGCGCCCCCCGCGTCGCCCAGGCACTGGCCGCCGTCGGCCTCACCGACGCCGCCGAACGGATGGCCGCCACCTACTCCGGCGGCATGGTGCGCCGCCTCGAACTCGCCCAGGCCCTGGTCAGCGCCCCGCGCCTGCTCGTCCTGGACGAACCCACCATCGGCCTGGACCCGATCGCCCGCACCGGCGTGTGGGAACGCGTGGACGCCGTGCGGGCCGCCACCGGCATGACCGTCCTGGTCACCACCCACTACATGGACGAAGCCGACCGCCACTGCGACCGCGTCGCCCTCATGGACCGCGGCCGCATCCGCGCGCTCGGCACCCCCGCCGAACTCAAGGACGAGGTCCGCCGGGCCGACCCGGACCACGGCGACCCCACCCTCGACGACGTCTTCCGCCACTTCGCCGGCCGGCAACTGGCCGACGCCACCGAAGGAGACTTCCGCGATGTCCGCCGAACCCGCCGCACCGCGGGCCGCGTCGGCTGAACCCCCCGGCCCCGCCCCCGACTTCCCGCTGCTGCTGGTGCCCCCGCGCGCCCGCACCGGCTGGCGCCTGGTGCCCGCGCGCATCGGCGCGATGTGCGCGGTCGAACTCCAGAAGCTGCGCCACGACCGCACCGAGCTGTACACCCGGGCCGTCCAGCCGGCACTGTGGCTGCTGATCTTCGGCGAGACGTTCACCCGGCTCAAGGCCATCCCCACCGGCGGCATCCCGTACCTGGACTACCTGGCACCCGGCATCATCGCCCAGTCCGCGATGTTCATCGCGATCTTCTACGGCATCATGATCATCTGGGAGCGGGACTCCGGGGTCCTCACCAAACTGCTGGTCACCCCGACCCCCCGCGCGGCCCTGGTCACCGGCAAGGCCTTCGCGGCCGGGGTGAAGGCCGTCCTCCAGGCCGTGGTGGTGGTGCTGATCGCCGCCGTGCTCGGCGTCGCGCTCACCTGGAACCCGCTGCGCCTGCTCGGGGTGGCGGCCGTGGTGGTGCTGGGCTCGGCGTTCTTCGCCTGCCTGTCGATGGCCATCGCCGGCATCGTGCTCACCCGCGACCGCCTGATGGGCATCGGCCAGGCGATCACCATGCCGCTGTTCTTCGGCTCCAACGCCCTCTACCCGGTGGACCTGATGCCCGGCTGGCTCCAGGCCGTCAGCCGGGCCAACCCGCTCAGCTACCAGGTCGACGCGCTGCGCGGCCTGCTCATCGGCACGCCCTCCCACCTGCCGCTGGACTTCGCCGTCCTCGCCCTCGCCGCCCTGGCCGGCATCGGCGCGGCCTCCGCGCTGCTGGGGCGCCTGGCCCGCTGACCGCACCCGGCGGGCACGGAAGCGGACCGCGGCCGACCGGCGAACGCCGGCACACCCCGCTCACGTACGCTCTTCGGCATGTTGCGTCCTGAAAGCTGGTCCAGGCTTACGGGTGTGAGTCCCGTCCGGGTAGACACCGGAGTGCCCGGTAGCAGGTCCCGGTTCGTCGTG
>NZ_JBVITE010000121.1:0-10683 GCF_055575155.1 Kitasatospora sp. NPDC034533
CCGCCGCGATCTGGCACAACGACCAGACCGGGCAGCCCGTCATGCGTTCCCTCACCGCGTACGACCACTGAACCCCTTGGCATCAATCATCTAGCGGCGCTGTCTTCGCAGCCACCGTGGAACTCCGTTCCTTCTCCGTGGTTGGCCGTCCCCGTCCCGCCACGACGAGCTGGGCCGTGTTCAGCCCGGCCCACTGGCCTCGGGCCCGCGTTTTCGCAAAGGCCCTGGGGACAAGCCGGGGGCATCGGGATACCAGGGCGAAAGGGGCCGCCGCCTGGCAGGTTACCGCTGCCGGCCGGCCTGCTCCGGCGCGATGGCGCGCGCCCTACGTCAGGTGACCGCTTCCGCGGGCGGGCGTGCCCCTATCCCTGGCGGGCCGCCGTCGCGAGGGTGCCCTCGATGAGGTCGCGCAGCTGGGAACGGGCGGTGATGCCCAGTTTGGGGAAGCTGCGGTAGAGGTGCGAGCTGACCGTGCGCGGGGACAGGAAGAGCTTCTCGCCGATCTCACGGTTGGTCAGCCCGCGGGCGGCGAGCCGGATGATCCGCCGCTGTTGCGGGGAGAGTTCGGCGAGCGCGTCGGGGGCCGCGTCCGTGACGTCGAGACCGGCGGCGCGCGATTCGGCCCTGGCACGCTCGATCCACGGGTGCGCGCCCAGGCGACGGAAGATCTCCAGGGCCTCGGTGAGCGGCCCCCGCGCCTCCGCGACGCGCCGACGGCGCCGCAGCCACTCGGCGAGGTCGAGCAGGGTCTGCGCGCGTTCGAAGGGCCAGTACGCCAGGACCGGATCCGCCAGAGCCGCCCGGAAGTGCGCTTCGGCGGCCGCGGGGTGGGCCAGCAGGCCACGGGCCCGGCCGATCAGCGCCCGTAGACGAGGCGAAGCACCGTCCGCCAGCGCAGACGCCGAGCGCTCGACGATCGCGACAGCCTCCTCACGGCGGCCGCAGCGCACGGCGGCGGCCGCCAGATCCGCGAGGGCCGGGTAGGCGGCGTGGTAGTGCACGGGCGCGCCGTCGGCCGTGAAGACCATGCGGAGCTGGTCGTAGGCGCTCTCGTAGGCGCCTTCCGCGGCCGCCGCGGCACCGAGCGCACGACGGGCGTAGACGCAGACCGAGCGGCTTTCCAGCGGGTCGATGAGAGCGAGCGCCTCCTCGGCCCGGGCTCGGGCCGAGGACACATCGCCCTGGAAGGCCAGCACGGTGGCGTCCACCGTGGCCGCGCAGGCCACGGCGTGGTCGAGGCCGGCCGCCCGGCCGACCGCGGTGATACGGGCGCAGGCCTCACGGGCCCGGTCCCACCTTCCCCGCTCCACGTAGGCCCAGGCGACCGCGCCGCTCAGCCCCTCGGGCAGCGCTCCCCGCAACTCCCAGCAACCGAAAGCCTCGTCGAAAACGCGCACGGCCCGGGGGGTCTCATCCAAGAGCCACGCCATGACCCCGACCATGGTGAGCCACTCCGGCCGGGCCTTCGCCTCGACAGCCAACCGCGGTAACACGGAAACGAGTTGGGCCCGGTCGTCGAAAGGGTCCGAGACGGCTCTCACCCAGGTGCGCAAGCCCGCGTGGGAGGCGTTCTCGGGAATGCGCCGCAGGATGTCCTGGATGCGGTGGCGCTGGGTGTCCTCTCCGGAGTAGAAGCGGACCACGGCGGCACCGGCCACGAGGTCCAGCGCGGCGGCGGGCTGGGAGGCCGTCAGCTCCTCGGCAGCGCCGGCCAGCCGGGAGAAGACCATGGTGTGGCGTCCGGTCAAAACCGCCAGCCGTCCGGCTTGCACAGCGGCGCGGGCCAGCAGGGTCGCGTCATCCGTGCGCGCGCGTGCCGCGGCGACCAGCTCCTCGACCCAGGCGAGGTCTCCGGTGAACACGGCCGCCGCGGCGGCTTCGACCAGCAGCCGGGCGCCGTCCTCGCGCCGCGGTGCGAGGTCCGCGGCGCGCCGCAGGGCCTGGGCCGCCGCCGCATGGCCGCCGCGCCGGCGGGCCCGGTCGGCGGTGCGCTCCAGTTCCGCCGACACGGCCGCGTCCGGGCGCGGGCTGGCGGCGGCCAGGTGCCAGGCACGCCGGTCCGGTTCGTCCCGCAACAGTTCGGCGAGCGCCAGGTGTGCCTCGCGCTGGGCATCCCAGGACACGGCGTGATACACGGCGGACCGCACCAGTGGGTGGCGGAACCGGACGTGCCGCCCGATCCGCCGGACCAGCCCGGCCCGCTCGGCCGGCAGCCAGGCCGCGTCCCCGGCGCGCGGCAGTCCCGCCGAGACAGCGATCGCCGAGTCGGCGCTGTCCATGGCGGCCAGGAGCAGCAGGGCCCGCGTGGTGGAGGCGGGGAGGCCGTCCAGGCGGGCGGCGAAGATCCGCTCCAGGTGATCGGTGAGCGCAAGCGGACCCGCGGACGGCAGCCCCGCGGCCGTGTCGTGTGCCGATGCCGCCCTCGTCAGTTCCACCAGCGCCAGCGGGTTGCCGCCCGCCTGGTCGAGGATCCGCGACCTGGTGTGGCCCGTGGGGCTCTTCGGCTGCAGGTCCAGCAGCTGGTTGGCCGCGGCGTTGTCGAGCGGTCCCAGGGTGAGCATCGGCACATGACGGCCGAGTCCCGGAAGGCGATCGCCGTCACGGGCCCCGATCAGCATCGTGACCGGTTCACCGTCCAGCCGTCTGGCAGCGAAGGACAGCGCCTCCAGGGAAGCACGGTCGAACCACTGCGCGTCGTCCAGCACCACGAGCACGGGATGGTGGTCGCCCAGACCGGACAACAGGCTCAGGACGGCCAGCCCGACCAGCATGAGATCGGGTCCCGACGTGGCCGGCCCCTCGCCGAAGGCCTCCCGCAGCGCAGCGCGCTGCCTGCCCGGCAGTGCGTCCACCTCGGCCGGCACCGGCCGCAGCAACTGATGCAGCGCGGAGAAGGCCAGGCCCGACTCCGACTCGCTCCCCTCGGCACGCAGGATGCGAGCACCGCCGGCTTCAGCCCGGCGCACCGCGTGCTCCAGCAGCACGCTCTTGCCCGTGCCCACGTCACCGGCCAGCATCAGCACCGAACCGGCCGGCACAGAGTCCACCGCACGAAAGAGGCGCGCCAGTTCCGCGTCCCGGCCGACGACCGGCTCCCCCGGATCCGCTCCCACGACCGCACCGCGGCCACCGGCGTGTTCGTCCACGGAATCCCCCGGAATGTGCGGCTTTTTATCGGGGCCGCCTTGCCCCGGCCCGCCCAGGGTACAAGCGGCCGGGCCCCGGGCCCGGGCCATGCGCGCAGGTGCAGTCACGTGACGGATACCGCGGCGCCGAGGCCGCTCGTACGGTTCCGGGAAAACCTTCCGCATTCCCAAGGACGCCTCATGGAACACATCACGCTGGGCGACGTCTCCATCACCCGGGTATGGGAGTACTTCGGCTCCGTCGCAATGACGCCCGGCACCTTCTTCCCGGAGAGCCCGCAGCACGTGTGGGACGACGCCGCGCCCTGGCTGACCCCGCATTTCCTGGATTCCGAGACCAATACCGTCAATTCCGCGATCCAGACCTGGCTGCTGCGCAGCGCGGGCACGACCATCCTCGTCGACACCGGCGTGGGCAACCACAAGGACCGCCCGTACGCGCCGGTCTGGAACCGCCTCGACACAGGCTTCCTGGCCAATCTCGCGCGCGCCGGCGTCGCCCCCGAGGACGTGGACATCGTGATCAACACCCACCTCCACGTCGATCACGTCGGCTGGAACACCTACCTGGACGGCCGGCAGTGGGTGCCCACCTTCCCCAACGCCACCTACCTGATGCCGAAGGACGACTTCGACTTCTGGAACCCCGAGAACGGCCACAAGCCACTGCTGGGCCGCGGCAACCAGAACGTCTTCGAGGACAGCGTGGCCCCGGTGCACCAGGCCGGCCAGACGCTGCTGTGGGAGAACAGCCACCGGATCGACGCCGGCCTGCGCCTGGACACGGCCCCCGGACACACCCCCGGCTCCTGCGTCCTGACTCTCACCTCGGGGACGGACCGCGCGGTGTTCGTCGGCGACATCCTGCACAGCCCCGTGCAGATCATCGAACCCGACTCCAACAGCTGCTTCTGCGAGGACCTCGCGCGCGCCCGCGCCACCCGCCGCAAGGTGCTGGGCTGGGCGGCTGACAACAACGCGCTCGTGATCCCCGCGCACCTGGGCGGCCACGGCGCCGCCGAAGTGGCACGCGAGGGGGACAAGTTCGCCATCAAGGGCTGGGCCCCCTTCGCCCCGTACACCGAGCAGGCCTGAACCCCGCGGAAAGACACGAGACATGAGCCACCACACCGAGCCCGTCGTGACCACTGCGCAAGGAGCCGTCCGCGGCCTGCGCCAGGGCGGCACCGCCGCTTTCCTGAACATCCCCTACGCCGCCCCGCCCCGCGGCGCCGGCCGGTTCCAGGCGCCGCGGCCGCACGAGCCGTGGGACGGCGTACGGGACGCCACCGTGCCGGGGCCCAACGCGCCGCAGCCGCAGCGCCGGCTCGGCAGCGTGGACATGTCCCCCTACTTCGGCACCGGCTGGAGCCGCGGCGAGGACTACCTCACCGTCAATGTCTGGACACCCGCCGCCGCGAACGGCGACCTGCCCGTCATGGTGTTCGTCCACGGCGGCGGATTCGTCGCCGGATCGACGCGGTCCGCGCTGTACGACGGCTCGGCCTTCGCCCGCGACGGCGTCGTCCTCGTCACCCTCAACTACCGGCTCGGCATCGCCGGGTTCCTCGACATCCCCGGCGCGCCGGCCAACCGCGGCCTGCTCGACGTCGTCGCCGCGCTGCGCTGGGTACGGGAGAACATCGCCGCCTTCGGCGGTGACCCGCACAACGTCACCCTCTTCGGCCAGTCCGCCGGGGCCACCATCGTCGGCGCCGTCCTCGCCACACCGGAAGCCACCGGCCTCTTCCACCGGGCGATCATCCAGAGCGGCAGCGGCCTGGGGGCGTTCACCACCGAGCAGGCCGCCCGCGTCACCAGGGCAGCAGCCGAGGCCCTGGGCATCGAGCCCCGGGTCGAGGCCTTCGCGGACATCCGCGACGACCGCTTGGTCGAGGCCGGCTCCCGGCTCACGGGCATCGACCTGCGGACCGACACCCACCACGACCCGCTGCTCGGACTCAGCCCCTTCAGCCTGGTCCTCGACACGCAACCCGCCGAATCCATCGCCACCGGCCTCAGCAGCGCCATCCCCGTGCTCATCGGGACCAACACCGAAGAGGGAAACCTCTACCTCGTCCCGATGGGCCGATACGCCACCTCGACCACCGCTGACGTCGACGATGCGGCGGCACGCGCACACCCGAAACCGGCGCGGCTCGTCGAGACGTACCGGACGGCACGCCCCGAGGCGTCTTTGGGCGAGCTGCGCTCCGCCATCATGGGCGACGCGCTGTTCGGCGCGGGCAGCTGGGCCCTGGCCGGCGCGCACGCCGCCCACCGCGAATCCACCACCCACACCTACGAGTTCGCCTGGCGCTCCCACTCTTTGGACGGACAGCTCGGCGCCACCCACGCCCTCGAACTGCCCTTCGTCTTCGATCTCACCCACCTTCCCCGGCTGCACGGACCCGCCGCACTGCTCGGCCCTGACAAGCCCCCCGCGGACCTCGCCGCCCGCATCCACGAAACATGGATCACGTTCGCCAGGACCGGCGACCCCGGCTGGGACCCGTACGACGACAAGCGCCGGGCCACGATGCGCATCGACACCGAGTGGACCCAGGTCGACGACCCCCGCAGCCAGGAACGAGAGGCCTGGCGCTGACCCCCGGCCACCGCTCCCAAGGACACACCATGACCAGAACCGCCATCACCACCAAGAACACACCCGCCCCCGCAGCCCCGCTGCCCCAAGACATCCACACGGGCCCCGTCCCGCAGGTCCCCGGGCAGCTCCCGCTGGATCCGGACACGGGCGACGTCGCCGGGACCACGGCCGCCGAGCAGACCAGGCAGCCGGTGGAGGCGAAGAGCCGGCCGCCGGCACGCACGTGGTCCGGCGACCTCGAACCCACCCTTTGGGAAAGCGCACATGTCCCGGCGAACGTGTGTGAGGTGGCGCCGAATTTCGACGGGTTCGGCTTGGGAACTCGTCGCGTGATCAGTCGTCTGTATAGGAGAGGCAGACTGCGGTGGGTTCGAGTACCACCTGGTCTTGGGTGAAACAGTCGGCCTGCTCGGTGGCCACTTCCGCTCCGCAGTTCCCGCACAGGACGTTGGGTCCGTTGGTGCCGCTGGGGCCCTGGCAGCAGGCACTCAACCGGTCCCACCCAGGGTGCGGTTCGGTGCCGACGACGTCGTCGGGATGAACCACGAAGCCGGGTACGTCGATGGTGAACTCGCTCAGCCGGAAGTTCGGGGCATAGGTGCCGCGCGGCATCCGCAGTGGCCGGGTCCGGATGCCGGGAATCTCTGAGGGCGGGACCGGTGGCGGAACTTCGATCTTGGTGACCGATGTGGTGAGCGGGCGTTGACAACGGTCACACAAGAAGCGCGGCATGTCGCTGACTCTGCGGCCGGAGATCTGTCCTGACCAGCGATTTCAAACCGGTCACGGCTCCGGCGGACGGGTGGCATCGATGTGGAGGGAACAAGTGCCGGCCCCGGATCGGTGGGGAGAGACCTTCTCGGACGACGTCGTCGCGGCCGCGATGATCGACCGCCTGGTCCACCATGCCGAGGTTCTCACCCTGACCGGCGGCTCCTACCGGACTCGGCAGCGACGCGAGTTCCTGGCACAGGAGAACCGAGCCCACCGCGACTGAGTCCCTCAGCCGGGCCGGTCGGCCGAGCGAAAGATGTGCTCTCGCCCTGCGCGGTCCTCGAACTCGACGCTGAAGGACAAGCCCGTCCTGTCCAAGGCCCCCAGCAGGTCAGTGATGCGATCGGGATCCACGAACCCGCTGAAGATGACGGGTTCGAGTGGAGTCAGCTCAAGTTCCGCGCACTCGTTCCCGACCTGGAACTCGGTCCAGCTCGATCGCCGGACCCGCCAGCCGGCGCGGAAGAACAGCTCAGCCGCGCTCTGGGCGCTTGCTGTCCCGGTCAAAGATCCCCGGACGTTGCTGCCGAGATCAAGCTGAGCCACGGCAGCGGCATCAAGACGCGGGCCGTCTGTCCCGCCAGAGGTGAAGTCCACGCCGGACAGTATCGGGCAGGTGACCGTCATCGCGCGCACGGGCCGACGGACAGACCCGAACCGACCCCACGGGGTCAACTCCGCCGGGCTGGTGCGGGGTCGAAAACCCTTATGGCGGAAGAGGGTCCTGGGATCAGTGCTGGTTCCCTCGACTCCGCCAGCCTCGCAGCATGGCTGGAGACATGCTCACGGGGACGGGCTGGTACGAGGAGGACGCCTTCGGCGGGGACGACCTGATGGAACCCCAGCCACGGGAGCAGGCCGCAAGCCGACCGTCCTCTCGCGCATAGCGGAACACCGACGCTTCGTCCCGTCGGCGACGACGGAGCCGGCACCCAGCCTCGGATTCCGCCGCGCCTGACCCCGCACGGGGTCGGGCGCCCGTCCGCTCACGGCCCGGGAACCGACGACGGGGTGGTCAGCGGGCGAGGGTGACGGTGATCACCGAATTGTCGCAGGCGGCCGTGATCCGCTGGATCGCGGCATGCTCGGCCCGGTCCACGCTCAGGCCCCACCGGGTCTTCACGGTGACCCAGTCGGAGATGTAGCGGCAGGTCCGCGCCGACGGCCGGGGGCATCCAGTGGGCCGGGGGTCGCGGTCGGCCTTGGACTGGTTGGCGCGGTCATGGACCGCGAGGAGGGAGCGCGAGTCGTCGAGGTCGTTGGCGTAGGCCTGGCGCTCGGCCGCGCTCCAGGCCGCCGCCCCGACTGGCGGGGAGCGTCATCCCGAACATGCCATATTCCTCGACTCGTCGCTTCCGGTCTGGCACCGAAGCGCCGCCATGTAGAGCCGGCCTCGTCCTGCCCTTGGTCGGCGGCGCTCCGGAGTGGGGCGAGCCGGTCGCACGGCCGGCTCCCGACCGGCGAGCTTGCGGCATGCCGGCCCGGCTGCGGATGCGCGGAACCGATCGGGCAGACCGTAAGGGTGACGTCGACCACGGATGCCGCCGGCCTGCAGCACCTGCGCGCGGGCGCCGTGCCCGTCGCGGCCGTTCGCACTCGGCGGTCAGGTTGCGGACGGCGCCGTTCAGTTGCTGTGCGTGTCGTGCCGGGAGGCCCGGATCCGACGCGGTCGGTGTCCGCGGTTCCTTCGGGTACGGCGTTGCCCCGGTGCGGGGGCTGAGTCGGTTCGCACCCGGGGCTGGGCGGATCGGCGCTGTTGTGGGCGGGTGGCTGGGGGTCGGTCCGCGCGGCACCCGGTGTGGTCTATCCGAAGAAGAACGCGCGGACGGTGCGCACGTCCGCGGTCCCGGCGGGGTCGCTGAAGACGAAGGTTTGGTGGGGCGGGATGTCGTGCTCCTCGACGTTGCCGTCGGCGAAGGTCACGTAGACGGTCAGCGTCACGGAGCCGTCGTTGGTGCATTCGGTGGTCTTCGTGGCGGGGGGCGCCGTCTCGGTCTCGTCGGGGTCGAGGGTCGAGAGAACAATGACGTTCACCCCGTCGACCATTCCGGTGCCGGTCCTGTCGACGCAGATGAGGGGGCTGGCGCCGATAAACTGTGCGTGGGCGGGGACCGCGGCCGCACCGATGAGTGCGGCGGCGGCGATGGCGGGGGCGAGGACGCGCGATGCGCGCATGTGGGGGGCTCCTTGCGTCTGTGGCACGCGGGATGCGGCCGGCTGAGGCTTGCGCGGACGTTCGGGGTGCTGGTCGCCTCAGTGGCGGGCTCGGCGCGACGGGCGACGTCGGGCTGGGGCGGAGCTCGCGCCGCAACCCGTCACGGATCGGATCCGTTTCATCACTCATGATGCGCGTGGGTGGTGTTCGTGTCTTCGGCGCGCGGGAGCGGCCCCTGGGCGGACGCCGTTCCCTTCGCGCCCGGGCCGGCCACCACGGCTCGGAGCGGGGCGGTGGGACGGGTATCCGTCGCGTGCTGCTGCCTCGCCCGCTTTGGGGGTTCGGCGCTCGCCGCGCGTCAAAGGCACGGCCAGGACATGTGGTTGTGCGCAACCGGCTAGCTGCGGCACCGAGGATCGTTCTCCAGAGACAGATGCTTAGCCCCGCACAGCAGCCCCCACGACCGGTGGCGCCGCGAGGCTCGGAAGTCCCCGCTTCCGGGCGATCAAGGACACGAGCCCGGTGCTTCGCAGCGGGTTCGGTGTCCGTCCCGAGCTTCCTCGCCCTGGGCGGCGTACCGCCATCGTCGCAGGGCGGGCTGCGCAGCGGCCGGACGGCGACGACGCGGACGGCGCCTGGTCGGAGGTGTCGTCATGTCGCGGTCCGGGACCGCGGCCGGAGCTACGCCGGGAGTCGTGTCAGGAAGCCCGGGACAGGCCGTTGCCGACGGCGCGAGGCCGTGCCGGCCACCGCCCCGCCATCCCCCTCGCCACCGCGCTCGGGCCTGCCTCCCAACGGCGCCCACGGCATGCGGAGGTGGAGGGGCTGCCCGAGGTTTGAAGGGGCCGGGTCGTCCTTCCCGCCTCAGTATCAGGGGCCGGAACTCATCAGGAGAGAGAGTAGAAGCGACTGCTCTACGGCGTCAGTACCGCCATCACCACGGCGGCCCTGTGCCTGACTGCCGCCACCAGCGCCAGTGCCGCCGACTCCGTTAAGATCGACGGCCTCCGACGGCACAGAGCGCTTGCCGGTGTGGATCTCACCCTCACGTACAACTGCTCCCTGGCCGACGGACCGACCGCCCCCTCGATATGACGCTTCAGGACACAACGACCAATACTTCCGCTGGCCAGCGGCCGAGTACACCGTGTACGGACGAGGACATCACCAGGACGTTCCTCTTCCCCACCAGCTTCAACATCAACACCGGGGACACCGTCGACGTACATGTCAGGCTCCATGTTCAGGCGACGGGAGTGACCTTGGCGTCCGACGACAGGACTGTCACGGTGACCCGTTTCTGAAAGCGGGAGGCCCCCTCGCCGAGCGAGGGGGCCTCCCGCGGGCTCACCTTCTCCCCGCCCGATCCGGGCGACGGCCAGACGGACGCGCGGCTCGGCCCGAGGCGGCGCGCGGAACGGTGCGGCTCAGCTCCTCCCCTGGGCAGGGCAGGGCACCGGAACGCCGTGGCCGCCGAGCCGAGTCTGTCGCCGGACGCCGTCGGCCCGGCCACACCGGCCCCGGCCGCACCGCGACAGCCGGGCGCACCGCGGCCGCGCCACAGGCCGTCACGGCGCCCGGGAAAGCGCTTCTACCTGTCGGCGACCGCCGGCAGAAGCCGGCCCAAGCCCGTTGCCGCGCGAACCTGCCCACGGTTGGGGCACCTCAGCCAGGCCCAGGCCTGATCGAGCCCCGGCACGTCCAGCAACGCATTCGGCCGCACGGGCGGCCGGTCGCGTGCCGGAGCGACCTGTGGCGAGCTTGCAGCGGGCCGCGCGTCCGGCTGCGGATCGGCGGAACCGGATCGGGAAAGGGGGGGCCTGGCGGCGGAAGGCGCCCGCCGGCGGGCAGCCGGCGGCCGGGCGCTGTGCCCGTCACCGCCGTTCGTACCCGGCGGCGGGGGGGGGGGGGGGGGGGGGGGGGGGGGGGGGGGGGGGGGGGGGGAGAGAGGGGGGGGGGGGGGGGAGAAGAGGGAACGCAGGTGGTGGGTCTTGGGG
>NZ_JBVITE010000122.1:0-10654 GCF_055575155.1 Kitasatospora sp. NPDC034533
AGCTTCACAGGCCCCTGCGCCGTCCGGACCTTGCGAATCTCGAAGTCCAATGCATCCCCTGAACTGGGGTGTTGCAACGACTCCTAGAACCCAAGGAGGTCAGGGTGCGGCCCTTCTCGGTCTTGAGCGGCTTGTCCTTGAGTCCGTCGAGGAACGCGGCGACCTTCTGCGGCGCCTGCTCGGCGTCCTTGCCCAGCGGGCACGGGTCCTTGGCGGCGCAGTCGGCGGCGAAGGCCTTCAGGGCCCGCTCGAAGCCGGCCTGCTGCTCGATGTTGTGCTGGATCAGCGAGGTGGAGGCCGAGGTGGCGCCGTCCAGGACGAGCCGGCCGACCCGGTCCGGGAACTCCTCGGCGTAGAGCGACCCGAGGTAGGTGCCGTAGGACATGCCGAGGTAGCTGAGCTTCTGGTCGCCGAGGGCGGCGCGCAGCACGTCCATGTCCCGGGCGCTGTCGCGGGTGCTGACGAACGGCAGGAGCCGCGCGTACTTGGCCTGGCAGGCGTCGGCCAGCTGCTTGCCGTGGTCGGCCGCGGGCCGGTCGGTGTACAGCCAGTCGTCCCGGGCCGCGTCGTCCAGGCAGTTGAGCGGGCTGGTGCCGTCGGTGCCGCGCGGGTCGAAGCCGACGATGTCGTAGCGGTCGTGCACGGGGCCGTCGAAGCCCTTGGGGTCGAAGGTGACCATCCGGACGCCGGAGCCGCCGGGGCCGCCGGGGTTCAGCAGCAGCGAGCCGATCCGCTGGTCGGGCTTGGTGGCCGGGTTGCGGACCACGGCGACGTCCAGGGTGCCGGCCTGCGGCGAGGCGTAGTCGAGCGGGACCTTGAGGGCGGCGCACTGGAGCGCGGAGGTGTCCTCCTCGTTCCGCGGGTCCTTCTGGCAGGGGCCCCAGGCGAGCTGCTGGCCGTAGAAGGCCTTGAGGGCCGGGTCGTTGGCGCCGGTGGGCTTGGGCGTCGGCGTCGGGGCGAGGCTCGACGGCGAGCCGGCACCGGCGGCGGTGGCGGTCGTGGGCGCGGCCGCGGTGCCGCTCCCGCTGGTGCAGCCGGCCAGCAATGCGGCGGTGGCGACGGCTGCGACGGCGGCGGGCAGGACGCGCCGCGGGCTTCGGGCGATCATGGAATGCACGGCACAGAAATATCACCTGTCTGTCACATCGGTCACATGGGATCCCCGGCGTGCTCCGCGGCCGGGCCCTGCGGCGCGGTCGCGGCGGGCGTGAGGTGTGATTCCGTGGCGGGCGCGACGGTGCCATGCTGAGGCCATGACAGAGAGCAGTGCGGTCGCCCCGTTCCGTGAGCGGGTGGAAGTCGGCGGACGGCGGCGGGAGTTGGCCGCCGCGACGGTCGGGTCGGTGGTCGAGTCCTTCGACTGGAACATCTACGCCGTTCTCGCGCCCTACTTCGCGGCGGACCTCTTCGGGCACGGCAAGCACGGCGTCAGCGGCGTGCTCGGCGCGTACGTCACCTTCGCGGTGGGCTTCGTCGCCCGGCCGGTCGGCTCGTACCTGATCGGCCGGCTCAGCGACACCCGCGGGCGGCGCTTCGCACTGAGCCTCGGCATGGCCGTGATCGCCGTCGCGAGCCTCGGGATCGCCGCCGTCCCGGGCCAGCGGAGCATCGGGGCCTGGGCGGCGGTGCTGGCCGTGGTCGCCCGGGTGGTCCAGGGCCTCGCCTTCGGCGGCGAGGCGCCGAGCGTGGCCGCGTACGTCACCGAGACCGCCCCGCCGCGCCACCGCTTCGCGTTCAGCTCGGTCTCCTACGGCGGGATCATCCTCGGCTCGCTGCTCTCCTTCGGAGTGCTCACCCTGCTGATCCACACCCTCGGCAAGTCCGGCCTGGAGAACGGCGGTTGGCGCTGGGGCTTCGTGGTCGCCGCACTGCTCGGCCTCGCCGCCGTCTGGGTGCGGCGGCGGGCGCCGGAGAGCGCGGAGTTCCGCCGGGCCCGGGAGCGCGCCCGGCACACCGCCCGCCCGCCGTTCCTGCGGACGCTGCGCGAGCACCGCTGGGCGGCGCTCACCGTCTTCCTCAACACCCTCGGCGGGACGGTCGGTTACTACTTCGCGCTGGTGTACCTGCCGCAGTACGCCGCCGCCTACCACGTGATCGACAAGGAGGAGGCGGCCTCCTTCATGACCGTGGTGCTCGGTGTGGTGCTGGTCACCATGCTGCTCACCGGCGCCGCCGCCGACCGCTTCGGCCTGCTGCCGGTGGCCAGGATCGGCTTCGGGCTGCCCGTCCCGCTGGTCGGCGTCCTGCTGGCCGGGCTGCGGCAGGGCTGGCTGCCCTTCCAGGCCGTCGCCGTGCTGCTGGGGATGCTGGTGGCGACGGTGCTCGGCACCCTCAACGTCTTCACCGGGCTGCTGTTCCCCACCGAGGTGCGGGCGGTCGGCCTCGGCGTGGTCAACGCCGCCACCATCGCCGCGTTCGGCGGCACCTTCCCGCTGCTCGCCGAGTGGCTCGGCGACCGGCACCTGCTCGGCGTGATCCCGGCGTACGTCACGGTCTGCACGGCCGGTCCGGTCCTCGCGCTGCTGACGGCGATGAAGGTACCCCGGTTCGCGGCGGCCGTCCGGGATGCGGAAGGATCAGTTCACCGGACAACGGGATCCGCCTGACGGACGGTCATCCGCTGTGGTTGAGTGGTCCGGACCAACGCCGAACTGGGGAGGACGAGCGTGGAGAGCGACGCATCGGGCACCGACACACCGGACACCGGCACTCCGGAGGACAGCGCGCCGTTCGGCGGCGTGTCGGACAGCTGGCTGACCGATCCCGGCTTCGAGGAACGGCCGCCGGTGGACCTGCACACCGACCGGGCGCACTCCGCCCGGGTCTACGACTACCTCCTCGGCGGCAAGACCAACTTCCCGGCCGACCGCGAGGTCGGCGACCGCCTGCTGGCCGACCTGCCCGGCATGCGTCCCGAGGTCATCGCCGCCCGGGCCGTGATGCACCGGATGGTCCGCCGGCTCGCCTCGGTGCATGGCGTCCGCCAGTTCCTGGACGTCGGCACCGGCATCCCCACCGCGCCGAACCTGCACGAGATCGTCCAGGCCGTCGACCCTTCCTGCCGGGTGGTCTACGTCGACAACGACCCGATCGTGCTCGCCCACTCGCGCGCGCTGCTCACCAGCACGCCCGAGGGCCGCACCGCGTACGTCCAGGGCGACCTGCGCGAGCCGGAGCGGTTCCTCGACGACCCGGGGGTGGTCGCCACCCTGGACCTCACCG
This sequence comes from Kitasatospora sp. NPDC034533, assembly GCF_055575155.1. NCBI lineage: Bacteria > Bacillati > Actinomycetota > Actinomycetes > Kitasatosporales > Streptomycetaceae > Kitasatospora > Kitasatospora sp. NPDC034533. The sequence continues at coordinate 3,223 of NZ_JBVITE010000122.1, forward strand.
AGCCGGTCGCCCTGGTCCTCGTCAACATCGTCCACTTCCTCTCCGACGAGGTCGCGCACCCGCCCGTGCGCAAGCTCCTGGACGCCCTGCCCGCCGGCAGCTTCCTCGCCCTGTCCGCCGCGACGGCCGACGCCGCGCCCGAGCGCGCGGAGGCCGCCACCCGCCGCTACGCGGAGGCCGGGATCACCCTCCACTTCCGCTCCCGCGAGCGCGTCGAACGCTTCTTCACCGGGCTGGAGCTGGACGATCCCGGCGTCGTCCTGCTCAACCGCTGGCACCCGGACCCCACCGGGGCCGAGGCCACGGGCGAGGTCGGGCTGTACGCGGGAGTCGGCCGCAAGCCGTAGCTTCACCCGGCGCCGACACCCGGCACCGACGCCTGGCACCGGCACCCCGCACGGACGCCTGGCCTGGGAAAGGGATCGTCTTTAGGTGTCCATGTCACTAGAGTGACTGGCCGTCGAACCCCTCACTCGACAGGCGGAGGTTCCATGACCATCCCACGCAGGTCCATCCTCAAGGGCACCTCGGCGGCCGGAGCCGCCCTGGTGGCGGCGGGATCGGCGGCGGCCGCGCAACCCGCGGCCGCCGGACCGGCCGACGACGCCCCCGGCGGTCCACTGCTCCAGGCCACCCCGCACCGCGCCGGAGCGGCCGGCGTCATCGGACTGCACCTCCAGTTCGGCACCGACGCCGGCACCGAGATGACCGTCTCCTGGCTCACCCCGCAGACCGTCCGCCGCCCGCGGGTGCGCTACGGCACGCCGGACGGCGGCCTCGGCCGGGTCGTCGACGCCGAGACCCGCACCTACCGGGACGCCCTCGACAAGGTCGAGGTGTACGTCCATCACGCCCGGCTCACCGGCCTGCGCCCCGGCACCACCTACCTGTACAGCGCCGGCCACGACGGCGCCACCCCCGAGACCGGCACCTTCACCACCGCCCCGCGCGGCCGCGCTCCCTTCACCTTCACCAGCTTCGGTGACCAGGGCACGCCCAACCTCCGCCGCAAGGTCGACTTCCCGAACGGAGTGCCCTCCCCGCTCGGCAAGTACCCGGTGTACACCAGCACCCAGGTCGGCTCCGCGGCCGCCGCCGACATCGTCGCGGCCGTCGAACGCGTCGGGCCGCTGTTCAACCTCGTCAACGGCGACCTCTGCTACTCCTCCTACTCCGGCCGGCACGGCATGAGCCGCACCGCGACCTGGGCCGACTGGTTCATCGGCAACAGCCGTTCCACCCGGCTGCGGCCCTGGATGCCCTGCGTCGGCAACCACGAGGGCGAGGGCGGCAACGGCCCGATCGGCGCGCTCGGCTACCAGGCGTACTTCTCCCTGCCCGACTCCTCGGCCTCCGCCGACCAGGAGACCCGTGGCATGTGGTACGCCTTCACCGTCGGCTCGGTGCGCTTCATCAGCCTGGCCAACGACGACGAGGCCATCCAGAACTCCGGTGACATCTATCTGCGCGGCTACTCGGGAGGTGCCCAACGGCGCTGGCTGGAACGGGAGTTGAAGGCGGCGCGAGGCAGTCGGTCGATCGACTGGATCGTGGTCTGCATGCACCACCCGATGATCTCCAGCTCGGTCAGCGGCTCCGGCAGCGACCTCGGCCTCCGGGAGGCCTGGGGCCCGCTGTTCGACGCCTACGGGGTGGACCTGGTGGTCTGCGGCCACGAGCACTACTACGAGCGCTCCCACCCCGTCCGCGGCACCCTGCCCAACGACACCCGCACCCCGGTGCCGAGCGAGACCCGCACCGACCTGATCGACACCGGACGGGGCACCGTCCACATGGTCATCGGAGCCGGCGGCAACGCCGCCACCACGCAGGACGAGCTCTTCGAGCAGCCCAAGGGCCGGGTGGTCGTCGGGCTGGAGGACCAGCAGCCGGGAAAGCCGTACCGGGAGTCGATCTGGGTCACCGAGGACGCGCCCTGGGCAGCCGTCCAGGACCGCACCCACACCCACGGCTTCGCGGCCTTCGACGTCGACCCGGGCACCCAGCGCGGCGGCACCACCACGATGAAGGTCACCTACTACACCTTCGACGGGCCGCACGGCGACCTCACCCCGGTGGACACCTTCACCCTGTACCGGCGCCGCACCGACGGCTGACCCGCCGTCGACCGGTGGGGTCGCTCAGGGTGGGAGCGGGCCGCTCAGCGCCGGAACAGGCCGGTCAGCACGTCCCACCAGCCGCGGCGCGGCGCCGGAACGGCCGGGATCTCCTGTCCTTCCGGCGCCGCGCCGCTGTTCTCGCCGCCCCCGCCGCCCCCGCCGCCCCCGTCGGCCTGGTCGACCGTTGCCGCCGCCCGCTCCCGGGCGAGTTCCGCCTCCGCCACCGAGACCGGGTCCGGCTCGATGCGGCGGGGGGTGAACTCGACCGGCAGCGCGGTCAGGTGCCGGGAGATCCAGGCCGAGCTCCAGGTCAGCTCCTCCTCGGGCACCGCGAGCCGGACGTCCGGCAGCAGGGTGAGCAGGATGTCGATCCCCGCCTCCGCGACGTGCCGCCCGATGTCCTGCCCCGGGCACTCGTGCGGCCCGGCGCCGAAGGACAGGTGGGAGCGGTTGCCGTGTAGCGGGGCGGCGAGGTCGGGCCGGATCGCCGGGTCGACGTTGCCGGCCGCCAGCCCGAGCAGCAGCATGTCCCCGGCCGCGATCCGCTGACCGCCCAGCTCGGTGTCGGCGGTCGCCCAGCGGCCGGCCACCAGGGACATCGGCGGGGCGTCCCAGAGCACCTGGTCCAGCGCCTCGCCCAGGGTCATCTGCCCCCCGGAGACATGGGCGCGGAAGCGCGGGTCGGTGAGCACCACCTTCAGCGAATCGGCGATCAGGTTGACGGTGGTCTCGTTCGCGGCCAGCAGCACCACGCGCAGGTGCTCCAGCACCTCCTCCTCGGTCAGCCCGGCCGGGTGCGCCAGCAGCCGGGTGGTCAGGTCGTCCCCGGGCTGCTCGCGCCTGACGGCGAGGGTCTGGCGCAGACTGGTGACCACGTAGTCGTTGCTGGCGATCGCCGTCGCGGTGCCCTTCATCAAGTCGCGTGCCGCGACGACCAGTTGTGGCACGTACTCGTCCGGTACGCCGAGCAGTTTGGCCATCACCAGCATCGGCAGGTGCTCGGCGAACTGGGAGATCAGCTCGGCCCGGCCGGTCGGCCCGACCACCTGGACCAGGTCGGTGGTGAAGCGGCGGACGTGGCGGCGGATGCCGCGCTGGTCGAAGCCGTTCAGGCCCTCCACCAGCGCTCCGCGCAACCGCCGGTGCTCCTCGCCGTCCGCGAACACGCAGATCGGCTGCCAGGCGATGACCGGCAGCAGCGGGGAGTCCGCCGGGACCTCGTGGTTGCGGAAGGCGCTCCACAGGCGGGAGTCCCGGGAGAACAGCGAGGGGGTGCGCATCGCGGTGATGTTGGCGCTGTGGCCCAGCACCAGCCAGGCCCGGTGGTCGCCGTGCAGCAGCACCGGGGCGACGTCGCCGTGCTCGGCGCGCAGCTTCTCGTACAGGAGCGTCGGGTCGGCCTCGGCCTCCGGTCCGTACAGGCGGCGCAGCCCGCCGGGGCCGGTCGGGGCGATGCCGCCGCCCGCGTGGGCCGGGCAGCCGGGCGGCGGCGCGGCGGCGGGTGCCGGGCCGGCGGGTTCGGGGAAGGGGGTGGTCACGGGGTCTCCGGTCGCGGGGGTTCGGACACGGGCGTTCGGTCACGGGCGTTCGGTCACGGCCGTCGGACGGACGGGACGTCTGATCAGCCGGTGGAGGGAACGGCCAGCTCGTACAGGTAGTGCATCAGGGTCATCAGGGTGTCCCGGCTGGACTCCCGGCTGCGCGCGTCGCAGGAGACGATCGGCACCTCGGCCGGGAGGTCGAGCGCGCCGCGCAACTCGTCGAACGGGACGGACGGCGCCTCCGGGAAGCCGTTGACGGCGACCACGAAGGGCACGCCGCGCTCCTCCAGCCGGCCGATCACCTCGAAGCTGACCTCCAGCCTGCGGGTGTCCACCAGCACCACCGCGCCCAGGGCGCCCTCGAACAGGCCGTTCCAGAGGAACCAGAACCGCTCCTGGCCGGGAGTGCCGAAGATGTACAGCACGAGCTGGTCGTTGATGCTGATCCGGCCGAAGTCCATGGCCACGGTGGTGGAGGTCTTCTGCTCGACCCCGGTCGGGTCGTCCACGCCGACCCCGGCCTGGGTCATGGTCTCCTCGGTGGTCAGCGGGCGGATCTCGCTCACCGAGGTGACCAGCGTCGTCTTGCCGACGCCGAATCCGCCCACGACCACGACCTTGACCGCCGTGCTGACCGTGTCCGGCAGCAGGTCCGCGTGGGCCGGCCCGACCACGGTGTCAGAGCCGCTGTAGTCCATGGATCACCGCCTCCAACAGGGCGCGTTCGGGGATTTCCGCCGCGGGGACGGCGGCGGCGCGGGCTTCGACCAGCCCGTCGTCGAGCAGGTCCGCCAGCAGGACGGCGACCACGCCGGCGGGCAGCCCCAGGTAGGCGGAGACCTCCGCGACCGAGAGCGGGGAGCGGCACAGCCGCAGGATGGCGGCGTGCTCCGGCTGGTGGGCCGGGGTCGGCTCGCCACGGGAGACGATCAGGGTGACCAGATCGACCACCCCGAGTCCGGAGCCGCCGCTGCGGCCCCGGGTGATCACGTACAGCCGGTCGGGCTCGGGGCCTTCCCAGCCGCCCTTCTCGGCCGTCATGCCGCCGCCTCACTGCGCTCGGTCTCACTGTGCTCGTTCATGGGCCGCCCCGCCTCTGGAGCGCGTCCCGGCAGGCCGGGCCGGGAGCCGGTTCACGCGACCGCCTCGGGGTTGCGCGGCGGGGTGGACAGGTGCTCGCCGATCCGGGCCACCAGGTCGCGCATCTGGTGGCTCACCAGGCCGGCGTCCACGCCCTCGTCGGCGAGCACCGCGAGGTAGGCGCGGTCGCCGGCCGCCATCAGGTAGAAGTAGCCGCCGTCCACCTCGATCACCACCAGCCGCATCGAGCCGTCGCCGTGCGGGAACTCCTGGCCGATCGCGCCGGCCAGGCTCTGCAGCCCGGCGCAGGCGGCGGCGAGGCGGTCGGCGGCGTCCGGGTCGGTGCCGTACTGGGCGATCCGCAGGCCGTCGGCGGACAGCACGATGATGTGGCGCACGTACGGGACGCCGTGCGCGAGGTCGTTGAGGATCCAGTCCATGTTGCTGCGGTGCGGAGTCACTGCTCGCCTTTCCCTGCCGTCTCGTCACTGGTCTGTGCGGCGCTGGTGTGTCCGGTGCCCGGCTGCCCGGTGCCGGGCTGCCCGGTGTGCGTGGTGTGTTCGGTGTCCGTGGTGCTTCGGGCGTCCGTGGTGGGTGCGGCGCCGGCCGGGCCGGACGGGCTCGGGCCGGTGCCCTTGATGCCCTGCATGAACGCCTCCACCCACAGGCCCGGCTCCTTGCGCTCCTTGGCGGGGCGCAGTGCCTGGCCGAGCGGCCCGGCGGACTGCGCGGTGGTGCGCGCCGCGCCGCGGTAGGTCCGGGGCACCAACGGCTGGCTGCGCCGGCGCTGCGGCAGGCCGTTGGCGGTCCACTCGGTCACGATCACCTCGTCGTCCCCGGCCGGGCCGGGAGGCCCCCACGGGTTGGTCGAACCGTTGGACGGCCCGACGCCGGCCGGGGCCGTCCTGGCACCCCAGGGGCGGCTCGGGGCCGCGTGCCGGGCACGGTTCGGTGGCAGCGGGCGGGGTCCGGAGAAGGCTCCGATGCCGTGGGCCCGGCCGGTCGGCGGAGCGGTGGTGAGCATCGCCTTCGGCACGACCAGCACCGCCCGGACGCCGCCGTACGCGGAGCGGCGCAGCGAGATCTGGAAGCCGTAGGCCTGGCAGAGCCGGCCGATGATGGCGAAGCCCAGCCGGGGGGACTCGGCGAGGTCGTCGAAGTCCTTGGAGATCATCGCCTCGCGGATCGAGCGCTCGGCGCGGAACCGGGCCTCGTCGCTCAGGCCGAGGCCGCCGTCCTCGATCTCGATGGCGATCCCGTTCTGCACCTCGGAGGCGCTCAGGTGCACGTGGCTCTGCGGCGGGGAGTAGCGGGTGGCGTTGTCGAGCAGCTCGGCGACGGCGTGGATCAGGGGTTCGACGGCCGGGCCGATGACCGAGATCTGGGCCACCGGGTGGAGGTCCACCCGCGGGTACTCCAGGATCCGGGACATGCCGCCGCGCAGCACGCTGTAGAGCGCGATCGGCCTGGTCCACTGGCGGCCCGGGCGGGCGCCGGAGAGCACGGCGATGCTGTCGGCCATGCGGCCGACCATCGCGTTCCCGTGGTCCAGCCGCAGCAGGTCGTCGAAGACCGCCGGGTCGTTGCCGTGCCGGTCCTCCATCTCCCGCAGGTCCTTGGCCTGCCGGTGGATGATGGCCTGCATCCGGCGGGTGATGTGGACGAAGGACTGCTCGGCGGTGTCGCGTCGGCTGGTCTCGTCGTCGACCGCCTTGGCGACGGCTCCGGCGACCGCGACCAGGGACCGGCGGAAGCGCGGCGAGACGGGGGCGTCGCCCTGCTCCAGCGGGGCGGTGAGGGATTCGTAGGAGTACCCGTAGCGTGCCCCGGCGACGATCCTGCGCATCTCGCCGCGGGCGAGCCGGTCCAGTTCGTCCTCCTGCGCGGCCAGGCGGCGCTGCATGTCCTCCAGCTGCCGGGTGTGCCGCTCCCGTGCCTCGCTCAGGGCCCGCCCCCGGCGCGATGATTCGGCGGCGACGACGGCCACCAGCACGGTGCCCGTGGCGCCGCACCACAGCAACTCGGCCCGGGCCCCGGCGGACACCACCATGGCGGCGACCGCCACGGCCGCCGCCATCACCGCCGTCGGCAACAGCCAGCCGAGCAGCGGCGTGCGGCGCCCTCTGGTGGGTGACGATCCAGCTCGAAGCATTCGGCAATCCTCAAACGATCGGAACAGTACGGGGACGGGCGGCGACCGGCTCCGGAGGCATGGGGGTGCAGCATAGCCAGGTTCAGGACATCATGACTCAAAGTCAAAAATATCGTCCCGCAACCGACTTGTCGCAAACGACTGGACAACACCGACATCTCGCACACCCGTCGCACCCGGCGGTGGCCGCCGCCCTCCCACCAGGCTTCTCGCCCCGCCGCCCGCGCGCCGCCGTCCCGCGCCGGATTCGCTCATGCGAAGGGATTCCGCGCCAAGTGCGGTCACCTCCCGCCGAGTTCGTGCTAGCGCCGTCGGTCCGGTCAACCCGCCGCCCGCCAATCACCCGGACGAGCAACCCAGTCCGGGCCTGCCGGACCGCCCCCGAAACCCCCGGGTTCCACCCCGGGCGCCGCGCGGCGCCGTTGGACGCGGCCTAGGGTCGTCGCATGTTGCGTCCTGAAAGCTGGTCCAGGCTTACGGGTGTGAGTCCCGTCCGGGTAGACACCGGAGTGCCCGGTAGCAGGTCCCGGTTCGTCGTG
>NZ_JBVITE010000123.1:0-10372 GCF_055575155.1 Kitasatospora sp. NPDC034533
GTCATCGGTCAAGGTCAGCTCGGCCATCGGCCGCCCCATACGCGCCATGGGCACAGGCTACAGATATGAAGCGAATTTCAGGTGCAGGACACTAGGTTGTGGCCGTGCAGCGGGACGTAGGCGCCGTTCTGGCGCAGCGCGAAGTGGACGTGGGCGCCGGTGGCGCTGCCGCCGCAGGAGGTGTCCGTGCCGGTGTTGCCGAGGTAGGTGCCCTCGTCGACGGAAAGGCCGTCGGCGGCGATGTTGCCGGAGAGGTGGTAGTAGTCGGTCGCGTAGCCGCGGTCGTGCAGCACCCGGACCCAGCCCTTCCCGTTGCCGCACATGGTGTACGCGAGGCCGGCCCGGGAGGCCAGCACCCGGCCGTCGCCACCGGACAGGTCGACGGAGCTCCAGGGCGCTTCGGTGCCGCTCCAGCCGTGCGGCCCGCCGGTCATCACCCAGGCCTGACCGGTCGCGTACGGAAGCCGCATCCCGGTGCGGAAGTCGCCTCCCGCGTACGGGTGTTCGGCGCCGCGCCCGAACAGGCCGCGTTCGTGTTCGGACAGGACGGTCAGGGCGGTGGCGTCGGCAGCCAGTTCGGCGAAGGCGGGCTCGCCGTCGAAGGCGACGCGCCAGCCGCCGGAGGTGTGGCGGGCCAGGAACAGCCAGCCGTCGGGATGGGCGTCGGTCGCGGCCGGGGCTATCACCACGGAGGTGCCGAACGCCCAGTCCTCGGCGTGACGACGGGTGATGTCGACCTGGACGTCGGCCGGCGAGGGCGCGGCGGCGTGGGCGGCGGTGGCAAGGGCGAGGGCCTTGGCGGCGACGGCCGCACGGAGTCCGGCGGGGCTGTGGGCGGGCGGTCGGCCGGTGCCGGCCTCGGCGGGGGAGGTGAGCGACAGGAGCGGGAGGAGGGCGAGCAGGACGGTCAGGAGGGCTGGGGTGGAGGTGTGGCGGGTCGGCATGCCGGTCCCCTTCCACGAGGGCTGGGAGGTCAGGGGGAGCCGGCGCCGACCAGGGCGCCGGCTCCTCGACTGCGGTTTTCGGGGTCAGGGCCGGGCACCGCCGACGCAGATCATGTCGGCCACGTCGTTCGCCGGGTCCCACCAGCCGGCCGACCACTGCTCACCGGGGTTGACCGTCTTGACCGGCTCCCAGACGGTCGTCCAGTTGTACAGGACCATCGCACTGCCCGTCCGGTTCCAGGCCGAGCTGATCACGTCGCTGAAGCGCGGGTTGGTCTCGGAGAGGAGCAGACACCGGCTGCCGGTGACCTCGATGTGGATGCCGCCGCCGTCGGCGTCCACGAACCCGCAGGCGGTGTTCGCGGGGCAGTCGCTCCAGGCCGAGACGGCGGCCGAGGCGCTGCCCGCACCCGCGACGGAGACGGACACGGCCGCCGCGAGGGCCGCCGCGACGGCGGCGGCCCGGACCGAACCGCGCTTGAATCGTTCGTTCACAAGGGACTCCCAGGGATCGTGGGCTGCTTCGCCGCCCAGGCCGAATGGCTCCGGCGGTTCCCGAAGGACGCCGGACGGGAACGATGGAGTCACGGTGCGAAGTTGTCGGGAACGCGCTTCCCACAACGGTGAGACAATCCGAGACAACCGTGGGGGCACTGATGGGACGACGGGAGGTACCGCTCGACCCTGAGCGCGGGGTGGCCGAGCGGTTCGCGGCGGCTCTCCGGGCCGTGCGGATCGCAGCGGGCGAGCCCACGTACCGGCAACTGGCCAAGGCCACCCACTACTCCGCCGCGACCCTCGCCCGGGCGGCCTCCGGGAGCGCCCTGCCGACACTGGACGTGGCCCTGGCCTACGTCTCGGCGTGCGGGGTCCGCGACGCGGAACTCGCCGGGTGGCGCCGCCGCTGGGAGGCAGCCCGGCGAGAGGTGGACAGCCGGGCGGTGCGCGGTGCGCCCGCCGCGCAGGCGTCGGAACCTCGGTCAGAACTCCGCGCGGACCTCCCTGCGGATCCGCGAACCCCGGACTCCGGGGGGCACCCGGTCGCTCCGCCGGACGCCGGGTCCGGGGACTCCGCCGGCGAACCTGACGATCCCGCACCGGAGCCCCTGGCGCGGGCGGTGCCTCGCCGGCCGGCGGCGCGACCGGCCGTGACCCGCCTCCTGTTCGGGCTCTCCGCCGCCGCCAACTGCACGCTGCTCTACCTGTTCGTCGCGACCGGCTCAAGCCCCGTCGAGCCGGCGGCAAACCGGCCCCGGCCGACCGGGTACGCCCCCGCGACCGCGAAAGCGGAGGCCCAGGACGGTTCCGACCCCAAGCCGTACGGCTGCGGGGAGGACGCGATCAACCTTGACCAGGCCCCGGTCGTCCTCCCGCGGGAGGCCGTCATCGACGGCCGGCTCCAGCCCACCGGCACGGTCCTCGGTACGGTGACCCTCCGCTACTCCGCGCGCTGCCGCGGCGCCTGGTCGAGGTTCGACCCGGCCGAGCACGTCTTCTCCCAGCCGCACCAGGGCACCGTCACCACCCGCACCCAACGCACCAGCGACGGCACGTCCACCCAGCTCCACCTCGGCCACCTCGACCAGAGCTACGCCGACCTGCTGCTCACCGGGGTGGGGTGCGTCGAGGCCCAGGCCACCGTCGTGGTCGCCGACGGCACCGTCCCGGCCGAGGGCACGACCGCCTGCCTTCCCAAGCTCTGAGAGGCCGGGGTGCCGGGCGGGAGCTGGGCCAGGCGCCGCTCGGTGAGCGCGGTCACCGCCACCCGGTCGGCTTCGGATGGTTCCGGATCAGCGGCGGCGGTGCTGTCCGCGTCGGCCGCCTTGCGTGCTTCCAGAGCGACGGCGTCCGCGGTCAGCGCTCCCGACCGCAGGGCCTGCGGCGAGGCCGGCGACCAGGTGCCCGTGGGGCATGTGGCGGCCCAGCAGCAGGACCTCGATCAGCGCGCGGGTGCCGTCGCGCTCGCCGTGGGCCTTGCGGGCTGCCGCCCACCAGGCGTCACGGAGCGGGGTGAACTTGCGGTGAACTTGCGGGCGGAGCGGGCCTGATCGAGCGCGGCGGCCCCGGGCTTGCGGCCCCGGGCTTCCAGGTAGTGGTCCAGGTCGAGCCGGGTGCCGCCCGCCCTTGGCGATCAGCCGCGCGTGCCGGGCGACCTCGCCCCGGCCGTCGTGGACGACCAGCTCGGAGGCGTGCAGCATGGCCGCACGGTCCGAGTGGGTTCGACGCGCATCGGGTCGAGCGGTCGGTTGCTGCATGGGGCGTCTGGTTAGCATGCGCTGTATGACCACTATCGGCATCCGTCCCGCCGTGCGGGACGACATCGCAGCCATCGTTGCCATGCTCGCGGACGACGCATTAGGTGCTACCCGTGAGTCACCGGACGATCTGACTCCCTACTGGTCAGCCTATGAGCGACTGCAAAGCGATCCGAACCAGCTGCTGGTCGTCGCCGATCGCGACGGCGAGGTGGTCGGCACACTCCAGCTCACGATCATTCCGGGGCTGTCCCGCAAGGGCTCGATCCGCTCGATCATCGAGGGTGTACGGATCCACAGCTCCGAGCGCGGCCACGGCCTTGGCGCCCAGCTCATCGAGTGGGCCGTCGACGAGTCCCGCCGCCAGGGCTGCCAACTGGTGCAGCTCACCTCGGACTCGGCCCGCACCGACGCCCACCGCTTCTACGAGCGCTTGGGTTTCACAGGCTCGCACGTGGGCTTCAAGTTGCAGCTCTGACAGGTCCGTTCGCCATGCCGCCCGAGGGGCGGAAGACGTCGCCGTTGGGGCTGCGGATGATCACCTGCGCGTAGACGCAGCGGCCGGGCGGGAACAACGGGTCGATCGTGGAACACGGCAGGAGCATGCGGGTTGATCCGATCAGTGGTTGGGACGGGAGATGGCCACCAGCTCGATGTAGGCGCGGCGTGGCGCGAATGCAGGCCGATATCGGGGTTCAGTGGCGCGGGAGCAGGTCGATCACCCCGGCGGTCGCGAGCTGCTGATACAGGGCCTGGTGCCCGGCGTCGGTCATCCGGTGCGCGCCCGTCGGCAGCTGGCCGTCGTCGTGCGCGCACCGGACGTCGCGGGGGCCGCGCAGCGTCAGGGTGGCGGTGCCGGGAAGCAGCGCGTACTGGTGCGCGAGGGTCGCCGCCAGGGTGTAGGTGCTGCCGGGGAGTTCGGTGGTGGTCACGGCCGGGAGCGGCCGGCCGGCAGTGAGCGGGCCGTCGTCCTGGCTGGTGCGGTAGTGAACGGTATGGAGGCAACCGCCGGACAGGATTCGGGTGGTGAACGGGTAGGAGTGGCTGTGGCGGGGCCGGAACCGGCAGTCGGAGCCGGCGTTGGTGCCGAGGCTGATCTCGTAGCCCTGTCCGGCATCCTGGGCCAGGACGAGCCGGCCCGGCCTGGAGGCTTCGTAGCGGCTGGGGCTCAGGACGGTGGTGGTGACGAGGTAGGACAGGTCTCCGCGGGCGGCGGCCAGATGGCGCAGGACCTCTGCCTGGGCGTGGATCAGGGGCAGGCCGGCGCCGTGCAGGTCGGGGATGTCTTCGAGACAGGGTCCGCCGGCACGGACGGTGCCGACGAGGTGCTCGTCGGGGCGGGGGACGGTGAGGCGGTAATGGGCGGTGGCGATGGCGGCCTGATAGTCGTCCGGGCTCAGCGGAGCGGCGCCCGGGTCGGCCGGTGGAAGGCGGGTGGGGATGAGCTGCACGCTGTCCGTGGTGCCGGTGAGGCCGACGGTGGCGTCGCGGTGGAGGAGGCAGAGCTGGCCGGGGCGCAGGGTGCGCAGGTACTGCGTCCGGTTGTGGTCGACGTCGTCCTGGTCGCGGTGGAGGGACAGGTCCAGGGAGCCGGCCAGGGGGATGATCGCGGTGGGGTGGGGGGTGGGCCGTGGCGGGGTGGTGGCGGTGCCGTCCGGCAGACGCAGGTACCAGGCAGGGTGGCCGCCGCGGGGCGGGGCGAGCAGGAGCATGGTGTGGCCGGGGGCGGAGTGGGAACCGGCCGCCAGGGCGCGGGGATCGGCCTGGTCGAGCAGGCGCAGCACTCGTTCGACGGTGGGGGCGAGCCACGTGTCCGTGACCAGGCCTCTGGGGTCGGTGATGGTGGCGGCGCCAGCCAGCAGGGGCATGAGGTCGGCCAGGTCGTTGGGTGAGGGGGGCATGGGCATGTGCGTCTCCGCGTGCTCGTGCTGGTCAGCGGGCGGGCTTCGGCGGGGCGTCCGTGTTCAGCGCGGCCTGGTGCTGCACGAGGTCCGCACCGACTTCCAGCCAGGCGGCTTCCAACCGCCCACGGCTCTCCTCGTGGTCTACGAGGGAGTCCTTCAACGCGCCGAAACCCTGGTGGAGTTCGGCGGCCAGGCGCCGGGCCTCAAAGCCGCCGGCTCGGCGCCACAGGCTCTCCGCCTCGTCCAACAGCTGCTCGGCCAGGAGTTGCCCGGCCTGCGGATCGATCGAACGGCCCTGGAGACGAAGCACGCCGAACGCGGCGGTCCCGGGGCGCTTTCGGCGGCTCGCCGTGACGATGCCCTCAGCCCAGCGCTGCGCCACCTCCTCGGGGTTCGCGGGGGTGTCCGGGCGGCGGAGCCGGGGTCGTTGTCGCCGGCAGGCCGGTTGGGGGCACGGGTGGTGGCACTCCAGCTGGCCCAGTCCATAGAGCATGGCCACGGCGGCGCACGCGGAGTCCACGCCGAGCTGGCGGCAGACCTTCTGCATCTGTGCCGAGACCGCGGCGGGGGTGACACCGCGGGCCTGGGCGATCTCTCCGACGCGTAGGCCCTCGTCGGCCGGCTGCGAGAAGATCTCGGCCTGGTGGGAGGTCAGCGGGAGAGGAGGGCGGTCGGGAACGCCGAGCGGGACGAGGCCCGCCCCGATGCCGACGGCGACGAGCTGGACGGTGCTGCGGGCGCCGGTCAGCTCCCGCAGCCGCTTGCGATCCAACTCCACGGTGCCCCGTCCAACTTGGAGAAGAGCGGCTATCGCCTTGACGTCCTTGCCGATGGCCGTCAGGACCAGTTGCTTGTGCTGACATCGGGTCACGATGAGGCGACGTCCGCAGGTCGGACACGGGTCGCTGTGCACGGGGCGGACGTCGGCCGGCGCACTCGGTGGCGTGGGCGTGGGGCCCGGGGTGGACGGGGTCGGCGTGGGCGGGGGCGGGGGCATGGTGGGTCGACTCCTCACGGTCAGGGAGTTGTGGGCCGGCGGCGTTGGTTCCAAGGCCGCTCCTCGATCGGGATCGGGGAACGGCCGGGGTTCGGCTCGGCCGCGGCGAGTCGAACGGGCCGGTCCTTCTCGCGGACGCCCCCGCACGTACCCGAGTTCGCGAGGCGTGCCAACTTCGCCACTACCTCCTGCTGGCTCTGTCCCAGGACGTCCAGGCGCCCGGACAGGGCCGTCATCCTCCGGTTGGCCTCCTCGGCGCCGCGCAGCACCCTTTCGGCGCCGGTGAGGGCCGCTCTCGTCTCGGCGCGGATCGTCGCCAGGTCGGCGGCGGCGCGGCGGTCGGCGCCTTGGGCCTCGTCCCTCAGGGCCGCAGCCATCACCATCGCCTCCTCCGCCTCTGTGCGGGCGGCCCGCAGTTCCGCCACGCTGTCGTCCAGGCGGGCCATGGTCTCGGCGAGCTGTTCCCGGGCGCGGCGGTGATCGGCGCGCCAGGCGGCCGCCGTCGCGAGGTCTTCGGCCCAGCGGGCGGCCGCTTGGTGGGCGCTGTGGCGCGGGCCCGTGTGCGGTTCGCCCTGCTGGCGTGCCATCACGCAGACCAAGCGGTTGCACCAGTGGCGGCGCGACAGCTCACCCAGCCCGTACAGCATGGTGATCAGGGCCGGCAGCTGGTCCACGCCCAGCAGTTCGCGGACCTGGCGTTTGGCCTCGCGGATCGTCTCCTGGTCCAGGCCGGTGGTGGTGGCGATCTCCCGCAGGGTGAGGCCTTGGGCGAGCAGTGCGAACACCTGGACCTGTACCGGTGTCAGTCGGCCGGGCGGGCAGTCCCGGCCCAGGGCCGGGACGAGACCGGCGCGAACCCCGATCGCGGAGAGCTGCCCCAGTGTGCGGGCACCGGTGATCTGCCGCAGCCTCCTGACCGTGGCCCGGGCCCTCTCCGTGCCGGAGCCCAGGCGCCGGCCGATCTCGGGGGCGCTGTTGCCCGCGGCGGTGAGTACCAGGACGTCGAACTGCTCCCGCGTGACGACGATCCGCGCCCCGCAGGTCGGACACGGCTCACCGTGGACCACGGAGTCCCGCTCCCATGGGCCCTTGGCGTACGGCCTCACCTGACGCCCCCTGCCGTACAGGTCGGGCAGATCGGGATGTTCTCCAGGACGTCGGGAACACCGTGCAGGCGGAAGATCGCCGCCGGGGTGTGGCGGGCACCCACCCGGTGCCGGCCGTCGGCCACGTACCGGGTGATCGTGACCGGTGCCAACCGGAAGTACCAGCCGATCTCCCGAACGGTCCAGCCCAGCGCCACGTACTGGATGTAGGGCGTGAGCTGCGGCGGAAACGGCCTCCCCAGCTCCACCCGGGGCGGGAGGAGAAGCCTGGTGCGGCACGCCGTGTCGACCAGCTGCGCCCAGCTGCTCGCCGAGAGCTTCGTCCTCAACGAGTTCAGGTGCGTGCGCACCCGATGCGGGGTCATCGGGTGCGCGCCCTCGCGCTCTGGCATGGCGTTGATCTCGGCTGCGATCTGGACGGCGTCCAGATCGGTGACCAGGTGGCTCAGCACGAGAGCCTCGTGTTCGGTGACCTCCGCGATGGCGTGGCCACACCGGAGGGCCCGGGGCTCGTGGACGGCCGGCAGCAGCCGGCCGCGCTCCTTCGGGGCCGTCACTGCGGACCCCAGTTCCACGGGGCCGGGTGGGCGCCGCGCAGGCACGCGATCCGGTGGGCAGCCAGCTGGCGGGTCTGCTTGTCGAGGTGGGCGCGGCGTACCGTGCCCATCACCTCGGTGAGGACGACGATGTCGCGCACCGTCTGGTAGCCGGACCAGGCGCCGATGTCGGGGTAGCCCGGGTCCTGGCCGTCCAGCTGGTAGGAGAGGTAGGTGTCAGCGTAGGTCCGATGGTCCTCGCGCGGGCCGATGAGCAGTTCGCTACGCCAGCGGGCGGCGACCAGGTCCCACTCCCTGTGGCCGCGCCACAGCGGTCGGCGCAGCAGGAGTCCGACGTGGACTCCGTCGTCGTGGACGGGGACCATGCCGAGGGCGCCGAGGATGACGGTGTCCGGCGTCGTCCAGTCGAGGTGGTGCCACTCCTCGTGCAACTGGTCCGCGCGTTCGCGCAGGAAGCGGCGGGCGGGGCCGTCCAGCGGGGCGTGGTCCAGGCCGTCGAGGAGGCCGGCGAACGGGTTGTGCTCGCGGAGCCAGGGTGCCGTCGTGGGGTCGATGCGGTGGGTGAGGGCGGTTACCCACGCGGACAGGGAGGTGTCGTTGCTCGGCGAGCCGCACGGGTGCCAGAAGCTGACGGCCTGGCCGTCAGCGGCCGTGCTGACGTTGGTGAAGTACGGGGCGGTGACGGCAATCTGCTGCTGCCGCAGGAACCGTGCGCCCTTGATCACGGCCCAGGCCTCGTCCGCGCTCGGGTGGACGATCGCGATGGAGTTCGAGCTGGGAAGTCGCCAGAGGTAGTTCGGGCTGTCGCTGATCAGCCTGGCCCGCACGGCCCGCTGGACGTGGGTGCCGCTGGTGGCCTCGCAGGCCTGTTTCAGGGCCTCGAAGGAGGCCGCGGCGTCCGCTCGGCGGGTCGTGGTGGTGGTCTTGAGCTGGTCTCTGGTGCGCATGGCGACGCTCACGCAGTCCTCAGTACGAAGTCGGGGGGTGGGAGGTCCGGGACGGCCCTGCTCCACGGGGTCGTCCCGGACCGGCCGGCCCCGTGCCGGATGGCACGTGCCGGGCGGACGAGCGGAGTGCACTTCCCTCCGCGTCCGCTCGTCCGGTGTGCCCGTGACCCGGGAGCAGGAGCTCCCCGCCACGGGCTGCCCGCCTCTCCCCAGGGGCGGGTGGTGAGGGTGTGCGGGCCCGACCGTGTTCCGGGGTGGGCCGGGCCCGCACGCTGGGTGGTGCCGCCTGCGGGGGCGGCTCATCCCAGGACCGCGGGGCTCCGCCTCTCAAGGGGAGGCGGGGCCCCACGGGTGTCCGGGCCGGCCTCCCTGAGCGTGAGGGGCGGCCCTGAACGCGGTGAGCGTGCGCGCCCCTCTCCGGCAGGGACGGTGCTCTTCCGCCGCCTGCTCCGGAAGGGGGATCTGAGGATCCGGGCAGGCGTTCTGGAGTCCGGTGACGCCCAGGCGGGGAGGCAGTGGGCGGCACCGGAGGTATCAGGCCGGTATTCGGTCGAGCACCGCCGACCGTCCGGGCAGGAACCCGACGGCAGGCAACGGTCTGGACGCCCGCAGAGTGCTGTCCGGGCGCAGCACCGCGACCCGCAGGCCAATCAGCTCGCTGGCCGCAGCCGACGGCTGCGCGCCGGGCAGCGTGATCTCGGCCCAGACCTCCTTGCCGCCCTCGGGCAGGTCTTCGACGCCGAACCGGGCCACGACCCCGGTGATCAGCCTCAGACCGCGGCCGCAGGTCGCCTCGTCGTCCACCGCCCGGTACTCCGGTCGTCCGGACCCCGGGTCGGGCACGGACACCCGCAGCACTCCCGGGGTGTACGCCAGAGAGGCGGTCAACTTCACGCCCGGCCGGTCGCCACCGCAACCGTGCACGACGGCGTTGGTGGCGAGCTCGGAAAGCACGACCTCCACGTCGTCCCGAACGGAATCCACCTCCCGAACGTCGAGGCCCAGCGATGGCAGGACCTCCCTCGCCCAGCGGCGGAGGTCGCGGATCCGTGCCCGCTCGGCCGGGAGCTTCGTCGTGGTGGTACGTGATCTCGGCTCCATGTGGACGCCTCACTCGCTCGGGAATTGGAGCATCGGGATCAGGCCGGAGATGCGGCCTGAAGTGCCCTTGCACAAACAGCAAACCGCCGATGGTGTCCGGGAGTAAGGTGTCAGCGACCGTCCGTTGTTAAACTGGTTAATCGGCATCACCAGGGAGACCCCCATGGGGCGAACTCGCCAACCGAACGAGCGGCTGGGTCGACTCATCCGGGAAGCTGGTCGGCCGAACGAGGCCCTCGCCCGGGCCTTATGCACTGTTGCGGCCCGCCACAACGACCGGGCACGACCGAGCCGGGTATCCGTCACCCAGTGGGTCCGCCAGGGCGTCATGCCCTCCGGGAACATCCCGCTCTACCTCGCCGAGGTGCTCACCGACTGGTTGAACCGGGACATCACCCTGTCGGCGATGGGCCTTGGGGAGGATGAGCCAGACCTGCGTGATTGGGACCTGGATACGCTGAAGGCCCTAGGGCGTGTTTCAGAAGTGGATCTTGCAGTAGGAGGATCGCGCGCGGTGCGGCGCGTCTACCTTTGCTGTTGAACCACTGCGGTGCCGCTGTC
>NZ_JBVITE010000124.1:0-10143 GCF_055575155.1 Kitasatospora sp. NPDC034533
AACGGCTCGCGACACTGGCCATGCACCCACCGGGACCGAGAGGTCACAACCCTACCGAAGAGGGCTGCAGAAGGGATGGTCCTCTAATGAGCGACACCGGTACGAACGAGGAAGCGGTCGTCTGCGAACTCACACCCGGCAGCGGAGCGGAAGCCGCGCTGCGGCACGACCCGGAGGCATCCGGGCCGCGCGCCGACTGCGTGCTGTGCGGAGAGCCGACCGAACTGCCCGCCGACCACCAGGGCGCCACCCTCTGCCCGGTGTGCGCCTGGCAGCAGGCGCAGCGGATCGCCTGCTCCGGCTGACCTCCGAACTCACCCACCGGCCGGCCCCGCGGCCGACCTGGGGGTGGGCCTACGCGTCCTCCCGCCCGGCGAGCGCCAGGGTCGAGCCGTGTCGGCCCTTGCGGACCAGCAGCTGCGCGGGGATGCGGCTGCGCAGGTCGGCGACGTGGCTGACGATGCCGACGGCACGGTCCCGCTCCCGCAGGCCGTCCAGGACGTCCATGACCTCCTCCAGGGACTGCTCGTCGAGGGTGCCGAAGCCCTCGTCGATGAAGAGCGTGTCCAGCGGCATGCCACCCGCCTCGTCGGTGACCACGTCGGCCAGGCCCAGCGCGAGCGAGAGCGACGCGAAGAAGCTCTCGCCGCCGGAGAGCGTGGCGGTGTCCCGCTCGGTGCCCGTCCAGGCGTCGACCACCCGCAGCGCCAGGCCCGATCGCTTGGTGCCGGCGCCCCGGTCGTCGCTGTGGACCAGGGTGTAGCGGCCGCCCGACATCCGGACCAGCCGGTCGCTGGCCGCCGCCGCGACCTGCTCCAGCCGGGCCGCCAGGACGTACGACTCCAGGCGCATCCGCAGCCGGTTCTCGCTGGAGGTGCCGGCCGCGAGCGCGGCGAGCCGGTTGATCCGCCCGTACTGGTCCAGCGCCGGGGCCAGCTCGGCGGCGAGGTCGGTCAGCTGCCGCCCGATCGCGGCCAGCGCCCCGCACCGTTCGCGGGCGGCGGCGTGGTCGGCGTGCGCCCGGCCGAGCCGCTCGGTGGCGGCGCCGAGCTCGGCCGCGACGGCGGGCAGGTCCACCGGCGGACGTTCCGCGGCCTCGGCCAGTTCCGGCAGCGCCAGCTCACGCCGGACGGCGGCGGTCTCGGCGCGGTGCCGCTCCAGCCGGTCCTCCAGCCGCTCGCGCTCCTCGCGCGGCAGCAGCACCGCCAGTGCCGCCGCGGCGTCCGGGAAGCCCGCGGTGGCGGCGGCCTCGTGCAGCTCGTCCTCGGCCTCGCCGAGCCGGACGGAGGCCTCCGCCCGGGCCCGGGCGGAGGTGGCCGTGGCGGCGACCGCCTCGGTGAGCCGGGCGAGGGCCGCGGCTCGGTCGGCCACCGAAGCCGCCTCGCCCCGGGCCGCGGCCACCCGGGCGGCCAACGTCCGCTGCTCGGTGCCCAGCGCCAGCAGCCGGTCGGAGAGGACGGCGGCGCGCTCCTTGGCCTCGCGCAGCTCCTCGATCCGTCGCGCGCGGTCCTGCGAGAGCCGGGCGATCTCCTGCTCGACCCGGCCGAGCGCCTCCGCCGCGTGTCGCGCCTCGTAATGCTCTCGCTCCAGCGAGGCGAGCAGCTGGGCGAGCGAGTCCGCGGTGTCCGGGCCGGCCGCACCGGCGGCGGTGGCCTCGCGCACCCGCAGCGCGGTGAGCGCCTGCTCGGCCTCCGCCCAGACCTGTTCGGCGTCGGCCTGGGCCCGGCGCGCCCGCTCCTCGTCCTCGGCACCGACCCGTCCAGCGGGAGCGGCCTCGGCGGGCGCCGGATGCTCGGGCGATCCGCAGACCCGGCAGGCCTCACCCGCGCGCAACTGCTCCGCCAGCTCGGCGGCCATGCCGTGCAGCCGCCGGTCCCGCAGGTCCAGGCTGTGCTCACGGGCGTCCAGCGCGGCGGTCCGCAGGGCGGAGACCCGCGGTTCGGCGGCGGCGATCTCGGCACGCAGACCGTCGCGCTCCCGGGCCGCCCCCAGTCGGGCCGTCAACTCGGCACGACGCCCGTCCAGTTGCTCGACCCGAGCGGTCGCCGCCAGGGCCTCGGCGTGCTGCTGCTCAAGTCGGCCCAACTCGCCCTCGAACTCGGCGAGCCAGTCCCCGGCCTCCTCGGCCCGCTCGTCGACGGCTTGCTGTTCGGCCGTCAAGGACCTTTGCTCGCGGGCGAGTTCGGCGCAGCGCTGCTCCTCCGCCCGGGCCGCCTCCAATCGGACCACCTCGGCCCGCAGCCGCAGCTCGGCCTCGGCCAGCTCGGCCGCGTCCGCCCCGGCGAGCCGCGGCCCCTCGCCGCCGGCACCGGCCAGCGCCTCGCGGTGGCGGAGTTCCGCCTGCCGCGCGCGCCGGAGCGCCTCGGCCGCGCCATCCCGCAGCCGCAGCGCGGACTCCACCCCGACGGCCTCCTGGGCGGCTGCCAACCGCTGCCGGTCCGCGGCTGCGGCGGCCTCGAAGCAGGCCAGCCGCTCGGCCCGGTCCCGAGCCTCCCGGTGCCGGCGCTGGCGACCGGCCAACTCCTCGGCCGCCGCACGGAGTTCCTGGGCGGTCCGCTGGGCCGTCTCGGCGCCCGCGAGGGCGGCCTCGGCGACGGCGAGCCGCTCGGCCGCCTCGCTGCGCAGGACCGCCGCCCAGCCGAGCACTCCGGCGGCCGGCGCGGTGTCGACCTCGTCGGCCGGCATCCAGGCCTCGACGGGCTCGGCGCCCGGCCCGGCCGCCTGTTCGGCCTTGCTGACGAGGTCCCGCAGCCGGCGCCGGCCGGTTTGGACGGCGGCCTCCTGAACGCGGCGCTGTTCGGCCAGCCAGGCCTCCACGTGCTGGAACCGCTCGGTGTCGAACAGCCGCCGCAGCAGCTTGCCGCGCTCCTCCGAGTCGGCCTTGAGGAAGCGGGCGAAGTCGCCCTGCGGCAGCAGCACCACCTGGCAGAACTGCTCCCGGTTCATGCCGACCAGCCGGTGGATCTCCTCCCCGGCCTCCTGGTGCGACTTGCTGAGCCCCCGCCAGCCGGGCGTGCCGTCGCCCGCGTCGGCGACCCACTCGCGCAGCAGCGTCTGGGCCCGCTCGACGGTGGTGCCGGTGCCGACCTTCTTCGGGCGGCGCTGCTCCGGCAGCCGGGTGATCCGCAGCCGCCGCCCGCCGAGGGTCAGCTCCAGCTCGACCGAGGTCAGGCGCTTCGGGTCGGCGTGGTCACTGCGCAGCCGGTTGGCCCGGCGGGTGCCCGGCGTCTCGCCGTACAGGGCGAAGCAGACCGCGTCGAGCACACTGCTCTTGCCCGCGCCCGTCGCGCCGCGCAGCAGGAACAGTCCGCCGGCGGCGAGCGCGTCGAAGTCCACCGTCTCGCTGCCCGCGAACGGGCCGAAGGCGGTGACGGTGAGCCGGTGCAGCCTCATCGGGGCAGGTCCGCCTTCCGGTCGGTGGTCTCCCGGACCCGCTCGAAGCCCTGGCGCAGCCAGCCGAGTTCGTCCGGCTGCGGCTCGGCGCCGGGGCGAACGTGCCGCAGGAAGCCCTCGGCGATCTCCAGGTCCCCCCGGCCGCTGACCCGCGCCGCGTACGACTGCGAGGACTCGGCGTCGCTCCGCTCGGGGTCGAACAGCAGCTGGAGGGTGTGGGGGAAGCGGCGCCGCAGCCTTTCCATCGGCTCGCTCGGCCGGGCCGCGTCGGTGAGCGTGGCCTGCACCCAGGACTGCTCGTGTTCGGTGTACCGCTCGTCGGTGAGCAGCGCGTCGAGGGTGTCGCGCAGGGTGGCCAGCCGCCGGGGTTCGGGGCAGGGCACCCGCTCGGCCGTCACCGTGCCGTCGGCCGCGAGGTCGACCAGCCACATGGTCTTGCGCTGGTTCACCTCCGAGAAGGAGTAGGCGAGCGGGGACCCGCTGTAGCGCAGGTGCGGGGCGAGGGTCTGGCAGCCGTGCAGGTGGCCGAGCGCGGCGTAGTGCACCCCGTCGAAGACGGAGGCGGGCACCGAGGCGACGCCGCCGACCGCGATGTCCCGCTCGCTGTCGCTCGGCGCGCCGCCGGTGACGAAGGCGTGTGCCAGCACCACCGCCCGGGTGCCGGCCGGGCGCGCCGCCAGGTCCGCCCGGACCTGGTCCATCGCCGCGCCGAGCACCGCGGCGTGCCCGCCCTTGGCGAGCCCGAACCGCTCGCGCACCAGTGTCGGCTCCAGGTACGGCAGCCCGTACACCGCCACCGGGCCGTGCTCGTCCGCCAGCAGGACCGGCTCGGCGCACTCGCCCGGGTCGGTCCGCAGGTGGATCCCGGCGCGGCCGATCAGCCCCGCCCCGACCCCGAGGCGGCGGGCCGAGTCGTGGTTGCCGCTGATGAAGACCGTCGGCACCCCGAGGTCTGCCAGGCGGTGCAGCACGTCGTCGAACATCGCGACCGCCTCCAGCCCGGGCAGTGCCCGGTCGTAGACGTCCCCCGCGACCAGCACGGCGTCCACGCCCTCGGACCGGACCACCTCCACCAGGTGGTCCAGGAAGGCGCGCTGGGCGTTGTGCAGGCTCTCGCGGTGGAACGAACGCCCGAGGTGCCAGTCGGAGGTATGCAGCAGTCGCATGGTCCCCGACCTTAACCCGCGACGCCGACAACCCCGCCGGGCCCGGTGGGCCCACGGGGCTCGGGGGACTCGGGGGTGGTGGGGTCGAGTGACGGGCGGCCGTCGACGGCTGACAGGTCACAGATGACAGATAACAGATTTCGAAATCTGTCATCTGTCATCTGTTGCTTGTCATCTGTCAGCCGCGCACCGACTGGCCGCGACCGCGACCGCAGCCGCATCCGATCCCGGCTCGCGGGCCTCGCCCTCGACCGCGCGCCGGTGCGCGGTTTTGCCGTCGCCGGGATGGCGCTGAGCTTGTTCGATTACCGAAGGTGAATTGTCAGTGGCTCTGTGTATGTTCCTCGACAGTCGGCCGGCTCCCAGCCCGGGCGGTCGGCGTGATGCGTGTCGGGAGAGCGAGAAGGAGGAGCCATGACTGCTGTACGGGTGTTGGTGTGCGAGGCGCTGGGTGCTGCGGCGGGGCGCCCGTCGCACGGGCGCCGGCGGGCGCTGGTGCTGGCCGGGCGGAGGCCGGGCGGCGGTGCCGGTGGGGAGCCGGTCTCCGGGCCCGGAGGGGCGGGGCCCGGAGACGGGCGACCGCCGGGCGCGCGTGCGGGAGGGAGTGCGCGAGGCGGTGTGCGGGCCGGGCGTGGTGGGCGGTTCGGAGGTGCGCCGCCGCCCCAGCCGGTGGCGGTGGCGCTGGCGGTCGATCCCGTGGACTTCGCCGGTCTGGCGAGGTACGGGCTGTTCGGCGGGCTCGGACACCAGGCCTACCTGCGGCGGGCGGAGGAGCAGCTGACGGCCCTGCACCGGCAAGGCCTGGAGGTGCACCTACGGGTCCTGGAGGCGGGCGACTTCGAGGACTACTGCGAGGCGCTCGGCCTCGATCCCCGGATGCCCGCCGCCCGGGTCGCCTACGCGGGCGATCCGGAGCTGGCGGGCGAGCCGTTCGTCTACGCGGGGGAGCGGCTGGCCGAACTGGCGCCGGTGCTGCTGGACGACCACCGGGCGCGGCTGCGGATGTCCGTGGCCTGCGTGGCCCTGCTGGACGCGGTCGGCGACGCCCCGGACGGGCAGTTCCGGATGGCGGCCGTGATGCGGTACGTGACGTCGGTCTACCTGGCGCTGGCCGAGGGGGCGGGGGACGGGTCCCACCTGCTGACCCTGCGCTGCCACGGCCCCGAGGACGGGGAGGAGCTCACCTCGGCGGTGGACGTCTGCGTGGAGGGCGGGCGGCTGCAGCCCGCCGGGCGGGACGCCGAGGCGTTCTGCGTGACGCTCGCGGCGGGGGTGGCCTCGGGTGGGGAAGGGGCGCTGCTGCTGCACGGCGATCCGGCCGGCGCTCCACCTGCCGCTCCACCCGGCTCGCCGACCGGCGACGCCAGGCCGCCCCGGCCGCCGGTGCGCGGTTGGGCGCTGACGGGCGGGCGGCTGCGGCCGATGACCGCGCACGAGGTGTTCGACGAGCTGGCCGACGACGCCGCCCGGGGGCTGCCCTTCCCGCCCGGGGTGGATCCCCGCCCGGGGTTCCCGCTGCCCGGCTTCCCCGACCCCGGGGGAGGGGGCGGGCCGCTGGGGTGATCACGGCGTCCACCGCCCTCGGGGCACGGCGTTCTCCGGCCCGGCGTCCACCATGCGGCGCTGGGGACTGTTCATCGACCGCCTGTTCGGGGAAGATTCGGAGAAGATCAACAGCAGGAGCGCGCGGTGCCCCACACCGCCGCTCCGCTCCGTGCCGTGCCCTGCAGGTCCTCCCCGTGCACCGCCGGTCCGGCGAAGCCCGACAGCGAGAGGGGGACGGATGAGCGAGCGGAGCGAGCTCGGTGCCAGGGGGTGTGCGCGGGTGAGTGCCCCCGCCGAGCGTCGCGGGGCGAGAGCATGAGCCCGATCGAGTACAGCGCGGAGGTCGCGGAGCTGCTCGGGAAGGTGCGGCGGCGCCCCACGGCGGGCTGGCCGTGGCGGCCGGGTGAACAGGTGCCGGAGGGGCTGCCGGTCAAGCAGTCCTGGGGGTGGCTGTTCGCACCGGACGGGCGGGTGCTGACGCTGGTGAACCCCCGGGACGGCATCTGCTCGCTGCCCGGCGGCTCCCTGGAGCCCGAGGACGGCGGTGACCCGGCGGCAGCCCTGGCCCGGGAGGCGGCCGAGGAGGCACAGGCCGTGATCGGTCGGCCGTACTACCTCGGCTACCTCTACGACCGGGTCGGCTCGGCGAACGGCGGGCACGAGTGCGCCCGGGTCCGGATGGCGGCGGCGCTGCGGGCCGTCGGTCCGAGCGCGGCCGACCCGGCCTCGGGCCGGCACTACCGGCGCCTGCTGGTCGCGCCCGGCCTCGCCGTCGAGCTGCTCGGCTGGGGTGCGCCCGGGCTGCGCCAGGCCCGGACTGCGGTCGCCACCGCCGCTCGCTGGCTCGGTGTGCCCGCGGCCGCGAACGAGACGATCGAGGAGCTGCCGGTCGAGGGCTGCGCGGTCTCACCCGGCGCCGTGTACTCGGGCGGCACGCCCCCTGGTGGTGGCCGCTCCGGCGCGCGGGGCTGACCACGCGCGTCGCCGCGCCTGCGGTTGACGTCCCCGGCGGGCCGGCCGGGTCTGCCGTCGGCGCGTGCTGCCCGTGCGCGCTCTCCCGGCACGCCGCCTTGACGGGCTGTGGCGGTGCGCCGTTCGCAGGTGCGCCGTCGTGGCGGCACGTCGGCTCCTGCGGGCGGCTCCGAGCGGCCGTGGCGGTGAAATTCCGGCCATGCCGTCGATGTCCCTTTCCGCCCCCACCGCCTGACGGGCCATGAGGAGTGCCATCAGCCCCCCCTGTACCCGCCGGCGCCCCGCTGACGCCCGATTCGAATCTGACCCGGCGATGGCCGGTCGGCGACCGCCCGCTTACCTTGCACAGAATTTCCGCAAGTTTCCGATCTACGCGCGGTGCACTACGCGCGTCACCGCGCACCCCGTCTGACCTGCGCGAAATCACGGAATGTCAGGGGGAGTTCATCTCCGAGCTATCAGACGTCCCGTCAATATCCTTGGCATGACCGCTTCCGGGTTTGGCTACTGCCTGGTATCACTTCTGTGACCCTCGCCACGCCACCCCACTGGAGATGCGATGTTCCGCCCTGCCCGTGCACTGTCCATCGCCGTCGTCGCCGCAGGCCTCACCATGACGACGCTCTTCGCCGCCTCCTCCGCCAACGCCGCCGGCGTCAACTACGTAGCCCTCGGAGACTCGTACTCCTCCGGCGTCGGTGCCGGCAGCTACCTGAGCGACAGCGGTGACTGCAAGCGCAGCACCAACGCGTACGCGTACCTCTGGAAGAACGCGCACTCGCCGTCCTCCTTCAAGTTCGTCGCCTGTTCGGGCGCCAAGACCGGTGACATCCTGAACAGCCAGATCTCGGCACTGGACGCCAGCACCACGCTCGTCAGCATCTCGGTCGGCGGCAACGACGCGGGGTTCGCCGACACCATGCAGACCTGTGTCCTCGGCTCGGACGCCGACTGCATCAACGCCGTCAACACCGCCAAGGCCTACGCCAACAACACCCTGCCCGGCCAGCTGGACAACGTGTACTCGGCGATCAAGGCCAAGTCCCCGAACGCCCACGTCGTCGTGATGGGCTACCCGCACATCTACAAGATCGGCGGCAGCTGCATCTTCGGCATCAGCGACACCAAGCGCTCCGCCATCAACGGCGCCGCCGACACCCTGGACGGCGTCCTCGCGAAGCGGGCCGCGAACGCCGGCTTCGCCTTCGGCGACGTCCGCAGCATCTTCGCCGAGCACGAGATCTGCGGCTCGCTGACCACCTGGCTGAACAGCACCACCATCCCGATCGGCGAGAGCTACCACCCGAAGGCGGCCGGTCAGTCCGGCGGTTACCTCCCGGTGTTCTCGTCGAAGTAAGGACCGCCCCAACGGGCCACCCCGGCCCGGGACGTGCCCGTGCCGCCGTCCCCTCCCGCACCTCGGGACGGGACGGCGGCAACGCCGTTTTCAGCTCCCGGCCGGGCCCGGCCCCGTCGACGGAGCGGGCCGGGCCGCAGGAACCGGCCCGGTCGGTGGGAAGGGAATGCCGGCGAGCACCGGCAGCAGTTGCGCCTCCTCGAAGTCGAGGTGGGCCTCCAGCTCGGCGGACATCCGGTCCACCTCCGCCCGGAGCCGCGCCGGTTCGGCGGTCGCGATCCCGGCCGTCAGCGCCACCAGCTCCGCCTTGATCCGCCCGATCGCCCGGTGCTGCTCACCGAGCCGGTCCAGGACGTCGGCGAGCTCCGGGTGGCTGCGCGCCAGGGCGGGGAAGATCGCGGTGTCCTCGCCCGTGTGGTGGTGCGTCAGCCCGTCGCAGAAGGCCAGGCAGTGCTGCCGCAACTGGAACCCGAGCGTGGCCGGTCGGCCGGGGACGTGGGCGTGCGCCTCCTCCCGGACGTGGCGCAGCTGGGCGCGCAGCCGGGTGTGCGCCTCCAGCAGCTTGTCGGCGAGGCTGCGCACCACGGGCACGGAACCGCCGGCGGATGGTCCGGACGGTTCGGACGGTCCGGATGGTTCGGGCCGTTCGGACCGTTCCGGCTGTTCGGGCCGTTCCAGGACGACGACCGGCAACTCCCGGTCGGTCTGCTCCTGGTAGTCGCCGTAGCCCGGAGCCTGCCGGACGACGGCCGCGAACAGCCGCTCCCGGCGGGCACCTTCGGCGGGTACGGCGATGGTGTCGAAGGACTCGGTGCCGAGCTCGACCCGGGCCACCGGGTGGACGAGGAGGTTGCGGTACCACTGGGGGTGTTCGGGCGCTCCGGCGGCCGAGGCGACGACCAGGAGCAGCCCCTCCGCCCGGACGTACCCGAGCGGTACGGTGTGCGGCCGCCCGGAGCGCGCCCCGGTGGTGGTCAGCAACAGCAGGTCGCCGCCCTCGAACGGGCCGCCGACCCGCCCGCCGTTGGCGCGGAACTCCTGGATGACGTTCAGGTTGAAGGACATGGGCATGTGTGCGGTGGAGTCTCCCAAGGGGAAAGGGGTGCGGCCACACACGGTGTCGATGCCGGTGGTGCGACCGGTCTCGTATCCGGCGACGCCGGTCACAGGGCGCCGGACACAGGACGCGGGTCGCGAGCGCCGGACGCGGAACGCCGGTCAGGGACGGGCGTCGCGGGGCGTACCCGGTGCACGCGGGCGGACGCCGCGGTGGCCGCCGGGCGTCAGATCAGGGCAGCGGAGAGAGTGCTCATCGCGCGTCGTCCCTTCGGCAAGGTGCTCGCTCGGCTGCCGGCCGGCCCACTGCTCTGTGGCCGACGCCGCGCTGCACGGGCCCATTACAGCCAGGCCGTGGCCGCGCTGTCAACGAGCGCGATCGCCGTCCGGCCGTCACACCGATCGCCGTCCGGGGCTCTACGCCGATCGCCGTCCGTCCGCCGCGCCACGCGGCGACGCGCCGCCACACCGAACGCCGCCCAGCCTCCGCACCGTACGGCGACGGGGGGGGGGGTGGTCGGGGGGGGGGGGGGGGGGGGGGGGGGGGTGTGTGAGGGGGGGGGGGGGGGGGGGGTGTGAGCCCTTCAAAGGGGGTGGTGGGGTGTCCCCTCCCCTTGGACCCGACCCAACCGCCAGCGCAGCAGCATCGGTTCG
>NZ_JBVITE010000125.1:0-9377 GCF_055575155.1 Kitasatospora sp. NPDC034533
GGTCCCGGGCCGCCCCCCCCGCAGCGGGGGGAGGGGGGGCCCCCCCCCCCCCTCCCCAACCCCCCCCCCCCCCCCCACACCCCCCCCCCCCCCCCCCCCCCCCCTTCCCCCCCCTCCCCCCCCCCCCCCCCCCCCCCCCCCCCGCCCGGCGGAGCGTCAGGCCCGCCCGACGAAGGTGAACCCGGCCCCGTCCACCGCGCCGCGCACCACCGTCTCGTCCAGCGGCCCCACCGAGGAGACGGTGACCAGGCCGCTGGGCGCGTCCGCGCTGACGTCGGTGACGCCCGGCAGGGCGGCGAGCCCGGCGCTGACCGTCCTCTCGCAGTGGCCGCAGCTCATTCCGGCGACGGTGAACACGGCGGTGGTGGACATGGCGGTACCTCCGATGGCATTCCGGTGGGCGGGGCGGGGCGGCCCGCACGGGTGCGGCCCGACGGGTCGACCCGCACCACGACACCCGAATCCGGCGGCGGGCCCCAGGGACACGCCGCGCGGGTGACACCATCGAGCGGTTCCGGGAACCGACCGGGCCGCCCGTCCGACTGGGGCCGCCGCCGTGACACCGGACACACCGCCGAACCGGGGCCCGCCCGTCCGCGTTCCTCCAGGTGAGAGCCCTTCCGTACGGCCGGGCGACGGCCCGGCCGCCGTGACCGGCCCCACGATCCGCCGATCCCCTTCCTGGAGCACCTCCGCCATGTCCACCCCGGCCCCCGCCCGCCCGGACACCATCGCGCCCGCCGCCACCGGCCGCCCCGCCCCGGCGGGAGCGGGCCGTTGAGGGCGCGCCCGCGGCTGCGCCGACCCGGGCCCCGGCCGGCCGCGCTGGCCCTCGCGCTGGTCGCCGCCCTGACCGCCGGGCTGCTCTGGTGGCAGCCGTGGGGCGACGGGGACGACCGGCTGGCCTTCACCACCGCGCCCGGCGGCTCCGCCCGCTTCGGCACCGGCGAGCACCTGTACCGCTACAAGGTGCGGGTGGAGGACGGGATCGCGGAGAGCCCGGAACGGTTCGCCGCCGAGGTGGACGCGATCCTGGGCGACGTCCGGCACGGCTGGGCCGCCGGCGGCACCGCCTCCTTCCAGCGGATGCCCGCCGACCCGGTGGACTTCACCGTCTACCTGGCCACCCCGCGGTCCACCGACCGGATCTGCGGCCAGTACGGGCTGGACACCGGCGGCTGGGTGAACTGCGGCGTCACCCACCAGGTGGTGATCAACCTCAAGCGCTGGACCGAGCTGTCCGAGTTCTACCGGGGCGACCCCGAGGCATACCACGCGCTGGCCGTCAACCACGAGGTCGGCCACATCCTCGGCAACGGCCACGTCGACTGCCCGGCCCCGGGCGCCCCGGCACCGGTGATGATGCAGCAGATCAAGGGCCTGCACGGCTGCGTCCCCAACGGCCGGCCCTACTCGGACACCGGCACCCTGCTCACCGGCCCACCCGTCCAGGCGCCCTCCGAGGCACCGTAACCGCGGGAACCGACCCTCCCGGCCAACCGTCCACCCGAAACACGGATAATCCTGGTCGGACCGGACGCACCCGCACCGCGCGCCCGGTCCCGGTCGTGTCCGCAGTCGGTGCCGGTGGAGGAAGAGCGTTGAACGGTGTGCCCGGCGGGGAGGTCCTGGACTGGCCGGTGCTGCTGGAGGCCGCCGAGGCGGCCGCCCGGGCGACCACCGGCCGCGGCCGGGTCGCCGACTACATCCCGGCCCTCGCCACCGCCGACCCGGAGGCCTTCGGCATGGCCGTCGCCACCGTCGACGGGGAGCTGTACGGCGTCGGGGACTGGGAGCGGCCGTTCTCCGTCCAGAGCGTCTCGAAGCTGTTCTCGCTCGCCCTCGCGGTCGCCCACGGCGGTGACGCGCTCTGGAGGGGCGTCGGCCGCGAGCCCTCCGGCAACCCGTTCAACTCCCTGGTGCAGCTGGAGACCGAGCACGGCATCCCGCGCAACCCGTTCATCAACGCGGGCGCCCTGGTGGTCACCGACCGCCTCCAGAGCATGACCGGCGACGCCTCCGGCGCGGTACGGGAGTTCCTGCGCCGCGAGTCCGGCAACCCGCTGCTGGACACCGACCCGGTGGTCGCCGCCTCCGAGGCCGAACACGGCCACCGCAACGCCGCGTTGGCCCACTTCATCGCCAGCCACGGCAACCTGGAGAACCCGGTCGAGACCGTCCTGGAGCACTACTACGCCCACTGCGCCGTCGCCACCAGCTGCCGTGACCTGGTGCTGGCCGGCTCCTTCCTGGCCCGCTACGGCGTGCGCGCCGACGGCACCCGGCTGATGTCCCGCAGCGAGGCCAAGCGGATCAACGCCGTGCTGCTCACCTGCGGCACCTACGACGCCGCCGGCGAGTTCGCCTTCCGGGTGGGCCTGCCCGGCAAGAGCGGCGTCGGCGGCGGCGTGCTCGCGATACTCCCCGGCCGCGCCGCCGTCTGCGCCTGGGGCCCGCGGCTCGACCAGGCCGGCAACTCGGTCGCCGCGGTCGCCGCGCTGGACACCCTGACCACCCTGTCCGGCTGCTCGGTCTTCTGAGCCTCCGCCCCCGCGAGCGCTCCCGGAGAAGGGCGCCGGGCCCCGGCCGTCCGCACAGCGACC
Organism: Kitasatospora sp. NPDC034533; assembly: GCF_055575155.1. Taxonomy (NCBI): domain Bacteria; kingdom Bacillati; phylum Actinomycetota; class Actinomycetes; order Kitasatosporales; family Streptomycetaceae; genus Kitasatospora; species Kitasatospora sp. NPDC034533. Next base: position 2,604 of record NZ_JBVITE010000125.1, read on the forward strand.
GGGGCCCGGTGGTTCCGGAGCGGACGGCTACTCCACCGTCACGCTCTTCGCCAGGTTGCGCGGCTTGTCCACGTCCCGCCCCAGGGCGACGGCGGCGTGGTAGGCGAGCAGCTGGAGCGGGATGTTGAGCAGCAGCGGGTCCAGCTCCGGCTCGCTCTTGGGCACCACGACGCAGTGGTCCGCGAGCTTCTCCTCCGGCCGGCGGTGGCCGATCGCGATGACCCGCCCGGAGCGGGCCTTGATCTCGCCCAGCGTGGTCAGGTTCTTGTCCAGCAGCTCGTCGTCCGGAACCAGGGCCACGGTGGGCAGTTCGGGGCTGATCAGCGCCAGCGGGCCGTGCTTGAGCTCGCTCGCCGGGTAGGCCTCGGCGTGCACGTAGGAGATCTCCTTGAGCTTCTGGGCGCCCTCGCGGGCCACCGGGAAGCCGCGCACCCGGCCGATGAACATCATGCCCGCCGACTCGGCGTACTCGGCGGCGAGCCGGGCGATCGCCTCGCTCTGCTCCAGCACCTCGCGGATCTGGTCCGGCAGCGCCTGGAGCGCGGAGACGATCCGGCGCCCGTCGGCGGGCGACAGGTCGTGGATGCGTCCGAAGTGCAGGGCGAGCAGCGCGAAGGCGACCACGGTGGAGGTGAACGCCTTGGTGGAGGCGACCGAGACCTCCGGACCGGCGTGCAGGTAGATGCCGCCATCACACTCCCGGGCGATGGCGCTGCCCACCGTGTTGACGACGCCGAGCACCCGGCCGCCCTTGCGCTTGATCTCCTGGACGGCGGCCAGCGTGTCGTAGGTCTCACCGGACTGGCTGACCGCGACGTACAGGGTGTCCGCCTCGATCACCGGGTTGCGGTAGCGGAACTCCGAGGCCGGCTCGCTGTGGGCGGGGATCCGGGCCAGCTCCTCGATCAGCTGCGCCCCCATCTCGCCCGCGTAGTACGCCGACCCGCAGCCGAGGATCTTCACCCGGCGGATCTCGCGCAGCTCCCGGGCGTCCAGGTTGAGGCCGCCGAGGTGCGCGGTCGCGAAGCGCTCGTCGAGCCGGCCGCTCAGCGTGCGCTCGACCGAGCCGGGCTGCTCGTGGATCTCCTTGAGCAGGAAGTGCTCGTAGCCGCCGGTGTCGTAGGAGTCGACCTCCCAGTCCACGGTGGACGGCTGGCGGTGGGTGGTGCGGGCGTCCGCGGTGAAGGTGCGGAAGCCGTCGGCCCGGACGGTGGCCAGCTCGCCGTCCTCCAGGTGGACGACCTGGCGGGTGTAGCGGACGAGCGCGGAGACGTCCGAGGCGGCGAACATCTCCTTCTCGCCGATGCCCAGCACGATCGGGCTGCCGTTGCGGGCGACCACGATCCGGTCCGGCCGCTCGGCGTCCAGCACCGCGATGCCGTACGTGCCGACCACCCGGCCGAGCGCGGCCCGCACCGCGTCCTCCAGCTCGACGCCCTCGGCGACGTGCGCGGAGATCAGGTGGGCGAGCACCTCGGTGTCGGTCTCGGAGCGGAACACCGCTCCGTCGGCGGTGAACTTGGCGCGCAGCTCGTCGGCGTTCTCGATGATGCCGTTGTGGACGACGGCGATCCGCTCGGCGGCGTCCAGGTGCGGGTGCGCGTTGGCGTCGCTGGGGACGCCGTGGGTGGCCCAGCGGGTGTGCCCGATGCCGGTGCCGCCCTTGAACCGGGCCGGCACGGCGGCGGCCAGGTCGGCGACCCGGCCCTTCACCTTGCGCAGCTTGATCCCGCCGCGCCCGGCGACGGCGACGCCGGCCGAGTCGTAGCCGCGGTACTCCAGCCGCGCCAGTCCCTCCAGCAGGAAGGGGGTCGCGTCCTTGGGGCCGATGTAGGCCACGATTCCGCACATGCGTGGACTCCTCTGTCGAACGTTGACGAACACGGACGGCCGTTGCCGAACACCATCGGGCGGGATCGAACGGCACCGAGCAGCGCCGAGCGATTCCGATCGACACCGAAACCGATCGGAATCGGCCAAAGGCGGTCATGAACCGTCGAAGGCCGGGGACCGGCGCTCAGCCGTAGACGATCCGCCGCAACTGACGGGCCGAGAGCTCCGGCGCCGAGACCCGGCGCTGCGGCAGCTCCTCGGCGAGCCGGGCGAAGATCCGCTCGTTGGTCAGGCCGCGTGCCTGGAGCTCGGTGTGGCGACGGCGCACGTACTCCTCGGTGCTCTCGGAGAAGTACGCCAGTACCTCCGCCACGACCCGCGCCGCCTCCCGGGGCCCGAGCGGGCTGGTCCGGGTGAGGTGGGCGAGGAGGTCTTCGTGGGGGTGGGATGAGCTCGGCACGAATGAGGAGCCTAGGCCGGGCCGCCCGGCGAAGCCAAAGTTTCTGCCCGAAATCGGGCAGACATTACGACTTTCAGCCTAGCTCCACCCCCTCTTCACATTCAGCCGGTGATCGGCCACCCGTTCACCGTCGTTCTCGAAAGCCCCTTGAAGCGGCGCCAACTCCGCACGTAGCGTGATCTCCTGAACACGAAGCGGAAGACCGGAGGCTTGCGGATGTGCGGGATCACCGGATGGGTCGCGTTCGAGCGCGACCTCACCGCCGAACGGGCCGTCCTCGAAGCGATGACGGCCACCCAGCTCCGGCGCGGCCCGGACGCCGGCGGCGTGCACCTGGAGCCGCACGCGGCGCTCGGCCACCGCCGGCTCGCCGTGATCGACATCGCCGGCGGCGCCCAGCCGATGGCGGTCGAGCAGGACGGCCGGATCCTGGCCGTGCTCACCTACAGCGGCGAGGTCTACAACCACCGCGAGCTGCGCGCGGAACTGGAGGCGGCCGGGCACCGCTTCCGCACCCGCAGCGACACCGAGGTCGTGCTGCACGCCTACCTGGAGTGGGGCGAGCACCTGGCCGAGCGGCTCAACGGCATGTTCGCCTTCGCGATCTGGGACACCCGGCGCGAGGAACTGCTGCTGTTCCGCGACCGCATGGGCGTCAAACCGCTGTACTACCACCGCACCCCGGACGGCGTGGTCTTCGGCTCCGAGGTCAAGGCCCTGCTCGCCCACCCCGACGTCCGCCCGGTGGTGGACCTCGACGGGCTGCGCGAACTGCTCGGCTACACCCGCACCCCCGGCCTCACCCCGTACCGGGGCATCCACGAGGTCCGGCCCGGGCACGTCGTCCGGGTGCGCCGCGAGGGCCTGTCCGTCCGCCGCTACTGGGCGCTGGAGGCGCGCGAGCACCGCGACGGCCTGGAGTCCACGATCGCCACCGTCCGGGCGCTGCTGGAGGACATCGTCCACCGCCAGCTCGAAGCGGACGTGCCGCTCTGCTCGCTGCTCTCCGGCGGCCTGGACTCCAGCGCCGTCACCGCGCTCGCCGCCCGGACGCTGGCCGCCTCCGGCGCCGGCCCGGTGCGCTCCTTCTCGGTCGGATTCGCGGGCCAGAGCGAGAACTTCCACGCCAGCGACGTCCGGCAGACCCAGGACGGCCCGTACGCCCGACTGCTCGCCGAGCACATCGGCGCCGACCACAGCGTCGTCGAACTGGACGCCGCCGACCTCTCCGACCCGTCCCGGCGCGCCGTCGTGCTGCGCGCCCGCGACCTGCCGAACGGCGTCGGCGACATGGACACCTCGCTGCTGCTGCTCTTCCACGGCGTGCGCCGGCACTCCACCGTCGCCCTGTCCGGCGAGTCCGCGGACGAGCTCTTCGGCGGCTACCGCTGGTTCCACGACCCGGCCACCATCGCCGTCGAGGACTTCCCCTGGGCGCTCGGCCTCACCGGCATCGCCGGCGGCGGAGCCACCCCGCGCGAGCACCTGCTCGACGCCGGGCTGCTGCGCAAGCTCGATCTGGAGGGGTACCGCAGGGCCCGCTACCGCGAGGCGCTGGCCGAGGTCCCGCACCTGCCCGCGGCCGACCCGCTGGAACGGCGGATGCGCGAGATCTCCTACCTCAACCTGACCCGCTTCGTCTGCATCCTGCTCGACCGCAAGGACCGGATGAGCATGGCCAACGGCCTGGAGGTGCGGGTGCCGTTCTGCGACCACCGGCTGGTCCAGTACGTGTTCAACACCCCGTGGGCGATGAAGGCCTTCGACGGGCGGGAGAAGAGCCTGCTGCGCGCCGCCGTGCGGGACGTGCTGCCGGACGCGGTCGCCGACCGGGCGAAGAGCCCGTACCCGGTCACCACCGATCCGCACTACCCGGCGAAGCTGCGCGCCGAACTCGCCCGGCTCGCCGTCGAGCGCACCTCGCCGGCCCTGGAGCTGCTCGACCGGCGGCGCCTGACCGACGCGCTCGCCCCGGACACCGACCCGCAGTCCGTCCGGCTGGCCGTCGACCTCGCGCTGGACTTCGACGCCTGGCTGACGGAATACCCGGTGACGCTGGAGCTGTGAGCGCCCGGGCACGGATCCCGTCACCCGGACGGTGCAGTGGCCGGCGCCCGCACCGCCCTACTCCGTCCGGGTGATCACGCGGCACCCTCCCGCCGGTCCCGCAGGTCCGACGGTGCGGTAGCGTCGCCGACATCTCTCAAATGGCGGACGAATTCGTGGTTTCCCGCTCACGTACCGTCAGGATGGGAGACACAACGTTCACCTCGATCCGCCGGGGGATCCCCTCATGCAGCCGCGAGTCTTCGCGATTCTCACCGCCCTGCTCCTGGGCGTCCTGGGCCTCGGGTCGGTGGCCGTCACCGACTGGTCGCCCGCGGCGGCCACCGCGCCCCGGGCCGCGGAAGCCCCCGCCGTCGGCGCCCGACCGGCCGCGACCGGCGCCGCGAGCGCCACCCCGACCGGCGACCCGGCGGTGTGGACCCGCTCCACGCTGCGCAACAAGATGATGGCCGAGATGGACGCCACCGACCCCGGCGTCGCCCTGGCCGACCTCGACAAGATCACCAAGGAGAAGCCGTACACCGTGCGCTTCTGCCACCCGATCGCGCACGAGCTCGGCCACGCGGCGGTCAAGCGCTTCAACGCCGACTTCCAGAAGGTCATCTCCTTCCCGCACGAGACCTGCGCGGCCGGCTACCTGCACGGCGCGGTCGAGGAGATGCTCAACGCCTCCACCCAGCCCGACACGGACCTGCTCAAGCTCTGCGCGCCCAAGAACAGCGGCCCCTGCATCCACGGCGTCGGCCACGGCACCATGTTCGTGGCCAAGCAGGACGTCGCCAAGGCGCGCGACCTGTGCAACAAGTTCCCCAGCGACCAGAACCGGATCCGCTGCTCCGAGGGCCTGTTCATGCAGCTCTTCGGCCCGGACGAGGAGGACGAGCAGGCGAAGGCGAACCTGCCCGCCGACAAGCTCGCCCAGGACCCGCTCTACCCGTGCAAGGACCAGCCGTCGCTGTTCCAGTCCGCCTGCTTCTTCTACGCCCCGACCTTCTACCTGTCCTCGCACGACTACCCGAACCACCCCGAGGTCTACGCCGAAGCCCTCAAGTGGTGCCTCAACGGCAAGGCCAGCGGCGGGGCGGTGGACTGCAGCCGCGGTGTCGGCTCGCGCACCATGAAGTACAACCTGGACCGCGAGGACTGGGCGGCCCAGCAGTGCGCCACCGCCGCCGACGGCTGGCAGCGCAAGGCCTGCGCCGAGGGCCTGGTCAGCTACTACACCGTCAACTACACGGACGGCGGCGCGGCCGGGCGGCTCTGCGCCAAGATCACCAGCCCGGAGATGCAGGGCTACTGCCGCTCGGCGAGCGGCCTGTCCAGCTCGCTGGACTGACGCCACCGGCCGCCCCGGCCACCGCACCCGCTCCCCGAACCCGGTCCCCCGGTCCCCCGGTCCCCCGGTCCCCCGGTCCCCCGGTCCCAGCATGAGGGCCCGCGCCGTATGGCGGTTTCTAGCGGTCGTTGCAACACGTGGTCGGTTGTCTAGGCCGTGAGGAGTTTAGCCAGACGCTCGGCTGGGGTTTCCCAGCCGAGCGTTTTGCGTGGGCGGCGGTTGAGCTGGTCGGCGACGGTGGCCAGGTGCTCCGGGGTGTGGACCGACAGGTCGGTGCCCTTGGGAAAGTACTGCCGCAGCAGGCCGTTTGTGTTCTCGTTCGAGCCGCGCTGCCAGGGGCTGGCCGGGTCGCAGAAGTAGACCGGGATGTCCGTGGCAAGGGTGAACTCGCCGTGCCGGGCCATCTCGGCGCCCTGGTCCCAGGTCAGGGAGCGCTTCAGCTCGGAGGGGAGCGTCCGGGCAGTGGCGGTGAGAGCGCTGAGGACGGCCTCGGCGCTGTGGTCTCCGGGCAGGTGCAGCAGCATCACGTAGCGGGTGGCGCGTTCGACCAGGGTGCCGATGGCCGACTTCTGGTCCTTGCCGATGATCAGGTCGCCTTCCCAATGACCGGGGACGGCCCGGTCCTTGGCCTCTGCGGGCCGCTCGCTGATCATCAGCATGGGCGTGGTGAAGCGTGGCTGTCGGCAGTTGGCCTGGCGCTGGGGCCTGCGGCGGGCCCGGCCGCTCCGCAGGGCGCCGGCCAGCTCGCGCCGCAGCTGGCCGCGGCCCTGGACGTAGAGCGCCTGGTAGACGGTTTCGTGGGCCACGTGCATCTCCGGCCGGTCTGGGAACTGTGCCCGCAGAGCGTTGCATATCTGCTCCGGGCTCCACTTCTCGTCCAGCATTGTCTGGACGGCGTCCCGCAGTTCCGGATTCGAGGTGATCTTGCGGGGTTTGGGGCGGGGCCGGCGGGCCTCGGCGCGGGCCTGGGCGGCGTGCGGGCGGTAGGGCGTGTTTCAGAAGTGGATCTTGCAGTAGGAGGATCGCGCGCGGTGCGGCGCGTCTACCTTTGCTGTTGAACCACTGCGGTGCCGCTGTC
>NZ_JBVITE010000126.1:0-9146 GCF_055575155.1 Kitasatospora sp. NPDC034533
CAGGGGGTTGATCTCGGAGACGGCGCCGACGAGCGTGGTCTTGCCGACGCCGAAGCCGCCCGCGACGACGATCTTCGCGGAGGTGGTGGCGCGGGTGGGAGCGGCCGCGTTAGAGCTTGCGAAGTCCACTGAGGACCCTTTCGAGCAGCGTGACATCGGGCGTTCCGCCCGACTCGCCCGCGGCGGCGGGCTGGTGGATGGCGACGAGGCCGGCCTCGGCAAGGTCGGCGACGAGGATGCGGGCGACACCGAGCGGTACGCCGGCCAGTGCGGAGATCTCCGCGATGGACTTGACCTCGCGGCAGAGGCCGACGATCCGGGCGTGCTCGGGCAGCAGCCCGCCGGCCCGGTCGGCCGAGCCGGTGGTGGAGATCAGCGCCTCGATGGCGAGCTGGTAGCGGGGGCGGGTCCGGCCGCCGGTCATCGCGTACGGGCGGACCAGCGGCTGCTGCTCGTAGCCGTCGGACTGCTGCCCGCCGTAGCCGCTGCCGTACCCGTGGCCGTACGGGCCGGCGGGTGTCGAAGGCGGGGTCATGGGTCCTCCTAGTGCTGCAGCCATGAGCAGCCGGTTCCAGCTGGGGCGGTGCCAGCTGAGGCGGGATCAGCTGCCTGAGGGTAGCTGAGAGGGTGTCGCCGGGTCCGGTCGGGTCGGACCCGGCGAGGCGGGTTGGACGGATGGGCGGTTCCGCACGGGGCTCCGGTCAGTGCAGGAGACTGCCCTGGAGTTCCGCGCGCAGTGCGGGGGTGAGGACGGCGCCGGCGCGGTCGACCAGCAGGGCCATCTCGTAGCCGACGAGGCCGATGTCGGAGTCCGGGGCGGCCAGCACGGCGAGCGACGAGCCGTCGCTGATGGCCATCAGGAACAGGAAGCCCCGCTCCATCTCGACCACCGTCTGGTTGACCTCGCCGCCCTCGAAGATCCGGGACGCCCCGTTGGTCAGCGAGGTGAGGCCGGAGGCGACCGCGGCGAGCTGGTCGGCGCGGTCCCGGGGGAAGCCCTCGGACATGCACAGCAGGAGGCCGTCCGCGGAGACCACCACGGTGTGGGACACCCCGGGGGTGTTGTCCACGAAGTTGGTGATCAGCCAGTTCAGGTTCTGTGCGGCCTGGCTCATCTGGTTCAACTCAACGCTCCTGGTGATCTGCGCCGTTGCCGTCGTTCCGGCCACCGAAACTATCGAATCCGCCCTGCTGGGCACCATGCTGGAAGCCCGCCTGGCCGGCGGCCTGCTCGGCCCCGGCGCGGCGGCCCTGCTGGATGCCGCGGCGCAGGTTGGTCAGTCGGCCGCGGACCTCCTCGGGAGCCCGCGAGACCTGAGGACCGGTCAGCGGCGAGGCCTCGGCGGTGCCGGAGACCAGGTTGGCCTGCGGGGTCCGCCGGGGCAGGCCCGACATGGTGACGCCGCTGGTCGAGGGCTCGCGGATCTGCTCCGCGCGGCGCCAGCGCTCGTCGTTCGCGGACAGGCGCCACGGGGCGTCGTCGGTGCCCGGCTGCGGCCGGCCCGGCTGCTGGGGCTGCTGCTGCGGCTCCTGGGGCCGGACCTGCTGCGGCGGAGCCTGCTGCTCCTGGGCCTGCGGCTGGAACTCCGGCGCGGAGGTGCCGGGGCGGCGCGGCTGGTACGGACGCGGCCGGGCCTGCTGCGTCAGGCCCTCGTCCTGCGGGAACCACGTCTGCTGGCCGGTGTGCTGCTGACCGGAGGCCTCGGACGGCCCGGTCGGCAGCGCCATCGGCTCCTGGTGCGGCAGCGGCTGGGGCTGCTGCGGGGCCTGCTCCTGGCGCACCGGCTCCGGACGCGGCGGGTTCGGCACGTTCGGCAGCACCGGCTCGACCAGGCCGAGGCCCAGCGGGTCGCGCGGGTCGATCTGGCTGGCCTCGAAGCGCGGACGGGCGAACTGCTGGGTGCTCTCCATCGGCGCCGGCTCGGCCGCCGGCAGCGGCTGGGGCTGCTGCGGGGCCTGCGGCGGCAGCTGCGGCTGGCGGTCGCGCTGCGGCGCGTCCGGGCCGGGGCGCTGCGGACCGCGCGGGCCCTGGGCGGCCGGGCCACCGGGGGCGCCGGGGCCCTGCGGGGCCGGACGGCGCTGCGGCAGGCCGTCCTGCGGACGGTTGCCCGGGCGGGCGCCCTGCTGCGGCGCGCCGGGGCGGCCGTGCTGCGGCTGCTCGCCGGTCCGGGCGGCCGGACCGCCGTCGAACTCGGCGCCGGGGCGCGGACGCTCCCGGCCGGGCAGCGGCTGACCCTGCTGGGGCCGGCCCTGCTGCGGCTGACCGCTCTGGGGCTGACCGGGCTGCTGCTGGCGGTCACGGCGGGGCAGACCCCCGGGACCGGCCTGCGGCGGGCCCTGGCGGCCCGGGGCGCGCTGCGGCAGACCGCCCTGCGGGGCCTGCTGCTGGGGGAGCTGTGGCGCCTGAGGTGCCTGCTGCTGGGCCTGCTGGGCCTGCTGGGGCTGCGGCGGCTGGGCGGGCTTGCGGCCCTGGCCCGGCTGACCCGCGCCCGGCGGGACGGGGTTCTCGCGCAGCGACTGGCCGACCTGCCGCGTGGGCAGGCCGCCGCCGGAGCGGCTGCCGGGCGCACCCGGACCACCCTGCGGAGCGGGACCGTTGGGAGCCGCCGGAGCGGCCGGACCGCCCTGGCCGAGCTGCGGACGGCCGCCCTGCGGGGCGCCGGAGCCCGGACCGCCCTGGCCGAGCGCGGCCGGACCGCCCTGGTGGGCGGGCGGCACCTGGCGCTGCTGGCGCGGGGTCGGGGCGACGGGGCGCTGCTGCTTGCCCTGGCCGGAGGCGCCCCGGCCGGAGCCCCGGCGGTCGCCGGAGTTGGTGACGTCCACCGGGAGCATGACCAGCGCGGTGGTGCCGCCGGAGTCGCTGGGGCGCAGCTGGATCCGGATGCCGTGGCGCAGCGACAGGCGACCGACCACGAACAGGCCCATGCGGCGGGAGACCGAGACGTCCACCGTCGGGGGGTTGGCCAGGCGCTCGTTGATGTCGGCGAGGTCGTCGGGGCTCAGGCCGATGCCGGTGTCGTGGATCTCGACCAGGACGCGGCCGTCCGGCAGCGCGTGGCCGGTGACCCGGACGCGGGTCTGCGGGCTGGAGAACGAGGTGGCGTTCTCCAGCAGCTCGGCGAGCAGGTGGACGAGGTCGTTGACGACGCGGCCGGCGACCTCGGCCGACGGGACGGCGGCGAGCTCGATGCGCTCGTACTGCTCCACCTCGGAGGCGGCGGCGCGGAGCACGTCGACCAGGGGGACGGGACGGGTCCACCGGCGGCCCGGGTCCTCGCCGGCGAGGACGAGGAGGTTCTCGCCGTTGCGGCGCATGCGGGTCGCGAGGTGGTCCAGCTTGAAGAGGTTGGCCAGCTGGTCCGGGTCCGCCTCGCGGCTCTCCAGCTCGGAGATGAGCGACAGCTGGCGCTGGATGAGGCCCTGGCTGCGGCGCGAGAGGTTGGTGAACATCGCGTTGATGTTGCCGCGCAGGAGGGCCTGCTCGGCGGCGAGGCGGACGGCCTCGCTGTGCACCATGTCGAACGCGTGGGCCACGTGGCCGATCTCGTCGGTGGAGTCGACGGCGACCGGTTCGACGGTGGTGTCGACGTCGTGCGGGTCGGCCTCGGAGAGGGTCTTGACCAGCTCGGGCAGGCGGCGCTCGGCGACGTCCTCGGCCGCGGCCTGGAGGCGGGTCAGCGAGCGCACCATCGACCGGGCGATCAGACCGGCGCCACCGAGGGCGACGAGCAGCACCAGGGCGATCGCGACACCGATGATCAGGGCGTCGGCGTCGGCCTGCGACTGGAGGTCCTGGGCCTTGCCGTCCAGGTTCTCGATCAGCTTGGCCTCGATGCGGCGCTCGGCCGAGATCTTGGCGCTGGCCTTCTCGTACCAGTCCTGGTAGGTGACGACGTCGGTCTGGCGGATGCCGTTCTGGGTGAGGATCGTGCCCGCGTAGCGGTCGGCGTCGGCGACCACCGAGTTGTAGCTGAGCTGGCTGCGCAGGTTGTCCAGGTCGTGCGCGGTGTAGATGTTGTTGAAGCTCGCGATCGCGTTGTCGTACGAGGTGCGCAGGCGGATGCCGAAGGACTCGTCGCTCGGGCTGAGGTCGGGGGACTTCGGGTTGGCGAGCGCGGCGCTGATCAGGGCCCGCTGCTGCGAGGTCGCGTTCTTCGCCAGCGAGAACTGCTGGAGCGCGCGGGTGGAGACGACCAGGTCCTTGTTGTTCGACGCGAGCGCGATGTCCTGGGTGATGGACAGCAGGTCGCGGATGATCACGTCGTAGGCGGTGATCGTCGACTGGATGTTCTGGTTGTTCTGGTACGGCGCGCTGCGGGTGTCCGCGATCGAGTTCAGGTCCTTGCGGATCTGGAGCAACAGCGCCTTTCCACCGGACAGTTCGAGGTTCTCGAACTTGTCGGAGGAGGTGGTGAAGGTGCGGCTCAGGTCGTCGGTGGACTTGCGGGCGGCGACGATGTCGTCGTCCAGCGGCGCGGTGGGGTTGCGGGTGATCGGGCCGGCGCTGATGTCGCGCTCGGTCTGGAGCGCGTCCGCGAGGTTGGTCGCCTTCTTGGCCAGGTCGGACAGGTTGGCCATCTGGGCGAGTTGCTGCGAGTTCTCCATCGAGGTCTGGATGCGCAGGCCACCGAGGACCAGCGAGACCAGGACGGGGAGGGCGAGCAGCGCGATCAGACGGGTGCGGATGCGCCAGTTGCGCATCGCGAGCCGGTTCAGACCGGTGGCGCGGCGCCGGGTCAGGGACGTGCGGAGTTTGTCCCGGGTGGACTTCCGCTCCTGCCCGTCCTCCTCCGCGGGGTGGCCGATGGCCTCGGGGGTCACCGGCTCGGCCGGGCCGCCGGGGGCCGCCGCCGGTCGGGGGGCTGCCACAGGCTCGCGCGACTCCGGGTCACCCGCGGCGCCGCTACCCCTTTTGAAACGTCCCTGCACTGGCGTCGCAACCTCTGGACCGGGCGTCCCGCCGCGTCGCCACGGCCTGGACGGTGTCGAGTTTCCATCCGCACCCCGGCCGGTCCGGGAGAGCGGGCACCGGGGTGGACCACTCCCTACCCACGGTCCGTCGCATTCCAGCACAGCCGGGGAATCCCAACAAGGGCCGTAGGAACCATGTCGCGGACGCTACCGAGTGCTTGTGCGATCTCACGGACTGTGCCGCAACGGGACCGGAATACCGCCTTTTTCGGACACTCGCCGGATACATGCCAAGAGAACCCCGGGTCTGGAAGAGTCGCAGACCTTCCGTAATGCACCTTATCGGCTGAATGTCGGGAAATCTCGGTGCGGCGATATGTCGGATATTTGCCTTTTGCTCGGCATTTTGTGAGCAAAATCACAGTCTAATGTGTAGCTTTGGTCACGGTCTCTGTGGAATGAGATCTCGTAACCTGGGCTGTCTCCGGAGCACGGCCCCGATCAGCCTGCCCAGAACCCTTCCGAATCAATCGGAAAATCCATCAGACCGGTGCCGATCCGCCGCGATCGGCCCGGCCGCGACCACGAGGTGCTCTCGATGTCCCAGGCGAAGAAGGCCACCCAGTCCACGCTGTCCAGCCGCCCCACGGCGAACCCGCGCCGGACGACGCTGGCCTCGGTCGAGGACTTCAGCAAGATCCCGGGCGCCCGCAAGCCCGAGGACGTCGTGACCTACGGCACCGAGCTGCCGTCCGTCACCGCCAACCCGCGCCGCACCCAGCTGATGGTCGCCCCGGTCGTCGCCGTCCGGGACTGACCCCGCAGCGCTCCGCGGAGGGCGCCGTCGTCACGACCGTGACGACGGCGCCCTCCGTCGTCGTCCCCCCGTGCCGCTGAACAGGGGCAAAGCGGTCAGCCGGGGCCCCGCGCGATAGCCTGGAGCCGATTGACGGGGCCGCGCCCACCGCGGGCGGGGCGCCCACCAGCGCCCGGGCGCGCCCCGGGCGGCCGACGAAGCGAGGGGTAGCCCAGCCGTGCGCATTGCCAGGTTTTCCGTCCGGGAAGGGAGCCCTGCCGCCGGCAGCGTCTCCTTCGGAGTGGTGGAGGGCGACCCTTCCCAGCCCGACTCGCTGGTCGTCCACGCCCTGGCCGGCCACCCGTTCGGCCAGCCCCAGCCCACCGGTGAGAGCTACCGCTTCCAGGACGTCCGGCTGCTCAGCCCGATGCTCCCGAACAAGATCGTGGCGGTCGGCCGCAACTACGCGGCGCACGCGGCCGAGCTGGGCAACGACGTCCCGGACGTCCCGCTCACCTTCTTCAAGCCGTCCACCTCGGTGATCGGCCCGACCGAGAACATCGCCTACCCGCCGTTCTCCTCGGACGTCCACCACGAGGCCGAGCTGGCCGTGGTGATCGGCCGGATGTGCCGCGAGGTGCCGCTGGACCGGGTGCCCGAGGTGATCCTCGGCTACACCTGCGCCAACGACGTCACCGCCCGGGACGTCCAGCAGCGCGAGGGCCAGTGGGCGCGGGCCAAGGGCTTCGACACCGCCTGCCCGCTGGGCCCCTGGATCGAGACCGACCTCGACCCGGGCGACCTCGCGATCACCTGCACGGTCAACGGCGAGCTCCGCCAGACCGGCCGCACCTCCCTGATGATCCGCTCGGTCGCCGAGCTGGTCGTCCACATCTCCGAGGCCATGACGCTGCTGCCCGGCGACGTCATCCTCACCGGCACGCCCGCAGGGGTGGGCCCCCTCAACGTCGGCGACGAGGTCGCCGTCTCCATCGAAGGCATCGGCACTCTCACCAACAAGGTGATCAAGCGTGGCTAACACTGACCCGGCCGTCCGGGTTCGCTTCTGTCCGTCCCCGACCGGCAACCCCCACGTGGGGATGGTCCGCACGGCCCTCTTCAACTGGGCCTACGCCCGCCACAACGGCGGCACGCTGGTCTTCCGGATCGAGGACACCGACTCCGCCCGCGACTCCGAGGAGTCGTACAACCAGCTGCTCGACGCCATGCGCTGGCTCGGACTGGACTGGGACGAGGGCCCGGAGGTCGGCGGCCCGGACGCGCCGTACCGCCAGTCGCAGCGGATGGACATCTACGCCGATGTCGCCCGCCGCCTGCACGAGGCCGGCCACGCCTACTACTGCTACTGCTCCACCGAGGAGCTGGACGCCCGCCGAGAGGCCGCCCGCGCGGCCGGCAAGCCCTCCGGCTACGACGGCCACTGCCGCGACCTGACGGACGACCAGGTGGCCGTCTACAAGCTGGAGAAGCGCGAGCCGATCCTGCGCTTCCGGATGCCCGACCGGACCATCAGCTTCGACGACCTGGTGCGCGGCACGCTCACCTTCGAGCCGGAGAACGTGCCGGACTACGGCATCGTCCGGGCCAACGGCGCCCCGCTGTACACCCTGGTCAACCCGGTGGACGACGCCCTGATGGGCATCACCCACGTGCTGCGCGGCGAGGACCTGCTGTCCTCCACCCCGCGGCAGATCGCGCTGTACGCCGCGCTCGCCGAGATCGGCGTCGGCAACGGCACCACCCCGCGCTTCGGCCACCTGCCGTACGTGATGGGCGAGGGCAACAAGAAGCTCTCCAAGCGCGACCCGCAGTCCTCGCTGAACATGTACCGCGAGCGCGGCTTCATCCGCGAGGGCCTGCTCAACTACCTGTCCCTGCTGGGCTGGTCGCTGGCCGAGGACCGCGACCTGTTCGACATGGACGAGATGGTCGCCGCCTTCGACGTCACCAAGGTGAACGCCAACCCGGCCCGCTTCGACCTGAAGAAGTGCGAGGCGATCAACGCCGAGCACGTCCGCCGGCTGGCCCCGGAGGATTTCGTCGGCCGCCTGGTGCCCTTCCTCCAGGGCGCCGGGCTGCTGCCGGCCGAGCCCACCGCCGAGCAGCTGGACCTGCTCGCCAAGGTGGCGCCGCTCACCCAGGAGCGGATGGTCGTGCTGAGCGAGATCGTGAACATGGCCGGCTTCCTGTTCGTGGCGCCGGAGGACTTCGCCCTCGACCCGGACGACGCCGCCAAGGTGCTGACCGCGGACGCCCGCCCGGTGCTGGAGGCCAGCATCAAGGCGCTGGAGGAGCTCGGGGACTTCACCCCGGAGCCGATCCAGGCCGCGCTGCGCGAGGCGCTGGTGGACGGGCTGGGCATCAAGCCCAAGTTCGCCTTCACGCCGCTGCGGGTGGCCGTCACGGGCCGCCGGGTCTCCCCGCCGCTGTTCGAGTCCATGGAGCTCCTGGGACGCCCTGAGACGCTGCGCCGGCTGCGGGCCGCCCTGGACGCCCTCCCGGCCGCCTGACGGGCCTGGGAGCAGGCCGCGGGCCCGGCTCCGTGCCGGGCCCGCGGCGTACCCGGACGTCATCCGCGGGCCGCCCGGGCGCCGCCCGGGGTTATCGATTTTGGAGCCGGGGCCGACGTCGGGTAATGTTCTTTCTGCGCCGCCCGGGAGGGAACGGACGAGGGAACGAAAGCCCCTCGGAAGGGACCGAACGAGAGGCGCAACGCCTGAGAAGGACCCCCTGGGGGTTCAACTCTGGTGGGGTATGGTGTAATTGGCAGCACGAGTGATTCTGGTTCATTTAGTCTAGGTTCGAGTCCTGGTACCCCAGCGCAGTACGTCAGTACGGCACACAAAAGAAGATCAAGCCCCCGTTGTGTAGCGGCCTAGCACGCTGCCCTCTCACGGCAGTAGCGCCGGTTCGAATCCGGTCGGGGGTACTGATCCCGCAAGGGATCACCTGGAAAGCCCCCGTTGTGTAGCGGCCTAGCACGCTGCCCTCTCACGGCAGTAGCGCCGGTTCGAATCCGGTCGGGGGTACTGATCCCGCAAGGGATCGCCAGGAAGCCCCCGTTGTGTAGCGGCCTAGCACGCTGCCCTCTCACGGCAGTAGCGCCGGTTCGAATCCGGTCGGGGGTACTTCAGAGCAGGAAGCCGGTGGGCTCGCCCATCGGCCCTTGCTTTGTGTTGGGGTATGGTGTAATTGGCAGCACGAGTGATTCTGGTTCACTTAGTCTAGGTTCGAGTCCTGGTACCCCAGCCAGAAATTGGAAAGACCCCGTTTACCGGGGTCTTTTTGCTTTTCCGGGAAATCCTCCGAAGGGCCCCGCTCGACACGGCGGTTTCTAGCGGTCGTTGCAACACGTGGTCGGTTGTCTAGGCCGCGAGGAGTTTAGCCAGACGCTCGGCTGGGGTTTCCCAGCCGAGCG
>NZ_JBVITE010000127.1:0-9116 GCF_055575155.1 Kitasatospora sp. NPDC034533
GCACACCGCGCCGACGGCCCGCCGTGAAGCACCAGAACCGGACAACCTGCCTTCAAGGACTACGAGAACCGCCCAAGACTCGCAGAACACCCTCTCAGACCTCTCTCGGGGCGCTCAAGGCGATCCGGGCGTTCGAGGTGATGCAAAGTCATGAAGCGTCTGGCTCAAGCCGAGTCGTCCAGAAGATGAAAGGCTCCTTCGAACTCTTCAGAGGCGAGCAGCTCGGCGATCACGCTCACCATCCCCCGGATGCCGGGATCCCGAACGATCAGCCCGTCCGAGCACCAGAAGCACCGGCCACCTGCGGCTTCTCCTGTCTCCTCCCATCTCTTCATCAACCGGCTGACCTCGGCGACTGTGAAGATCGTCGCACTCCAGCGTGAGCCATCTGGGAGGCGAACCTCAGCATCGACGTTGCAGACCTGGTCGAGTACCTCACCAGGGTTCGGCAGGAAGAAAGCCTCGAAGCCATCGGTTCGGACACGATAGTAAGGGCCGTCCCATCTCGCCTCGGAGCGCGGTTCCGTGCTCATGCTCGTCACCTGGGGAGGATCCCAGCGCGCGACGCCGACCACGACCGGCTTGCGGGCAGCTGATCACACACTGGTGACACCCCGGCCAGTGAGCAGGTAGTTTGCGGGAGGACAGAGAGAAGAGTTCGCATGGACTCCCGGATCATCCGCATCCGACGCAAACTAGCCAAGGTGCCCTACGCCGCGCTGCGAAGCCACTCCTTCGGTGAAGAGAAGCACCGGTTTCGCCTCGAACCCCCGCTGCCGGACGTGAAGGTCGCCGAGTTCGAGGCCGACCACCACATCGAACTGCCTGACCCCTACCGCAGTTTCCTGACCACACTGGGCGGGGGCGGAGCATCGCCTTTCTACGGCCTGCTGCCGTTGCAGTCATGCCGACTGTTCACGATGGACCCCCAAGGCGAGCCCAGCCGCCCTCGGGGGTTCACGTTCGCCAGCGGCCCGCCTCACCGAGGTGACCTGTTCCTGCACATCATCGAGGCAGGGTGCACCGACCTGGTGCTTCTCGGTATCACGGGTCCCCTGACAGGCCGCGTCGTCACCGGAAACGCTGACGGCTTCTGGGGCCCCAACGTCTCGTCGGCCACTGACTTCTTGGCCTGGTACGAACGCTGGCTCGACCACATGCTCGCTGGGCGCGACAACCGTGACCTGGAACTGACCTCACCAGCCCTGCGAGCGCCGGTCGACCGCATCCTGAGACAGCACCGGAACTGCACCCGAAGGGTCCATGCCGCATAGAACGCCGGCATCACTTCGATTGCGCGAACGATCACGGAGTAGTCCATGGGTACGCTACCGCGATGTCCCACGTGTCTCAGGGCCCACAAACGCAGCCATCCGCTGCTTGGAGCGCGACCGACTGATACCCGGCATCGTCGCCACGGCCGTGAGCGTGTGGTCCGCCCGAGTCCACGGGACCAAGCGACGCTGGAAGCCATGGGAGGCCGAATTCACCTGCCCCTGTTGCGGCGAAGGCTGGGCCCGCGACAAGCTCGAAGAGGCTATCTTCATGCTTCCACCCCGAGCCTCAGGCGAACTACGAGCACGGGTCGACGATCTGGACGCGGTGTTGCTGCGGCGGACCCATCACGAACCGCAGGCAGCTTCCGAACTGGCCTGGTGGCACTGCAGGTTCTGATCACGGGAGCTCGCGCTCGGTGTCCCTGGAAAATGCCATCTTCAATGAGACCCTCACCACCGACGTCCCAGCAAAAATGACAATTCGCAGGCCAGGGGCCCCTGTCAGACCGTGATCGACGGGACGCCCATCCCCTCCTGACCAGGCACACCACCAAGACGTCAGGCCCACCCGCCCCGAATCCCCATCAGACCTGACAACGCGCAGGTTAAGGAGACATCTACATGCCGCGATGAAATGAGACGGGACAGCGGTTCGACGGCAGCGCCTACCGATTCCCTGATTCTTCACCATCACGGGTGATCTGAAACCGGTTCACCCTGTCCAGGCTCGGCGGGAGGGAGATGGTCGCGCCATGAATGACTGGTCTGCCGAAGGCGCGGCTGTTCCGCAAGCCTCGGACGTGACGGTGCGTTACCGAAGCGGGAATGGCGCCTTCGTGGACACCTCGCTCCCCGAGCACCAAGCAGCAGCCAACCAGCAGGTCCCCGACCTCGCCGACCGATCAGCCCGCGTTCACGGACATCCCCGTTAACCGAATCTCGATCACCATCGCCCGGGTCGACCTGCTCAATGACCTCCTGACCCACAGTGACGAAGAAGTCCTACGGCGCCCTCATCATCTCCCGCCTGCAATGCGATGCCGGGAGCTACCTATGAGCAGTTGCACCGGCTTCAAGCCGCCGGCTGGATCACCAGCCGAGTCGAGTACGACCAGTCATGGAACTCAAGAGCCACGCCCGGACGTGGTCCCGGACGCCGCCGCACCTACTACCAACTCACCCCAGCCGGGAGAGATGCCACCGTCCACGAGACCACCTGCAGGGCAGCCCGCCCACCCCGTCAAACGAGGAAAACGCAGAGATGGCGGATGAAATCCGCGCGAGATCGCAGGGAGAAGCCCCAACAGCCCAACTCCCGCTGAAGCCGAGTGGAGATCACGGGTGAGGCAACGCTGCGGGACGGGACGGGACGGGAGGGAACCACTATCTCTCGGCCAGGTCTCTGGCAGTACCTGCGACGGCTGGGCCGATGCCCGCCGGTAGATGGCTGATGACGAGCCCGATGGCCTGCTCTGCGGTGTCGGCTTCACCAATCACCGTTCCTCGCTTCGGCCCGCACACACGGTATCGCCCGTCACACAGCGGATCGATGAACGGCACTACCCAGGTGAATGGATACCCGGTGCACGTGGTGAAGTGGAGAGACCAGTGGCTGGTGAAGGGGTACAGCTGCCTGAGCTTCGGCTCGGCATAGGCGGCTTCCACCAGGTCTCGAACCGTGGGGAACGGGATGTCCTCCCGCATTTCCTCCCGAAGAAGGCGCCACTTCACGGTGACGGCGTCGGCAGGGCCACGTTCGTGTGCCTCGGCGAGTTCACTGAAGGTGATGAACGAGCAGAGGTCGCGAAGCTCGTGCAGGGTTGCACCCGCTCGCCAGGCCCCTGCGGCTTTGGCCACCTCGTGAAGGTCCTTCGTCGAGCCGCGGACGAGTTCGACTCCGCGGCTCGACCCGCTGATGATGAACCATCGTTCCTCCACGCCGAGGTAGATCGAGTAGGACTCTCGACCAGCGGCCGTGCTGGGGACCGCTGCCCAGTTGGGGTCCGAGTCGTTCCGTATCACTTCACCGAGCGTGAGGCCCAGATCGTCGGCGGCGTGATCCAACGCTGCGGCGAGACTGCCTGCGGCCGCCAGGTCCGGATACAGGTCGGGGTTGGGCACCTTGGATGGGGTCGCGGCGCTGTCGGAGGACTTCGGGCTCATCGGTGCAGTCTGACGGCTTCTCGCGGGTTCCGCTATCTGCGAGCCCGTGAGACGGCAGGGCGCCGGTCGGAGTCAGTGGCACAGCTCCATGATGGTGCCGTCGAAGTCGGGGAACTCCCGGGATGCTTGCTCGATGACGGCAGCGGCTGGCTGCCGCCGGTGGGGAGCGAATCGTTCCGCGATGGCCGCCAGGTGCTTGTTGGGACGGGGGGTCCAGTCCGGCTCATAAGTAGTGGCTGCTTCCCAGGGGCCGAAGCCGCCAGCGAGCAGCCACAGGAAGGCGCCCAGGTCGCACGCCAGTACAGCGGTTTCACCTTCGGAGCCGAGGAAGACGATGGGTTGGTCGGAGAGTGGGCGGCCTGGGCGGACCAGCCAGAGCGCCGCGTATCCACCCGTGCCGTCCTGGCCGAACACGCGGAAGTCGTCACCGGTCAACTCCGTGTTGCCGGTCCAGGCCCGGAACCAGTCGGTGGTGTCCTCGGAGGACAGGAAGTCCGGGAAGGGCTCGAAGTCGATCCCTTTGCCGTCGTCGTAGTCGAACGGGACCGCCAGTGCGGCGGCGAGTGCGACAGGCAGCTGTCGATCACTGGTGTGAGTCACGCGGAGAGGCTAGCGACTACCAGTGTCATCAACGCCGACTCACCCCAGCCGGACAAGACGCCGCCATGCACGAGGTCGCCTGCCGGGCTGAACCCGGCCACCCCGTCGATGAAGAAAGCGCAAAGACGACGGATCAAAAGCCGCGCGAGACCACCGGGACAGGCTCCAGCAGCCCAGCTCATGCCGAAGCCGAATGAAGATCACGACTGGAGCCTACAAGCGCGTCGGGTGCTCCACCCGTCGGCCCGGCCGATCAGGTGCGGTGCTGCTACCTCGACCGTCCCGCGCCGGGCTTCGGGACGGGGGCTCGATGAGCGGTGGGCCGGGGACTGCCGGCCCCAGCGCCTCGCGCCGCCCATGACGGGGGCGGACCTGCCGCCGCCGAGGTGGACCTGGCCGCCTCGGTCACCACCGCGGCCGACGCGACGCCATCGTGCACCGGCCTGCGCAGCGCCTCGGTGGCGGCCCGGACGAGACGAGGAACGAGGTAGGAGGCGGGACCGGACTCCCACCCGCGGTCCCGCATCAGCCGAGCCAGGTGATCCCGGACCGGCCGGCCACCGTCCTGCATCCGCGCCATCCGGGCGGCCAGCAGCGGCCACTGGCGGCAGTTCACCAGCAGAGCCGCCTCCCGCTCCCGGCCGGGCAACGCCTCATAGACCCAGCGAACGAAACGGTCGTTCTCCGTCCGGCTCACCCCCAGCTGCGCCAACGCCCTTCGGCGGTCTCCCAGGTCGAGATCCCCCGGCAGATCCAGTCCTACCGTCAGAGGACCGTAGGAGCGAAGGGAATCCCGGCTCGGCACGCGCACCGACCGCCGAGCGGTGCCGGACTTCCGCGCGACCGCCTGATCGACACCGACCCCCTCGGCGTACGCGGCCGCCAGAAGCCGCCCGACGTCGACGCCCCGTTCCCGCAGCTCCTGCATCGTCGCGGCGATCTCCGGCCACAAGGGCGACGCCAGGATCGCCTCACGCACCGGGCCCGCCGGCATGCTCGCGCGGAGCAGCGCCGCCCACTCCCGTGTCCGCTCGGCCGTGATCCGCGCCGAATCGGCCAGGACGGCGTCCCGCACCGACACCGCGATGTCCCCCACCCGCGGCAGGAACTGCTCCAGGTCCACGCCGGACCGCCGCAAGGCGACCAGCTGCTGCGCCATGACCGGCCAGTCCGGACCGGACATCAGCATCCAGGCCACCTCAGGGCCGAGCAGGGACTTGAGATCCCCGGCCGCCTCGGACAAGGCCAGGTCGGCCGGCGGCAGAGGGTCTTCCCGCCCCGCTCTGCGCTGCGCCGCGCGGCGCACCGCGTCCGCGACGGCCAGCACCAGGCGCACCGCCGCCGTCGACGTCTGCACCGCCTCGCCGACCGCGTCGGCGAACGGTTCGGCCGGGTAGGGCGTGGTCATCGCGAACTCCTGTCGGTCACAGGCCCCGTTTGGGCCCTTCCAGATCGTTGCCGGGGGAACGCCTCGCCTCGGTCGGAGGGCCGGCGGTCTTCCTGGCGCCCGGTGGCGGCGGGGAGGCGGACCGCGAGGCCGCTGTCGCCGCCCGCGTGTCCAGCGCCCCGCCGTGAACACGGGACCACCCGTCCAACCTCCAGACGAGAACCTGGGCGATGGACGCTGCCGAGTGGAGCTCACGCCGCGCCGCGACCGCCGCGAGAACCGCGGCGGGGTCGAAGCCCTGCCGCTCCAAGGCCATCAGGCGCCCGCGCAGGACGGGCCAGACGGAGTCCACCAGCACCGCCGACGCGTGGGTGGGAAGAGCCCTCGTCACCACGTCGGCCAGCCGCGACGACCGGCCGGCTCCAGCGTCAGCCGACCCCGCCCGCCTCATGCGCCACCGAGCCCCGGCACCCGCGGACGCCCCCGTGCTCACCTCCACGGCCTCCTGCAACGACCGGCCGGCCCTGCGGGCCGAGTCGGCCTGGAGGCGATAGCCCTGTTCCTCGTGCCAGAGCCGCGCAGCCGTGACGGCCATGACCAGCGCCAGGAGGAACCCGAGAAAGGCAGCCGCGTCGTTGTGGCCGGACGAGCGGGCCGACGACACGAGGATCCGCGCCGAGGAACGAAGAAGGATCCGCGCCTCACCGTCCAGGTCACGCCCGCCCGGAGCCCTGGCCGCCCGCTCGAACTCCGCCGCCGAGACGCGCAGATTCGGTTCGACCAGAGGAGGAACGGCGTCGGGCGCCACCACGAGAAGATCACCGAGCGCGGCGACGTCACCCGCACCTGCCCGCCGTCCGCCACGACCGAGCGAACCCGATGCCGTGCGGAGGTTGCGCTCGAGCGTCCGCCAGAGCGCGTCAGACGGCACCTGCGGCTCCGGAACCGGAACCTGCCAGCGCTCACGGACCCGGGGAAGCGACAGGTCGTAGGCCAGGCTCGAACCCGCGAACCACACCGCCCGGTCGACTCGGTCCCGGTCGCCCGGCAGCGCGACCGCGTAACCCGTCGCGGTGCTGCTCCCCGGGCCGCAACGCTGCGACACCCGCAGCCCGCGGGAGCGGAGACGGGCGAAGAACTCGTCCTCGCTCACCGCTGCCGCCGCAGCCGTACGGACGGCCCGCTCAAGCTGCTCACGCGCGCTCAGCGGCAGGTGACGGCGCGATGCCTTCTGCGTCTCGCCCGTCGTGGGCCACCGCTTCGCGGTCCGATCCCCCGACGTCAGCCGGCGCAACCCCCACCGCGCCTCGAAGTCCCGGGCGAGCTGCTGCATCCGCACGATGTCCTGCCGCAGGTCCGGCTGGATCCCGTCCTGGCGGATCTTCGTCGCGACGATGTGGATGTGGTCGTCCGCGTGCCGGACCGCCACCCAGCGGCAGCCCCACCTCTCGCCCCGCGGAGCGACACCGGCGGCGCCCATCATCGCCCGGGCGACCTCGGCCCACTGCTCGTCCGCCAGAAGCGGATCCTCGGGTGCCACGCGGACCGCGACGTGGTAGACGTGCTCGGCCGGGGTGCTGCCCCGGGCAGCGTGCACCGGAGCGTCCAGGAGCAGCGCGAGATCCCCGACCGTCGTGTCCGGCGACCGCGCGGGGTCGGGCACCCACGGCGCCCAAGCGGCGACCATGCGCGGGTCCTGGTGCTCGTCCCGCTTCCCGGGGCCGTACAGGTAGAACAGCAGCCCGGCGGTGTCACTTCCACCCTTCGCTCTCTTGGGGATCACCAGCGCGACGCCCGCTCCCGCATCAGCTGCAGCGTCGCCCGGTCGACCCGCTGAACCGCCTCCTGGAGGAGCCGTGCCGCGGCCGGCGCATCGAAGGGACCGACCGACCCGAGCCGCTCACCGATCCGCACCAGCTCCCCGCGCGATCTGATGAGCTCCGCCAGCACCTCCCGGGCGTCCGCGGACACCGGTACGAGCTGATCCTTGGCGACCGCCAGCGCCTTGCGGGCCACCCACGCGGACACCACCATGCCGTCACGTTTCGCCGCCTCGTGCACGATCGTCAGCTCGGCGTCGTTGTACGACAGATTCACCCGCCTCGACCGCGGTGCCTGCATCTGCCGCTCCCGCCGCCGCGCGCCCTCCGTGCCACTCACCGTCGATCCTCCTCGGCTCGGCGGGCCGGCGCGCTCCGCAGGCCGGAACGAACGCGGCCCTCACCGCGACCCCCTGCTGCGCCACCCTGCTGTGCGATCGAACTGACTGCCAGCGGATACGCCGGAGCGGCAGCTGAAAATCACCGACACGGGTGACCTTCGCGGGCCGGTTCGAAACCACTCGATGTGGTGGCTCTACGATCCGCGGCATGACGAGAGAAGACGAGTTCCTGAGGCGCATGCGCGAAATTCAGGACGACCGTGAGAAGGCCATCGTTTCGCTCGCCGCCGTCATGGCGGAGCGGCAGCGCCTCAAGGACGAGCTGGCCGAAACCGAGGCCCCGTACGGAAGAGCCTATGCGGCCGCCGAGGCAGCGGGCTGGAGCACGGAGGAGCTCGCAAGGCTGGGCGCGGAGGCGCCCGCGCGCCGTCCCAAAGGGAGGCCCCGGAAGCACGCCCCGGCC
Organism: Kitasatospora sp. NPDC034533; assembly: GCF_055575155.1. Lineage (NCBI taxonomy): Bacteria > Bacillati > Actinomycetota > Actinomycetes > Kitasatosporales > Streptomycetaceae > Kitasatospora > Kitasatospora sp. NPDC034533. Next base: position 8,052 of record NZ_JBVITE010000127.1, read on the forward strand.
ACCAGGACCACCCTTCCCGCTCCCTCACCCGGTGACGGGGAACGCCTCGACGGCGCCCGTGCACAAGCCGGCTGAGTGCCGGCGCGGCCTTTGTCGCCGGCTGGCGGGTGTGCTGAATCCTCGCGGGGTAGCTGTCCATAGCGAGTTAGTGGTTGTCGTTCCGTCAACGCTGGAGCACACCTTTCGAGCCCTGGCGTGATGAGGCCGTGCTGCGAGCCTCCCAGCGGCTGTCTTTCCGTCAGCAACGCGCGTGGCTCCGGACGGTCGGCGAGGCGTGGTCGGCCGCGACGGTGCAGTGGAGCGGCGCCGCCGTGGGCCCAGCGCTAACCGTCGCGGCCGGTCGGCCCGTCGACCACGGCGCCCGCTCGGACGGGAGCCGGACTCCGGCGTCCTGTTCGCCGACACGGAGGTGGCATGCGGTGGCGACCTGGCCACGGGCGGCTGCCCCGAGCTCGCCGAGAACGCCAGTGAGCGGATGTCCTACCCCGGCTTCCTGTCCGCGCTGTGCATGGCCGAGTGTGACGATCGTGCCAGGCACCGCTCCGAGTGCCGGATCGAAGCCGTCGGCTTCCCCCGGGACAAGTCGCTTTGGCCATTCGGTGCTGGCGCCTGCGGTGACCGTGAGTTCGTGCAGGTCGTAGCGTTCCCGTTCGTCGGTGTCCGTAGCGTGGATGACGTACTGGTTCAGGCGTCGAGGCTGGGCCTTGTCCAGAGCGTGATGTCGCTGCTGGTGGCGACGACGAGCGTGCGTCCGGAGGGGGAGAACCCGGCGGTTCGCAGTTCGGAGTAGTGGGCGTGGAAGATGTGCCACCACTTCTCCCCGGCGGGACCGCGGCAGAGTCCGCCAGACGTGCCGGCACACGCGGGTGCCCGGCCGTGGATGGCCGTGCGGGAGGTACCGGCGGGTGGGGCCGTTCGGTGCGAGTACACGGGCCGTGCCTTCCCGGACAAGCCGGTGCGGCGGTGGGTTCCTAGTAGGGCTTGGTCAGGTTCGTATGGGTGTGGGTATGTCGCGGTGGCAGGTCGGACAGTGGCCAGCCCAGGTGGCGAGGATCAACTGCAGCT
>NZ_JBVITE010000128.1:0-7841 GCF_055575155.1 Kitasatospora sp. NPDC034533
CCCTACGACCCCGTCACCCACCAGACCAACAACAAGATCAAAACGACTCCCGAGACGGCTCCGGCGGCATAGAGGTTGACTCAGGAAACTCACGCCCGAGCCAGCGGGCCCGCTCGGGCGTGAGCCGCACGCCGTTGGTGGAGAACTTCACGCCGACCTGGTGGTCGGTGGCGTACTCGACCAGCTCCCAGAAGTCGGGGCGGACGGTGGGCTCGCCGCCACCCAGGTTGACGTAGAACACCTGCATCCGCTGGAGCTCGCGGATGACGGCCTTGCACTGCTTGGTAGTCAGCTCGCGCGGGTCCCGGCGGCCCGAGGAGGACAGGCAGTGCACACAGGCCAGGTTGCAGGCGAAGGTCAGTTCCCAGGTTAGGCAGATCGGGCTGTCCAGGCCGGCGGCGAACTGGTCGACCAGCTTCACGGGGTACTGCCCTCTTCCTTGTGGTGGTCCTGCGGTTCGATCACGCCCGTCTCGGCCAGGCCGGCCAGCGCCCGCAGGAAGGGGGCGCGCTGCGGCTCGGGGACACCGGCGGCGACCAGGGCGGAGTGCACGTCGGCCGCCTGCTCCAGCCGCTGGACGACGTCGACCAGCAGCCCGGTCTTGAGGAACGAGAGCCGACGGGTGCCGAAGTCGTAGGCCAGCGCCCCGAACGGCTCGGGGCGCAGCGCCACTCGGGGCGAACACCGATAGGGGCGGGTCGCGTCGAACACGTCGGTCTCCCGGCTCAGTAGACGCCGCACATGCCGTCGATGGAGACCTCCTCGACCAGGAGGTCCTCCTCGACGACCTCGGCGGCGTCGGTCTCGGGTGCCGCGGTGGCGGACGGATCGGTGGCGGTGTCGGACACGGGTGCTCCTCGGATGGGGCCGGCCGGGTGCGGTCGGCGCTGGGGCGGGTGTGGCTCAGACCCGAATCCGCAGGTAGTGGCCGACGGCCAGTCAGTTGATCTCCGTGCTGGCTGTCCGTGCCGTTGCGCTGTGTCGGGGCAGGCATGTGGCCCGGCTGTCGTGCCGGGTGGGCGGCTTTCCAGGGCTGGTACGAATGGTTCGGGCCCGGTCGGGGCGGTGTTCAGGCGGCTCTACCTTCCGAGTCGGGTTGATCGGGCCATTCGTAGGGTTGGGTCACCCAGGGGTGTCGGGTGTGACTATCAGGCGGCTGCCGTTCGTGGCTTGTCAGGCTTCGCCGCCCGGCGCCCCACGACGACTCGGCCGCCGATTAGGAAGTGCGAGAAAGTCGCTGTGTAGAGCAATGCCGGCGAGGTCGTCCGTGGTACGAACAACACGAACACGCACGTCAGGAGCACGATGAACCGGATATGGGCGGGGATCGACAGCTGTAAGGGCCACCACCACGGCCTGGCCCTGGACGTCGAGGGAAAGACCCTGCTGTCGCGGCGAGTGGCCAACGACGAACCCGAATTGCTGAAGCTGATCGGTGACGTCCTCGCCCTGGCCGACGGGGACGAGGTGACATGGGCGATCGACATGACCGGCGGCGAGCCCACGCTGCTGAGCCTGCTGATCGCCCATGGCCAGGACGTCCTCTACATCCCCGGCCGCCTGGTGAACCAAACATCGAACTGCGGCTGCTGACCGGCCGTAGGGCCGACCTGGTCGAGGACCGCACCCGCGCCGTCAACCGCCTGCGCGGCACCCTGCTGAGCATGTTCCCGGCCCTGGAACGCTCCCTGGAGCTGACCAACGTCGGGCCGCTCAAGCTGCTGACCGGCTACCAGACCCCCGCAGCCATACGCCGCGCCGGCGTCGCACGGCTGGCCAAGTGGCTGGCCAACCGCAAGGTCAGAAATGCAATATCTCTGGCGGGAAAGGCAGTTGAGGCCACCGAGCGGCAGTGCACCTCAGTTCCCGGGGAGAAGACCAGCGCCAGGCTGGTCCACACCCTGGCCGAGGAGGTGATGACCCTCAACGAGCACATCGCCGAGATCGACAAGCTCATCGAGGCCGGTTTCGCGAGCACGAACTCGCTGACATAGTCCAGAGCGTCCCCGGCATCGGCGCGATCCTCGGCGCCGAGTTCCTCGCCGCCGTCGGCGGCAGCCTGGAAGGCTTCGACTTCCCGGACGCCCTGGCGGCCTTCGCCGGTGTCGCGCCCGCGCCGAGGGACTCCGGCAAGGTCAGCGGCAACCTCCACCGGCCGGTCACCTACCACCGCCGGCTCCAGCGGGTGTTCTACACCTCCGCGCTGGTCAGCGTCCGATGCGATCCCAACTCGCGGAAGTTCTACGACCGCAAACGCGCCGAGGGGAAGAAGCACGTCCAGGCCGTGCTCGCCCTGGCCCGGCGACGCGTCAACGTCCTGTGGGCCCTGATCCGTGACCGGCGGTGCTACCTGGTCGCACCGCCGATCACCGAGGCTGCTTGACAATTACATTAGGAAGCCAGGGGGTGCTGATGGGGGCGGATCCGGGCGAGCACCCGGGCGATCAACTCGCCTGCTTCGGCGGTGAAGTGGAGCTCGTGGCGGCGAGCGGTGGCCGTCCAGCGGGCGGCTCGGCGGATCAGGAGCCGACGCACGGTGGCGATGCGACGCCTCGCGGCGCCGAGCGGGGCAAGCATCTGCAGCCACGCGGACAGGTTGTAGGCCAGCAGCGCGCCCCACATCCGCATCGCGTTGACCTGGTGCGATGCGGAGGGCAGGTGGTTCAGCCCGGCTCCGTGGGCGGTGTCGCGGAGGAGTTCCTCGATCCTGGTGCGGCGGCGAAACTCCCACTCCGCCGCCGCGATCTCCTCGTCCAGGTCCAGTTCCTCGTTGGTGGCGATGAACGAGTAGGCGTACGCCTGCTCCTCCAATCCGTCCAGGACCAGGGCGAGTTGGTCCTTTCCGACGGTCCGCGAGCGACGCGAACGCGGGTCCGCGGACAGCTCGGCGGCGTCGTAACGTACCCGGCGCGCGATGACCCTGGTGCCCTCGGGCCAGCCGGACGGCACGTAGTCCAGCAGCGCGGCCTGCCCGTTGGGGTAGTCGACCGCGTCGGTCCAGTCGTCTTCGTGCACGGCGGCCACCGCCTGCCACAGCGGCTTGGAGCGCGGCGCCCCGAGCCGGAACAGTGCCTCGCGGGTCACGATCTTCTCGGCGACCTTCCCCGGGTAGTAGCCGTAATCGCCCTGGAGGAGGATCTTCCCGCCGGCTCCGGCGGCGCGCACGGCGTCCACCGCCCGGTCGATCTGGGCCGGGGCCTGGGTGCGGCCGTCCGAGCGGCCGTCGAGCAGGTCCGAGACCAGCACTACCCCGGCCTGGGCCCAGTGCGCGGCATGCACACGCCCGGCGACCTCGCCTTTGTAGGAGCGGATGACCTGCTCCTTGCGGGTGGAGAACACCTCGATGTCCTTCGCGTCCAGGTCGATCGTCACCGGCCCGGACAGGATCCGGGCCCGTTCGCTGACCGGCAGTGCGGCGAGCGCACGGGCGCTGACCTGGGCCGAAGCCCGCTCGATACCCTCAGGCTGGGCCTGGCCGAAACGGGCCGCCAAGGTGGCGGCGGTCGTAGCGGCGGGGACGGGCGCGGGCAGCAGCCCCTCGCCGACCGCGTCCGCGCGCAACCTCGAAGCCGACCAGATGGTCCTCGCCGGTCAGCTGCACCACCGCCATCGCCAGCGCGAACTCGCCACCGGACAGGCCCCGGTCGCGCTTCTTGAGCAGTCCGATCCCGGCGTCAAGGGCGGCGGTGACACTCAGCGGGCGGGCCCCGTCACCGATTCCGTCGTTGGGCCCGGGCAAGCCCAGGGCGCGCCGAGCCTGCGTAGCCGGGTCCTCGGAGGGCAGGAGCAGGGAAGCGAGCCGGTAGTCCTCTTCGGTCATCGGGGCTTTCGCCTCGAAGGCGCGGAAGAGCCGCAGACGTTCGCTCTGCAGCGCGCGCCTGTCGAGGCTCCGGATGCTCTCGCGCAGTTCCTCCCAACTCGCGTGCGCCTGCACGGCCGCCAAGGCATAGGAGGCAACGTCCGCGCCAGGGTTGGCCTTCACCCGCCGGTGCTGGTAGCAGACCTCCATCCCGGCCTCGACCGGGACCTTGCAGGGGAAGCCGTAGAACGAAGCGACCGGCTCGGGGCAGCGCGGCCTGTCACGAGCCAGCGAACGGTCCGTTCCCGCCCGAATCTGGCGGATCTGCTCCGCGGCGTTCTTCAGCGCCGGCTTGGGGACACCCCACGCCTTCGCGGCGTCCAAGGGACTGAGGTGATCCAGCGCGCGCATGCGCTCCATCGGGGTTCCTGTGCCGTCCATCGGGACTCCTCCGTAGTTGTCAACGGCCTCATCGTCACTGCCTCGTGGCGCCTGCGTTCGGAGTCGGCTGATCTCGACCGACATGTATCCCAGCGTGCCCACACGTGCTCCGTTTCGGTTCGTTCTCCGGCGAGGACTGCCCACGTCCGGTACGTCGACGTGGGCAGACGAGTGCTTATGGCGGCACGCCGTTCCGAGCGATCACGCTTCGTGGCCAGCCGGAGTCGCCCCGATCCGCACTCAGCGGACCGGGCCAGCCAGCGGGGTCGTAAGCGCGACCGCCAGGTGCGGAAGTCGGGCGACTTCCGAAGCGGCGTCGGATATTCGCTGGAGCTCGCGGGCCTGGGGGCGGGTCTGGTGGGCGGCGCGGGTGACCTGCACGCAGGCTTGGGTCGAGTCGTTCGGAAACGTCAACACCCGTGCTTCTTAACTGCGGCTTCCTCCGCTGACCGACGGTCACTGCCGGCTGGGGGCTGGAGGGCAGGTTGAGCCCCTCCGGCCTGCAAGGCGGCCATACTTCTGCGACCGTGTGGCAGTGGGCCGCTCCGACGCACCTGCTCAAGAGCCGGTGGGCGCCACCGCGGCTACGCCGCCAGTGGCAGGTCGTCGTCGCCTCGGGGGAGGGGTCGGAGTTGGTCTGTCTGGGCCCGGTCGAGCGCGGAGGCGAGCGCCTGGACGGCCTGGTCGGCGGAGTCCTTGAGGAGGTGACCGTAGAGGTTGATAGTGGTGGCGAGGGTGGAGTGGCGCAGGGTCTTGGAGACGACGGCGGTGGGGATGTTTTCGGCGATCATGATGCTGGCGGCGGTGTGGCGCAGGTCGTGAAGGCCGATCTTGGGGAGTCCGAGTTCGGCGGTGCGCTTGCGGAGCTGGTCGAGGACCCACTGCGGGCGCAGCGGCGTTCCGCCCGGGCGGGCGAAGACGAGCCCCTCCAACGTGCCTTCCGGGTGGGCTGCCATTTGGATGGCAGCCTGGCGGTGGAGGGCGGCCATGACTCTGGGGGAGAGGCTGATCCAGGCGCGGCTGGCTTCGGTCTTGGGTTCGCGGAGGTGGATCTTCCCGTTGTCGATGGCGGCGAGGGTCCAGCGGACGTAGAGCTTGCGGTCCATGAGGTGGACGTCCGGCCAGTGGAGGGCGAGGATCTCGCCGCGGCGCATGCCGGTGCCGAGCATGACCTCGAAGAGGTCGGTGAGCTGGTCGGCGTAGTGCTCGGCGTTGTGGCGCAGGAACGTGGCGGCCTGTTCGGGGGTCCAGCAGGTGCGCTCGGCGGAGCGGGGCCGGGCGGGGACAGAGTGCTTGGCGGGGTTGTAGCGCAGCTCCCAGGAGCGGACGGCGGTGTTGAGGGCGTTGCGCAGGGTGGAGACGATCCGGTAGACGGTGACCTTGCCGCGCTTGGCCTTGCGCTGGGCGGCGATCCAGCGCTCGATGTGCTTGGGACGCAGGTCGGGCAGCCGGTAGTGGCCGAAGGCGGGGATCAGGTCCCGTTCCACGCACGCCTCGTAGCCGACGTAGGTGTTCGGCGCGAGCTCCTCCTTCTTCATCTCCAGCCACTGCCGCAGGAAACCCGCCACGGTCACGCGACGGTCCTCGTACACCCCGCGCAGCTCACCGTCGAGCACCGCCTTCATCTCCCGGGCCGCCTCCGCACGGCTGGCGAACCCACCGCGCCGGCGGGTCTTTCGCTTCCCGTCCTCAGGAGCCAGGTCGACGCAGTACGTCCACGACCCGTGACCCGCCTCCTCCAGCAACCGCACACACCACGGACCCAACTGCCTCCCGTGACCGTCCGAACAACCACATCGCCGATAGACCCGGCCACGCTGCGCACGCTGTCCCATGAGCTTCCCCTTCTCTCGGACTGGGTGGTGCCTCTGGGGCAAGAGTGGCTGCTGTGTCGGGTGTGGCGGCAGAGCGTGCGGGGCGGTGTGCGAAGCATTCAGAACCACACGGCGAAGACACGCTCAAGACGACACACCGCCCGGAAGATCACGATCCGTAGTCGATGGGTAAGCGACCGTGATCCGCTCGCAGGAACCGGTGCTGCAGGCCGGCCGGCATCGTCGACGCAGCGGCTGTCGGGGTCGTACGGCCGTGCTTGCTGAAGGGCCGACAGGTCTCGGTCACCGGCAGTAGCTGCGGCGGGGTCGCTGGCCCTGGGACCACTTTGGGACCACACCCGATGAGCGCCCATGAACGCTGATGGGCGAAAGCGGACACTTGTGTGCGAAGTAACCACTGAGCCACGGTCAGCAGCCTGTGGCGCCACTTCCGCCGAGAGCTTCCAAATCACCTATACCTCATGGCAGTTGAGCAACAAAGAAGCCGGGGCCTTGAGGCCCCGGCTGCCGACAATAGTTGAACCCCTTGACTGGGGGTCAAGGGGTCGCAGGTTCAAATCCTGTCGTCCCGACTGTAAAGTCGGTTGTGAGAGCGGGTACTTGGGAAACCGAGTGCCCGCTCTTTTGTTGTGGTGGTCGCAGTGTGGTCGCGGGCGCTCGTTCGCGTCATTCCAGGGCCCGTATCCGGGGATCTGGAGTGCTAATCCGCAACTGATATGTGGCTTTTGTCCATCCAGTCGAGGTAACCGAGCGTAGCCGGTCTTCGAATGGGCTTCTCCCCGGTGTCGAAGCGGGTGTGGCTTCCCGGAAGTGGGCGTGCCTGCGGAGCCCGCGGCGTCAGGTGTGGTGGTGGCTCCGGGGCTGAGTGGGTGTCAGTGATGGACCGGCGGTTCCGGCCGTTTAGCTGGTCCTTGCCGCGTTCTGGGCGGCCTGGTGGACCGGGGTGGCTGTGGCCGTGCGGTTGTGTCAGGCCGCGTGGCTGAACAGCGGGTTCGGCAAGGGGCTGGCGGGGGCGTCGGTGCCGCGGTGGGTGCGGGACTCGGCGAGGTGGAGCCTGGTTTCGATGGTGTGGACTGCGGCCATGGCGACGTCCCAGGTCAGGTGGCTGTAGATGTTCGCGGTGGTCGACAGGGTGGAGTGCCGCAGGGTCTTGGAGATGACGGCCATGGAGACGTTGCCCTCCAGGGCGAGGGTGGCGGCGAGGTGTCGCAGGTCGTGGATGGTGACGTGGGGCAGTCCGGCCTGTTCACGCAGTTCGTGGAAGCGTCGGCGGACCGTGGCCGGGTGGAGGGGCTTGCCGTCGGTGTCCTGGAAGACGTGGCCGTTGCCCGGGGAGGTGTTCCTGGCCATCGCGCGTTCGAGGGCAGCGGCGACGCGGTCGGACAGGGGCACCCAGTTGCGGCTCTTCTTGGTCTTCGGTGCGGTCAGGACGAGTTCGTGGTTGTCGATCGCGGAGAGGGTGTGGCGGATGTACATGACGCGGTCGTCGAGCCGAACACACGGGCGTTGAAGGCCGAGGGCTTCTCCCTTGCGCAGGCCGGTGCCGATGATGACCTCGAAGAGGTCGGCGAAGGCGGGAACGACGCCTCGGCAGTGGGAGAGGAAGGCGACGGCCTGCTCCGCGGTCCAGGGGACGCGTTCGGCGGCCTGGGGCCTGCGCATGGGCAGAGGCTAGTGTGATGCGTCAGAAGTTTTGAGGCTTAGTCAGTTCGGTTTTCCTGTCGGGGGTGATCCTGGCGAGATAGTCGGCGAGGGAGTTCAGGATC
>NZ_JBVITE010000129.1:0-7461 GCF_055575155.1 Kitasatospora sp. NPDC034533
AACGGCAGCCGCCTGATAGCCACACCCAGCACCCCTGGGCGACCCAACCTTACGAGTGGCTCGATCAACCCAGCTCAGAAGGTAGAGCCGCCTGACAGTGAGGACGTTCATGAGCGTCTCCCGCGGGGGCTGACCTCGGCCGGCCCGGGAGACCGGGGAACCGGAGGAAGCGCGATGCCCGGGCGCGCGCGAGAAGAAGGCCCGCCGGAAGGAGAAGGCGCACCAGGCCGTCCGACCGGCTCGGCCCGCACCTCGTCAGGGCCCCGGACCCGCGTCCCCGGTGCGCTCGGGCGGGTGGTCGGAGGCGCGCGTTCGTGACGGGGGCCGTGCGACGTCGAGATGTCGTAGGCGATCCGGGGGCCGTCGCCGCGTGAGGTGCGCGGCCGGGCCCGGTGCGGCGGTGCTCAGCCGGTGCGGTGCGCGGGAGCGTTGGCGTGGATCAGGGTGTCGCCGATGGCGGGGTGGGCGAGGGGTTCGGCGGCCGGGCGGAAGCCGGCCAGCACGATGGCGAGGTGGCGGCGCCAGACGCCGGGCACCTGGCCTTCGGTGTCGTCGATCAGGACGCGCAGTGCGAGGAGGCCGGCGTACACGTCGGTGCGGGTGATCTCCTCGCGCACCCGGCCGGTGTCCTTGGCCCGGGTGAGGAGGTCGTCGACCAGGGCGAGCAGTTCCGCGCGGCGCTCGTCGGCCTCCGGGGGGATGGCCGCCCACAGGCGGGTGAGCCAGCCGTGGCGGACGGCCAGCACCTCGCCGGTGTCCCACAGCGCCTGTTCCAGGGCCCGGTCGTCCGGCTGCTGTTCGGCCGCGCGGCGGAAGCAGGTGAGGATCGAGTCGAGGATCTCGTCGCTGAGCGCGGCGAGCAGGGACTCCTTGGTGGGGAAGCGGCGGTAGAGGGTGCCCATGCCGACGCCGGCGCGGGCGGCGATCTCCTCGACCCCCGCGTCGGGGCCGAGTTCGGCGAAGACCTCCCACGCGGCCCGCAGCAGCTTCTCCCGGTTCTGTGCCGCGTCGCGGCGCAGGGCCTTGGGCTTGCCGGGTGCGGGCCGGTGGGGGGTGGTCATCGGGGGGCCTGGTCCTTGCGCTCGGTCACCGGTCCACCATGGTGAGCCGGGGCGATCCCACGCTGTGGTCGCTCCGGCGGCGCCTGGCCGCCGGGATGGCGAGGGAAGCCGCGGCGGCGAGCCCGGCGCTGGCCGTCAGGAACCAGAAGGTACCGGTGTAGCCGGAGTCCTGGGGGAACGGGTGGGCGGCCGTGACCCCGGAGGACAGGATACTGGCCGCCACCGCGCTGCCGATCGCGCCGCCGATGGTGCGGATGTTGGCGTTCATGCCGCTGGCCGCGCCGGTCTGGGCCGGGGGAACGGCCTCGACGACGATGGCGGACATGGCGGAGAAGGCGAGGCCGAGACCGACGCCGATCAGGGCCGAGGCGGTGTAGATCTGCCAGGAGCGGCCGTGCGACACGGCGAGCATCGTGAACGGGACGACGGTGATCAGGCTGCCCGCGATCAGCACGCGCTTGGAGCCGTAGCGGGAGGCGAGCCTGCCGGCCAGCACGCCGAGGGCGAACATGCCGCCGGTCATCGGCAGCATGTAGAGACCGGACTGGGTGACGCTCGCGGTGAATCCGTAGCCGGCCAGGTGCTCGGGCGTCTGGACCAGCTGCGGCAGGAAGGTCATCGAGGTGTACATCCCGATGCCGAAGAGCAGTGCGACGAGGTTGGTGGTCCACACGGCGGGGATGCGCATCACGCGCATGTCGATCAGCGGGGCTTCCGAGCGCAGCTCGGTCACGATCCAGTAGCCGGCGAAGACCACCGCGGCCGCGAACAGGCCCATGATCCGCAGGGAGCCCCAGCCCCACCTCTGGCCCTCGCTGACGGCGAGCAGCAGGGCCACCAGCCAGACGGAGAGCAGCAGCGCGGCGCGCCAGTCGATCGGCCCGGGGACGCGCACGGGGGATTCGGGGACGAAGAGGTAGGTGGCGATCGCGGCGGCGCAGATGAGGATCATCGGTGCCCAGAACAGCCAGTGGTAGTCCAGGTGGTCGACGATGGGCCCGGCCAGGATCAGGCCGAGTCCGGCGCCTACGGCGGTCAGCGCGGCCGTGACGCCGACGGCGCTGCGGACCTTGGCGGGCGGGAACTCGTCGCGGATGATGCCGAAGGCGAGGGGCACCACGGCGCCGCCCGTGCCCTGGACGACCCGCGCGACGATCATCGGGCCGACGGAGTGGGAGGCGCCGGCCAGCGCGGACCCGGCGGCGAGGGCGACGAGCGTGACGATCAGCATCCGCTCCTTGCCGACCTTGTCGCCGATCCGGGCCAGGATCGGCGTGGCCACGGAGGCGGACAGCAGGTAGCCGGTCATCAGCCAGGTCGCGGTGGACTGGGTGGTGTGCAGGCGTTCCATCAGGGTCGGCAGGACCGGGACCACCAGCGATTGCAGCAGGGAGAACGCTCCGACGCCGAGCAGCAGCACGGCGAAGGTCAGGTTGTAGTGGGGGCGGGCGTCTGTTCGGGGCATGGGTGTGGGCTCCAGCGGGACAGCAAATAAGCGGAGAATTGGCTCCGGATGTCCCCGAGGCCAACAGAAGCGGAGAATGGACTCCGCATCGGTCCTTCCCGAGGTGGCTGCCCCCGGCTGGTCGCTACGTCCGGCGACGCAGGACGAGGTATCCGTCTCCGGCCGAGGCCCGCTCGTAGGCGGACGCGAGGCGGCGGGTGAGCGCGGGTACCCATGACGGGCCTCCGTACGTGGACGTCCGCTCGTCGAGCACCACCCAGTCTGGTGTGAGGGGGTGCCCGGAGGAGTCGGTGAACTCGGGGGTGAGCAGGTAGCCCGTGGTCCGGTCGACGAGGTGCGGGAGCAGGTAGGTGTCGGCGGCGACGGTCGCGCCGTCCGGGACCACGGCCAGGTGCGCGTGCGCGGCTCGGCAGCGCGCGCGGTCCTCGTCGGGGGAGACGACGGTGACGAGCGGGCCGTGGGCGAGAGCGAGTGCCGTCATCCCCGCGATCAGTGCCCAGACCGCCGGCTCGGCCCGGGGGCGGCGCCGTAGCGCGTCGACGAGGGCGGCGAAGACGGCCACCTCGATGAGCAGGTTGTAGTGGTAACCCGGTCCCCAGTACGCGGGATTGGCGTTCGCGGCTCGGGCGAGGAAGGGGATCAGCGCGGCCCAGATCAGCGGAGAACGCGCCCCGATGACTCCTGCGCCCGCCAGCAGGAGGACGAGGGTGCGCGACGCGGTGCCATCGGTGACCAGACTGGTGCCGAGAGCGCGGACACAAGCCGCGAGGAACGTCCACGGGCCCTCGGCCCCCTGCGCGTAGGTGTAGCGGTGCCAGTAGCTCAGGGACGGGATGACGACCGAGAGAACCACGGCGAGGCCGGCCACCGCCGAGACCGCGAGCACGGCGGCCGGCGCGCGCCGGCCCCGTACGGCCAAGGCCGCGGCGACGCCGAGCATGACGAAGGCGGAATCCTCCTTGACCAGCAGGAGCAGGGCCGTGAGGGCGGCGCACGAGCGCCATCGGCCGAGCAGGTAGGCCCGAAGGGCGAGCGCCAACAGGGGCGCCCCGAAGGCGACTTCGTGGAAGTCGAAGTCCACGGCGTTCTGGACGCCGACCGAGGCCCCGAACGCCGCACCGGCCGACAGCCCCCGCCACCGGCCCAGTGTGAGCGCCGCGACGTCGGCGACGACGGCGACGGCCACCGCCACGAGCAGTGCTTGGACGCAGAGCAGGATCCGGATGTCGGGCCAGACGCGGTAGAGCGGGGCCACGAGGGCGATGACGGGGTCGAAATGATCACCGAACGCCAGGAAGCCGGGAGCTTTGAGATCGACGACCGGGGCCCGGCCCGCGGCGAGGTGTCTGACGGCCTGACCGAAGATGGCGAGGTCCACGCCGGAGCCGAAGCGGTCGTACCGGCGCAGGGACAGCGTCAGGTAGACCAGCAGGAAGGCGCCGCCCAGAGCCGTCGTCGCACCTCGTCGGCGGCGGGGCGGGCGTGGGGGCCGGGCGGGGGCCGAGGCGAGGACCGAGGCGGAGCGCGTGAGCGGTGTTCGGATGGTCACCCCGCGCAGGCTGGTCGCGCGGCATGTTCGGGCCGTCACCACCGCGTGTGCGCGCGGTCATGGCTCCGTACGGGGTTCCCGTGGCCCGGGCAGGCCAGGGGAACCGGTCTGTCACCGTCTCGGCACGGTCAGCGTGAACACGGCGCCCGGTTCGTTCGCGAGGCTCAGCGTGGCGTGGTGCAGCCGCGCGTTCTCCAGGGCGATCGCCAGGCCGAGCCCGTTGCCGGTGCCGCCCGGGCCGCCCCGGCCGCCCGGGCCGGAGGCCCGCGCGGGATCGGCCCGTACGAAGCGGTCGAAGACCCGCTCGCGCAGTTCCTCGGGTACACCGGGCCCGGAGTCGGCGACCCGGACGACGACGCCGTCCTCCGCCCCGCGGACCGTCACCTCCACGGGGGCGGCACCGTGGTGCAGCGCGTTGGACACCAGGTTGGTGATGACGGTGTGCATCCGGCGCGGATCGACGTAGGCGCCGGTGTCGCCCTCGGTCCGGACCGTCACCGACTCGGGTGACCGGCTGTGGGCGACGACGTCGGCGACCAGGTCGGCGAGGTCGACCGGTTGCGGGACCACGGCGGCCTCGCCCGCGTCCATGCGCGAGATCTCCAGCAGATCCTCGGTCAGCGTGGCCAGCTGCCGCAGCTGAGGGGTGATCAGTGCCGCGGCGCCGTCCCTGGTGGCGGGGTACTCCAGCGCGGTCGCCGCCGCCAGCAGCGAGGCGGTGGGTGTCCGCAGCTCATGACTCACGTCCGCGACGAACTGCCGCCGGCGTGCCTCGTCCCTGGTGAGCTGGTCGATCGTCTCGGCCAGCCGGTCGGCCATCAGGTTGAACGAGGAACTCAGCTCGGAGAGTTCGTCGCGGCCGGACACCGGGAGGCGGACCGTCAGGTCTCCGGCGCCCAGCGCACGCGCGGCCGAAGCGGCGGCGGTGACGGGCCGTTGGACTCGGCCGGCGACGAGCCAGGCGAGCAGGGCGCCGACCGCCACCGTGGCCCCGGAGACCAGGAGGAGGCTGCGCAGATAGGTGCTCGTCTCGTCGGCGACCGGCTGGAGCGAGTGGTACTCGACGGCCACGACGGGCGCGCCGGGGTAGCGGTCGTTCGGCCCCTGGGTGCCGACGACGGCCCCGACGGTCAGCCAGGGCTTGCCGGCGGGACGTACGAGGACGAGGCGTCGTTCCTCCAGCAGCAACGGATGGTCCGCGGTCCGCAGGAACGCCGTGGGAGGGGTGGAGGAGATCTGCTCGTCGCTCGCGTCGGACACCCTGGTGGCCCCGAGACCGGGCCAGGTGCCCGGATCCTCGTCGGGGCCCGGCGGCTCGTTCGGGTCGGGGGCCGCGTACCCGGCGCCGTCCGGGTTCGGCTTCATGGCGTACACCGTGTACGTGTTGAACTTCCGTACGGCGAGCGCTTCATTGGCGCTGAGCAGGGCGTTCGGCTTGATCCCGGCCCGGATGGAGTTGGCCGCCGAGGTGAAGTCCGACAGCGCGCCGGACAGGACCCGGGCGCGGAAGTCCTGCTCGGCGCGCTCTCGCAGAGCGTGATGGCTGACCAGGGAGAGGATCGCCGAAGGCAGCAGCAGGGCGAGCAGCACGGTGACGGTGATGCGGCCGCGCAGGCCGAGGCGGCCGGTCACGGAAGGTCCAGCCGGTAGCCGACCCCGCGCACGGTGGTGATCAGCGACGGTCGGGCCGGGTCGTCCTCGGTCTTCGCCCGCAGCCGCCAGACGCACGCGTCCACGATGCGCGAGTCGCCGAGGTACCCGTAGTCCCAGACCCGGTCCAGCAGCACCTGCCGGGTCAGGACCTGCCCGGGGTGGTGGACGAACTCCAGCAGCAGACGCAGTTCGGTCGGGGTCAGTTCCACCGGCGCGCCGTGCTTGGTGACGGTCATCGCGCGGGTGTCCACGCGGACCGGCCCCAGGTCCACGACGCCCGCCGCGCCGTCCGCTCCGGCGGTCGGAGCCACCCGCCGGAGCACCGCCTTGATCCGGGCGTCGAGCACCCGGGGCTCCACCGGCTTGGCGACGTAGTCGTCCGCCCCGCACTCCAGGCCGGCGACGATGTCGATCGGCTCCGAGCGCGCCGTGAGCATGATCACCGGGGTCCGCCCGAGCCGCCGGATGCCCCGGCAGACCTCGAACCCGTCCATCCGCGGCATCATCACGTCCAGCACCACGCAGTCGACGTCCCGGCCGGCCGCCAGCCTCTCCAGCGCAACGGGACCGTTCGACGCGCCGAGGACCTCGTGCCCCAGGCCCGACAGCGCCAGATCCAGAGCCTCACGGAGCCCGTCGTCGTCCTCGACGAGCAGTACGCGCGCCATCCCCCACACCCCTCTCCGCCCGGTGATCACCCGCGCAGCGTTGCGGTGAAGTATGTGCGCCTCATGTGGGGACTGTCACCGTTGGGCAACACCGGGGCCGGCCGGATCGGCCCGGCAGTGCGACGGGAAATCAGAATGCCTGTGAGGAAGGGGACATGATCAGGCCCGGAGCTGGACGCCTCGGGACGTCCTCGGTATCGTCCTGCAGTCTCAGTACGTCCCAAGACGCCCATCCGGGGGTGCCATGGCGAACGCACGCCTTCGGTCGGCGCTGGTTGTCCGCGGAGTCACCGAGCGGTAACTGGCGGAGCACTGCGGAGTCGATGCCAAGACGGTGGAGCGTTGGATCCTCAGGAACCGCGAGCCGTACCGTCGGCACCGCCAAGCGGCGGCGGCCAAGTTGCAGACCGACGAGGACTACCTGTGGCCGGAGGCGAAGTCCGAGACCCAGCGCCTGGACGAGGCCGACGCCGAGATCGTCCGCGTTTACCCCCACCGCTCGTCCGTGCCACCGGAATTGTGGCTGCAGTTCGCCCAGCGTGCTGCGACCGACATCGGCGTGCTCGTCCATGCCGGCGTCCATCCCGCCGAGAATCCGCGCTGGCACCGAGCGCTCAGCGAGCGGGCCCGGGCGGGCGTCCGGGTCCGTCTGCTGCTCGGTGACCCGGAAAGCTCGGAGGTCGCGCGGCGGGGTGAGGAGGAGGAAGTCGGCGAGGGCGTCGCGTACAAGGTGCGCGAGGTCACCAGGCTCTACCGGCCGCTCTACGGAACGCCCGGCATCGATTTCCGGACGCACCGGGCCACGCTGCACAACTGCCTTTACTGGTTCGACGACGAGATGCTGGTGAACACCCAGATCTACGGGGTGAGCGCGCCGCTCACCCCGGTGCTCCACCTGCGCCGCGTCGCCGGCGCCCAGTTGGTCTCGACCTACCGGCAGAGCGTCGAGAAGGTCTGGGCCGGTGCCGTTCCGCTAGTGTCCTGCGCCAGGAATTCGTTCAAGATATGAGGCGAGTCGTTCGAGGATCTCGTCGGCGGTCTTGGTCCAGGTGAACGGGCGGGGGT
>NZ_JBVITE010000130.1:0-7330 GCF_055575155.1 Kitasatospora sp. NPDC034533
GTGGCCGGGATGCGCGGCACGCTGGCGGCACTGCTGGAGCACGAGCACGCGCCGCTGACGCTGGCGCAGCGGGCAAGCGGGGTGGCGGGCGACGTCCCGCTGTTCAGCTCGCTGTTCAACTACCGGCACAACACCGGCCGGCACACGGGCGATGACGTCGACGGTGCCCCGGGCAGGCGGCTTGCGGGGATCCGCACGCTCGCCAGCCAGGAGCGCACCAACTACCCGGTCACGGTCGCGGTCGATGACGACGGGGTCCGCTTCGGTCTGAGCGTGGACGCGGTGGCCGAGGTGGACGCGTCGTCGGTGTGCGCGATGCTGGGGACAGCGGTCGAGGGCCTGGTCGCTGCCCTGGAGCAGACGCTGGACGGCGCTGCGGATCTCGCGCTGGGCGCGGTCGAGGTGTTGGGTGCGGATGAGCGTCGGCGGGTGCTGGTGGAGTGGAACGACACCGACGCCGAGGTGCCGGCGGGGACGCTGCCGGAGCTGTTCGAGGCGCGGGTGGCTGCTGCGCCGGACGCGGTGGCGGTGGTGTTCGAGGGCGCGGAGGTGTCGTACGGGGAGCTCGATGCTCGGGCGAATCGGCTGGCGCGGTTGCTGGTGGATCGTGGTGTGGGGTCGGAGTGTGTGGTGCCGGTCGTCATGGAGCGGTCGGTGGAGATGGTGGTGGCGCTGCTGGGTGTGCTGAAGGCCGGTGGCGCGTATCTGCCGGTGGACCCGGAGCTTCCGGCGGAGCGGGTGGAGTACCTGCTGTCGTCGGCGGGGGCGTCGGTGGTGGTGACGCGGGAGCTGGTCGAGGAGTCCGCCGGTCATGATGAATTGACTGAGCGTCAGCGCGTGGTACCGGGGCATCCGGCGTATGTGATCTTCACGTCGGGGTCGACGGGTCGGCCGAAGGGTGTGGTGGTTCCGCACGCGGGGATCGTGAACCGTCTGGTGTGGATGCAGGCGGAGTACGGGCTGACGGCGGCGGACCGGGTGCTGCAGAAGACGCCGTTCGGGTTCGACGTGTCGGTGTGGGAGTTCTTCTGGCCGCTGCTGGAGGGTGCCGCACTGGTGGTCGCCCGTCCGGGCGGGCACCGGGACCCCGCGTACCTGGCGGAGCTGATCCAGCGCGAGAACGTGACGGTGACGCACTTCGTGCCGTCGATGCTGCAGGCGTTCCTGGCCGAGTCCAGTGCGCGCGAGTGCACGGGCCTGCGGGCCGTGATGTGCAGCGGTGAGGCCTTGAGTGCCGAGCTGCGCGACGGCTTCGCCCGCACGCTGCCCTCGGTGGGGCTGCACAACCTGTACGGGCCGACCGAAGCCTCGGTGGACGTCACCTCCTGGGCCTGCGCCGAAGACTCCGAGGGTGTCTCGGTGCCGATCGGACGCCCGGTATTCAACACCCGGGTCCACGTGCTGGACGCCAGGCTGCAGCCGGTTCCGGTCGGTGTGCCGGGTGAGCTCTACCTGGCCGGCGTGCAGCTGGCACGCGGCTACCTGGGCCGGCCGGGTCTGACCGCCGAGCGCTTCGTGGCGGACCCGTACACCGGTGGCCGCCTGTACCGTACCGGTGACCTGGCCCGGTGGAACGCGGACGGCGCCCTGGAGTACCTGGGCCGCACCGACGACCAGGTGAAGCTGCGCGGCTTCCGGATCGAGCTCGGCGAGATCGAGGCTGTCCTGACCGCCCACCTCTCCGTTGCCCACGCCGCCGTCATCGTGCGTGAGGACGCGCCGGGCGACCTGCGCCTGGTGGCGTATGTCGTCGCTGGGGACGAGGCTTTGGATGTCGCCGAACTGCCGGATCTGATCAGTGAGTTCGCCGCACAGCGGCTGCCGGAGTACATGGTTCCGGCGGCCGTGCTGGTGCTGGACGTGCTGCCGGTGACGCTCAACGGCAAGCTGGACCGTCGCGCGCTGCCCGCCCCGGATTACGCGGCCGTCGTGGGTGCGGGCCGTGGTCCGGCCACCCCGCAGGAGGAGCTTCTGTGCGCGGCGTTCGCGCAGGTCCTCGGACTGGAGCGGGTGGGCGTCGACGACGACTTCTTCGCCCTGGGCGGCCACTCGCTGCTCGCCGTCCGCCTGATCAGCCGCATTCGTGCGGTGCTGGGCGCCGAGCTGCCGCTGCGGGCACTGTTCGAGGCGCCGACCGTGGCACGTCTCGCGGCCCGGCTGGCCGACGCGGGTCAGGCCCGGGTGCCGCTGGTCGCCGGTGAGCGCCCGGAGCGGTTGCCGCTCTCCTTTGCGCAGCAACGACTGTGGATCGCTGGGAAGTTGGAGGGTCTCAGTGACACCTACAACAGCTCGGCGAAGCTGCGGCTACCCGGTGACGTGGACCGGGTGGCGCTGAACGCGGCGCTGCGCGACGTGCTGGGCCGGCACGAGGCGCTGCGCACGGTGCTGGCCGAGGCCGACGGTGAGCCCTACCAGCGGATCCTGGAGCTGAACGAGCTCGACTGGGAGCTGCAGCTGGTCGAGGCCGCCCCCGAGGAGCTGGATGGCGCGCTGGCCAAGGCGGCCGGGTATGTGTTCGACCTGTCGACGGAGGTGCCGTTCCGGGCCACGCTGATCTCGGCCGGTCCCGAGGAATCGGTGCTGATGCTGGCGATGCATCACATCGCTTGGGACGGCTGGTCGATGAAGCCGTTGACCCGCGACATCGCCGCCGCCTTTACGGCGCGCTCGGAGGGCCGGGCTCCCGACTGGAAGCCGCTGCCGGTGCAGTACGCGGACTACGCCCTGTGGCAGCGCGAGGTGCTGGGTGAGGCGGGCGACCCGGAGAGCCTGCTGTCCCGGCAGGTCGCCTACTGGCGCGAGGCGCTGGCCGGTGCCCCGGAGCAGCTCGAGCTGCCGTTCGACCACCCTCGCCCGTCCGTGGCCGGCCACCGCGGCTACCTCTCCGAGTTCGGCGTATCCGGCGAACTGCACGCACGGCTCATGGAGTTGGCGCGGTCCGAAGGCGTGACGCTGTTCATGGTGCTGCAGGCCGCGCTCGCGGTGCTGTTTTCCCGTCTCGGCGCGGGCACCGACATCCCCCTCGGGGTGTCGGTGGCCGGGCGCACCGACGAGGCGCTGGACGACCTGGTCGGCTTCTTCGTCAACACCCTGGTGGTCCGTACCGACCTGTCCGGCGACCCCACCTTCACGCAGGTGCTCGCCCGAGTGCGCGAGGCCGGGCTGGCGGCCTACGCCAACGAGGACGTGCCGTTCGAGAAGTTGGTGGAGGAGCTGGCCCCTACCCGCTCGCTGGCCCGCAACCCGCTGCACCAGGTGCTGCTCATCATGCAGAACAACGCGCGGACGGTGGCGGATCCGATGGCTGAGTCCCCGGTGGCGGCGTCACCGGTGCGGGAATCGCCGTCGAAGTTCGACATGGACCTCTCGGTCGAGGAGGCCTTCGACTTCGAGGGTCGTCCAGCCGGGCTGCGCTGGGCCGTGACTGCGGCGGTCGACCTGTTCGAGCCGGAGTCGGTCGAGCGGATCGCCGAGCGCTGGGCGCGGGTGCTGGCGGCGGTGGCCGCCGACCCGGAGCAGCGGCTGAGCACCGTGGACGTGCTGACCGCGGATGAGCGGCAGCGGGTGCTGGTGGAGTGGAACGACACCACAGTCGAGGTACTGGGGTCTACGGTGCCGGAGCTGTTCGAGGCGCAGGTGGCGCGGACCCCCGATGCGGTGGCGCTGGTCGCCGAGGGCGTCGAGCGGACCTATCGCGAGTTGGACGAGCGCGCGAACCGGCTGGCACGCTTGCTGCGCGGTCGCGGTGTGGGGCCGGAGTCGGTCGTGGCGCTCTGCATGGAGCACGGCGTCGAGATGGTGGTGGCGCTGCTGGCGGTATGGAAGGCGGGCGGCGCCTGGCTGCCCGTGGACCCGGCGGACCCGGTGGAGCGGATCGACTTCGTGCTCGGGGACGCGGACGTGCGCTGCGTCCTGACATCGACGGCGGCTGTCGCGGCACTGCCCGGGTCGGTGCCGGGGAAGTGGCAGCAGGTGGTACTGGACGGCCCGTCGGCAGTGGCGGAGCTGGCCGAGCTGACCGGGGGACCGCTGACCGGGGACGACCGTTCCGCCGTGCTGCTGCCGGCGCACCCGGCCACGGTGATCTACACCTCGGGTCCCGCGGCCACGCCGACGGGCGTGATCAGTGCGCACGCGGGGATCGTGAGCCGACTGGCGTGGACGCGGGCGCACCATGGGCTCGACGCGGGCGACCGGGTGCTGCAGAAGGCCCCGCTCGGCGCGCAGCTGCCGGCGTTCGAGTTCGTCTGGCCGTTGCTGGAAGGCGCGGCGCTGATCCTGGCGCAACCGGACGCGTACCAGGATGCGGCGCAGTTGGCGGAGCTGGTGCGCGACGAGCGGGTGACCACGGCGCACTTCGCCCCCGCGACGCTCGACGCGTTCCTGCGCCAGCCCGGGGTGGGCGGCTGCACCCGGCTGCGGTTGGTGGCGACCGGCGGGGAAACGTTGCCGACGGAGGTGCAGACACGGTTCTTCGCCGAGCTGCCGGGAGCGGAGCTGTACAACCTCTACGGGCTCACCGAGGCGCCGGACCGGGTCACCGCCTGGCGGTGCCGTCCGGAGTCCGCAGGCGGCCCGGTGCCGATCGGCCACCCGCTGTCCAACACCCGGGTGTACGTGCTGGACTCCGCCCTGCGGCCGGTGCCGGTCGGCGTCGCCGCGGAGCTGTACGTGGCCGGGCCGCAGCTGGCCCGCGGCTACCTGGGCCGACCGGCGATGACCGCCGGGCGGTTCGTCGCGAATCCGTTCGGCAACGGTGAGCGCCTGTACCGCACCGGGGACCTGGCGCGGTGGACCACCGGCGGCCGGCTGGAGCACCTCGGCCGGGTGGACGATCAGCTGAAGATCAACGGCTTCCGGATCGAGCCCGGCGAGGTCCGGGCCGCGCTGCTGGCGCATCCGCAGGTCGCGCAGGCGGCGGTCGTGCCCTGGGAGGACGCGCCAGGTGGCCGGCGCCTGGTCGCCTACATCGTGCCCGTCGAGGGCACCGAGGCGAAGGGGAGCACTCTGGACGCCTCGGTGATCGACCTCGCCGGGAAGCGACTGCCGGAGTACATGGTGCCGTCGGCGGTGGTGGTGCTGGACGCACTGCCGGTGGCGGACGACGGGACATTGGACCGCAGCGCCCTGCCGACGCCGGTCGACGCCGCCACCACAAGCGTCGGCCGAGGTCCGGCCACGCCGCAGGAGGAGATCCTCTGCGGGGCGTTCGCCCAGGTGCTGGGCCTGGAGCGGGTGGGCGTCGACGAGGAATTCTTCGCGCTGGGCGGGCACTCATTGTCGGCGGTGCGGCTGCTCAGCCGGGTCCGTTCGGTGCTGGGCGTGGAGCTGCCGCTGCGGGCACTGTTCGAGGCGCCGACCGTGGCCGCGCTGGCCGCCCGGCTGGCCGACGCGGGCCAGGCCCGGGTGCCGCTGGTCGCCGGTGAGCGCCCGCAGCGGCTGCCGCTCTCCTTCGCGCAGCAGCGGTTGTGGATCGTCGGCCAGTTGGAGGGCCCGAGTGCCACCTACAACGTCCCGGTCGCGCTGCGACTGTCGGGCGAGGTGGACCGGGACGCGCTGAGCGCGGCGCTGCGGGACGTGCTGGGTCGCCACGAGGTGCTGCGCACGGTGCTGGCCGAGGTCGACGGTGAGCCCTACCAGCGGATCCTGGAGCTGGACGAGCTCGACTGGGAGCTGCGGCTGGTCGAGGTCGCCCCTGAGGAGCTGCGCGGCGCGGTCGCGGAGGCGGCGCGCCACGTGTTCGACCTGTCGGCGGAAGCGCCGATCCGTGCCTCGCTCTTCTCAGTGGGTTCGGACGAGCACGTTCTGGTGCTGCTGGTGCACCACATTGCCAGTGACGGCTGGTCGATGGGTCCGCTGTCCCGGGACCTTGCCACCGCTTATGCGGCGCGGCTGGAGGGGCGGGCGCCCGAGTGGGTGTCACTGCCGGTGCAGTACGCGGACTACGGCTTGTGGCAGCGCGAGTTGCTGGGGTCGACGGAAGACCCGGAGAGCCTGCTGTCGCGTCAGGTGACGTATTGGCGTGAGGTGTTGGCGGGTTCCCCGGAGGAGTTGGGGCTGCCGTTCGACCGTCCGCGTCCGGCGGTGGCGAGTCACCGTGGGCACACTGCGCCGATGGCCTTGTCGCCCGAACTGCACGTCCAGCTGGCCGAGTTGGCGCGGGCTGAGGGCGTGACCATGTTCATGGTGCTGCAGGCCGCGCTGGCGGTGCTGCTGTCCCGGCTCGGTGCGGGGACCGACATTCCGATCGGTGCGGCGGTGGCCGGGCGCACCGACGAGGCGCTGGACGACCTGGTCGGATTCTTCGTCAACACCCTGGTGGTACGAACGGACCTGTCCGGTGACCCCTCGTTCCGTGAGGTGCTGGGCCGGGTGCGGGAGGCCAGCCTGGGGGCGTTCGCTCACCAGGATGTGCCGTTCGAGCGTCTGGTGGAGGAGCTGGCCCCGGCACGCTCGCTGGCCCGCCACCCACTGTTCCAGGCACTTCTGACGCTTCAGAACACCGGCGGTGCGGTGCCGGACCTCTCTGGCACCCGGACCGGCGGGCTGTCCATGACCAGGTCGGCGGTGAAGTTCGACCTGGATGTGATGGTGGGTGAGGTGTTTGATGCCGAGGGTCGGCCGGCTGGTGTGCGTGGTGCGGTGACGGCTGCGGCGGATCTGTTCGATCCGGAGTCGGTGGGGTTGCTCGCGGAGCGTTGGGCGCGGGTGCTGGCGGCCGTGGCCGCCGATGCGGACGTGCGGCTCGGTGCGGTGGATGTGTTGACCGTGGATGAGCGGCGTCGGGTGTTGGTGGAGTGGAATGACACTGCTGAGGTGGTGGGGTTCGCGCCGGTGCACGAGTCGTTCGCCGCTCAGGTGGAGCGGACGCCGGATGCGGTGGCGGTGGTCGTCGATGGTGTGGGGGTGTCGTTCCGCGAGCTGGACGAGAAGGCGAACCGGCTGGCGAACTACCTGGTGGCGCAGGGTGTTGGCGCGGAGTCGGTGGTTGCTCTGGCGTTGCCGCGTGGTGTGGAGATGATCGCGGCGATCCTGGCGGTGTGGAAGGCGGGGGCCGGGTATCTGCCGGTGGATCCGGAGCAGCCGGCGGAGCGCGGGGCTTTTGTGCTGGCCGATTCGCGGGCTGTGCTTGTAGTGGGGACGGGTGCGGTGTTGGCGCGGGTGCCGGTGGGTGGGGTGCCGGTGTTGGTGCTGGATGATCCGGCGGTGTCGGCGTATCTGGCGGCGGCCGCTATGACGGCGCCTGGGGTGTCGGTGGAGCCGGGTGGGTTGGCGTATGTGATCTATACGTCGGGGTCGACCGGGACGCCGAAGGGTGTGGCGGTGACGC
>NZ_JBVITE010000131.1:0-7308 GCF_055575155.1 Kitasatospora sp. NPDC034533
GTGGCCGGGATGCGCGGCACGCTGGCGGCACTGCTGGAGCACGAGCACGCGCCGCTGACGCTGGCGCAGCGGGCAAGCGGGGTGGCGGGCGACGTTCCGCTGTTCAGCTCGCTGTTCAACTACCGGCACAGCACCGGCCGCGGGTCGAGGGTCGAGGGGATCAGGAGGGTGGCCGCCAGCGGGCGGACCAACTACCCGGTCACGGTCTCGGTCGACGACGACGGGGATCGCTTCGGGCTGAGCGTGGACGCGGTGGCCGAGGTCGACGGGCCTGCGGTGTGCGCGATGCTGCGCACCGCGGTGGATAGCCTGGTCGCCGCCCTGGAGCAGACTCTGGACGGCGGCTGCGACCTCCCGATGGGCGCGGTGCAGGTGCTGACCGCCGACGAGCGGCGCCGGGTGCTGGTGGAGTGGAACGAGGCCGCGGCCGAGATGCCGGCGCAGACGCTGCCGGAGCTGTTCCAGGCACAGGTGGCGCGGACGCCGGACGCGGTCGCGGTGGTGTCCGAGGGCGCCTCGGTGTCCTACCGGGAGCTGAACGAGCGGGCGAACCGGCTGGCGCGGCTGCTGGTCCGGCGCGGGGTGGGACCGGAGAGCCTGGTGGCGGTGGCGACGGACCGCTCGGTCGAGCTGGTCGTGGCACTGCTGGCGGTGCTGAAGGCGGGAGGCGCGTATCTGCCGGTGGATCCCGGATATCCGGCGGAGCGGATCGCCTATCTGCTGGATGACGCCCGTCCGGTGCTGCTGGTCACTACCGGACGGGTACGGGAGGCGCTGCCCGCCCACGGGACGGCCGAGATCGCGCTGGATGCGGTCGAGACCGTCACCGAGCTGGAAGCGTTGCCGTGCCGCGACCTGGCGGACGGCGAGCGCCTGACCGCGCTGACGGCGTCGCACCCCGCGTACGTGATCTACACGTCGGGGTCGACCGGTCGGCCGAAGGGCGTGGTGGTCCCGCACGCCAACGTGGTGGCGCTGCTGGCGGGGACGCGGGAGCGGTTCGGCTTCTCGTCTGATGACGTGTGGACGTGGTTCCACTCGTTCGCGTTCGACTTCTCGGTATGGGAGCTGTGGGGCTCGCTGCTGCAGGGCGGGCGGCTGGTCGCGGTGCCGTTCGAGGTCTCCCGGACGCCGGACGCCTTCCGGGAGCTGCTGGTCCGGGAGCGAGTGACGGTGCTGAACCAGACGCCGTCCGCGTTCTACCAGCTCGCCCAGGCCGACGAGCAGGCGCCCGACGGCGCGGGTGAACTCGCCCTGCGGGTCGTGGTGTTCGGCGGCGAGGCGCTGGATCTCGGTCGGCTGGACGCCTGGTACTCGCGCCACGGAGACACCGCGCCGCAGCTGGTGAACATGTACGGCATCACCGAGACGACCGTGCACGTCAGCTATGCCGCCCTCACCGCGGAGACCGCCAGGGCGGTCGGCGGGGCGAGTGTGATCGGTCGCGGACTCCCCGGTGCGCGGGTGCTGGTGCTGGACACGGCGCTGCGGCCGGTGCCGGTGGGCGTGGCCGGTGAGGTCTACGTGTCCGGTGTGCAGCTGGCGCGCGGATACCTGAACCGGCCCGGTCTGACGGCGGAGCGGTTCGTGGCGAACCCCTTCGAGGCCGAGGGCGCGCGCATGTACCGCACGGGCGACCTGGCCCGCTGGAGTTCCGAGGGCCGGCTGGAGTACCTCGGGCGCGCGGACGACCAGGTGAAGATCCGCGGGTTCCGGATCGAACTCGGTGAGGTGGAGGCGGCGCTGGCCGCGCTTCCGGCCGTCGAGCAGTCGGCGGTGGTCGTGCACGAGGCGGCCCAGGGTGACAAGCGCCTCGTCGGCTACCTGGTCGGCGCCTCGCTGGACGCCGCCGCGGTACGTGAGCAGGTGGCGCGGGTGCTGCCCGAGTACATGGTCCCGGCCACCCTCATGGTGCTGGACGCGCTACCGCTGACGGTGAACGGGAAGCTGGACCGCCGGGCACTACCCGCGCCCGAGTACACGGCGGGGGTCGGCCGCGGGCCGGCCACCCCACAGGAGAGGGCACTCTGCGAGGCGTTCGCCGAGGTCCTGGACCTGGAGAAGGTGGGCGTCGAGGACGACTTCTTCGCCCTGGGCGGCCACTCGCTGCTCGCCGTCCGCCTGATTGGCCGCATCCGCGTCGCGCTGGGCGTGGAGCTGACCCTGCGGGTGCTGCTGGACGCACCGACCGTCGCCGGACTGGCAGGCCGGCTCACCACGCAGAAGCCCGCGAGGACCGCGCTGCGGCCGATGCGCCGCCGGGAGGAGTCCTGATGTATCCGTTGTCATTCGCACAGCAGAGACTGTGGTTCGTCGAGCAGCTCGAAGGCCCGAGCGCCACCTACAACAGCTCGGTCACCATGCGGCTGCCCGCCGATGTGGACCCCGTGGCGCTGAACGCGGCCCTGTGGGACGTCCTGGACCGGCACGAGGTGCTGCGCACCGTGTTCGTCGAGGCCGACGGTCAGCCGTACCAGCGGATCCTCAAGCCGGACGAGCTGGTCTGGGAGCTGCGGCTCGCCGAGACCGCGCCGGCGGACCTGGCGGACGCGCTCGGCGACCGGACGCGGCAGGCGTTCGACCTGTCGGCCGAGGTCCCGATCCGGGCGACGATGTTCTCGGCGGGGGCGGACCGGGTGCTGCTCCTGGTGCTCCACCACATCGCCTGGGACGGTTGGTCGAAGGCCCCCCTGACCCGGGACCTCTCCACCGCCTACGAGGCGCGCCGGCAGGGCCGGGCACCCGAGTGGGACCCGCTACCGATCCAGTACGCGGACTACGCCCTCTGGCAGCGCGAGATGATCGAGGAGGAGCACGACCCGGACAGCCTGATATCCCAGCAGATCGCCTACTGGCGCAAGGCGCTGGCCGGCATCCCGGAGCAGCTGGAGCTGCCCTTCGACCACCCGCGTCCGGCGGCGGCCAGCCACCGCGGGTACTCGTCCGGGTTCGGCGCGTCGGCCGAGGTGCACGCCCGGCTGGTGGAGCTGGCGCGGGCCGAGGGCGCGACGCTGTTCATGGTGCTGCAGGCCGCGCTCGCGGTGCTCTTCTCACGGCTGGGCGCGGGCACCGACATCCCCCTCGGGGTGTCGGTGGCCGGGCGCGGCGACGAGGCGCTGAACGACCTGGTCGGCTTCTTCGTGAACACCCTGGTCATCCGTAGCGACCTGTCCGGCGATCCGACGTTCCGCGAGGTGCTCGCGCGCGTCCGCGAGGCCGGTCTCGTGGCCCTCGAGAACCAGGACGTGCCGTTCGAGAAGTTGGTGGAGGAGCTGGCCCCTACCCGCTCGCTAGCCCGCAACCCGCTGCACCAGGTACTGCTCATCATGCAGAACAACACCCGGCGGGTGGTGGATCCGGCGGACGGGCAGGCAGTGGAAGCCCTGACGGTGGCGTCGAAGGCCAAGAGCACCATGTCGAAGTTCGACATGGACCTCTCGGTCGAGGAGGCGTTCGATCCCGAAAGGCGCCCGGCCGGCCTGCACTGGGCGGTGACCGCGGCTGCGGACCTGTTCGAGCCGGAGTCGGTCGAGCGGATCGCCGAGTACTGGGCGCGGGTGCTGGCAGCCGTGGCGGACGACCCCGACGTGCCGCTCAGCGCGGTGGAGGTGCTGTCTGCGGATGAGCGGCGGCGGGTGTTGGTGGAGTGGAACGACACTGCGGTTGAGGTGTCGGCGGGGACGTTGCCGGGTCTGTTCGAGGCGCGGGTGGCTGCTTCGCCGGATGCGGTGGCGGTGGTGTTCGAGGGCGCGGAGGTGTCGTACGGGGAGTTGGATGCTCGGGCGAATCGGTTGGCGCGGTTGCTGGTGGATCGTGGTGTGGGGCCGGAGTGTGTGGTGCCGGTGGTCATGGAGCGGTCGGTGGAGATGGTGGTGGCGCTGCTGGGTGTGGTGAAGGCGGGTGGCGCGTATCTGCCGGTGGACCCGGAGCTGCCGGCGGAGAGGGTGGAGTATCTGCTGTCGGCGGCCACTTCGGCGGTGTGCGTGACGTCCGAGGTGGTGGTGGAGTCTGCCGGGTACTCGGCGGAGCCGGTTGACCGCGAGTTGAGGCCGGAGAGTCCGGCGTATGTGATCTTCACGTCGGGGTCGACGGGTCGGCCGAAGGGTGTGGTGGTTGCGCACGCGGGGATCGTGAACCGTCTGGTGTGGATGCAGGCGGAGTACGGGCTGACGGCGGCGGATCGGGTGCTGCAGAAGACGCCGTTCGGGTTCGACGTGTCGGTGTGGGAGTTCTTCTGGCCGCTGTTGGAGGGTGCGGCGCTGGTGGTCGCGCGTCCGGGTGGTCACCGGGATCCTGGGTACCTGGCCGAGTTGGTCCGGCGTGAGTCGGTCACTGTGACGCATTTCGTGCCGTCGATGCTGCGGGCGTTCCTGGCGGAGCCGGGTGCTGGTGCCTGCACGGGTCTGCGGGCCGTGATGTGCAGTGGTGAGGCCCTGAGTGCCGAGTTGCGTGACGCGTTTGCGCGCACGCTGCCCTCGGTGGGGCTGCACAACCTGTACGGGCCGACCGAGGCGTCGGTGGACGTGACCTCGTGGGTGTGTGCGGAGGATTCCGAGGGTGTGTCGGTGCCGATCGGGCGGCCGGTGTTCAACACCCGGGTGTACGTGCTGGACGCCCACCTCCAGCCGGTTCCGGTCGGTGTGCCGGGTGAGTTGTATCTGGCGGGTGTGCAGTTGGCGCGGGGGTACATGGGTCGCCCGGGTCTGACGGCCGAGCGTTTCGTGGCGAACCCGTTCACGGGCGATCGCATGTACCGCACGGGTGACCTGGCGCGCTGGAACGCCGGCGGCGCGCTGGAGTATCTGGGCCGCACCGACGACCAGGTGAAGCTGCGCGGTTTCCGCATCGAGCCGGGCGAGGTCCAGGCGGTGATCGCCGGCCACCCGGGGGTCGCGCAGGCGGCGGTGGTCGTGCGCGAGGACGCGCCGGGTGACAAGCGCTTGGTCGCCTATGTGGTGCCGGCTTCCGGCGACGGCCAGGAACTGCCGCAAGAAGTGCGGGAGCTCGCGGCGCGCGGGTTGCCGGAGCACATGGTGCCGTCGGCGGTGCTGGTGCTGGACGTGCTGCCGGTGACGCTCAACGGCAAGCTGGACCGTCGCGCGCTGCCCGCCCCGGATTACGCGGCCGTCGTGGGTGCGGGCCGTGGTCCGGCCACCCCGCAGGAGGAGCTTTTGTGCGCGGCGTTCGCGCAGGTCCTCGGACTGGAGCGGGTGGGCGTCGACGACGACTTCTTCGCCCTGGGCGGCCACTCGCTGCTCGCCGTCCGCCTGATCAGCCGCATTCGTGCGGTGCTGGGCGCGGAGCTGCCGCTGCGGGCACTGTTCGAGGCGCCGACCGTGGCACGTCTCGCGGCCCGGCTGGCCGACGCGGGTCAGGCCCGGGTGCCGCTGGTCGCCGGTGAGCGCCCGGAGCGGTTGCCGCTCTCCTTCGCGCAGCAACGACTTTGGATCGTCAGCCAGTTGGAGGGGCCGAGCGCCACCTACAATCTGCCGGTCGCGCTGAGGCTGTCGGGCGAGGTGGACAGGGTCGCGCTGGGTGCGGCGCTGCGGGACGTGCTGGGTCGCCACGAGGTGCTGCGTACGGTGCTGGCCGAGGCCGACGGTGAGCCCTGCCAGCGGATCCTGGAGCTGGACGAGCTCGACTGGGAGCTGGAACTGGTCGAGGTCGCCTCGGAGGAGCTGGCAGGTGCGGCTGCCGAGGCGGCGCGGCACGTGTTCGACCTGTCGGCGGACGTGCCGGTGCGGGCGTGGTTGTTCACCGCGGGCCCGGACGAGCACGTCCTGGTGCTGCTGGTGCACCACATCGCGAGTGACGGCTGGTCGATGGGCCCGATGTCGCGGGACATCGCGGCCGCGTATGCGGCGCGCTCGGAGGGCCGGGCCCCGGAGTGGGCGCCACTGCCGGTGCAGTACGCGGACTACGCCCTGTGGCAGCGCGAACTGCTCCGCGGGGCGGACGAACCGGGCAGTCTGCTGTCGCGTCAGGTGGCGTATTGGAGTGGGGCGTTGGAGGGTTCCCCGGAGGAGTTGGGGCTGCCGTTCGACCGTCCGCGTCCGGCGGTGGCGAGTCACCGTGGGCACACCGTGCCGATGGCCTTGTCGCCCGAACTGCACGTCCAGTTGGCCGAGTTGGCGCGGGCCGAGGGCGTGACCATGTTCATGGTGCTGCAGGCCGCGCTGGCGGTGCTGCTGTCCCGGCTCGGTGCGGGGACCGACATTCCGATCGGTGCGGCGGTGGCCGGGCGCACCGACGAGGCGCTGGACGACCTGGTCGGATTCTTCGTCAACACCCTGGTGGTACGAACGGACCTGTCCGGTGACCCCTCGTTCCGTGAGGTGCTGGGCCGGGTGCGGGAGGCCAGCCTGGGGGCGTTCGCTCACCAGGATGTGCCGTTCGAGCGTCTGGTGGAGGAGCTGGCGCCCACGCGCTCACTGGCCCGCAACCCGCTGTTCCAAGTGCTGCTCACCGTCCAGAACAACGCGCGGTCGGTGGCGCGGTTGTCGGGCGTGCGCGGTGGTGGCGGGGTCTCCATCACGAAGTCGGCGGTGAAGTTCGACCTGGATGTGATGGTGGGTGAGGTGTTCGATGCCGAGGGTCGGCCGGCTGGTGTGCGTGGTGCGGTGACGGCTGCGGCGGATCTGTTCGATCCGGAGTCGGTGGGGTTGCTCGCGGAGCGTTGGGCGCGGGTGCTGGCGGCCGTGGCCGCCGATGCGGACGTGCGGCTCGGTGCGGTGGATGTGTTGACCGTGGATGAGCGGCGTCGGGTGTTGGTGGAGTGGAATGACACTGCTGAGGTGGTGGGGTTCGCGCCGGTGCACGAGTCGTTCGCCGCTCAGGTGGAGCGGACGCCGGATGCGGTGGCGGTGGTCGCCGACGGTGTGGGGGTGTCGTTCCGCGAGCTGGACGAGAAGGCGAACCGGCTGGCGAACTACCTGGTGGCGCAGGGTGTTGGCCCGGAGTCGGTGGTCGCTCTGGCGTTGCCGCGTGGTGTGGAGATGATCGCGGCGATCCTGGCGGTGTGGAAGGCGGGGGCCGGGTATCTGCCGGTGGACCCGGCGATGCCGGCGGACCGGATGACGTTCGTGCTGCGTGACAGTCGAGCGGTGATGCTCCTCACCGATGAGGAGACGCTGGGCGACATGCCGGCCGGCAAGGTCCGGCTGGTCACGCTGGACGGCGGGCTGATGTCGGCGTATCTGGCGGCGGCCGCTACGACGGCGCCTGGGGTGTCGGTGGAGCCGGGTGGGTTGGCGTATGTGATCTATACGTCGGGGTCGACCGGGACGCCGAAGGGTGTGGCGGTGACGC
>NZ_JBVITE010000132.1:0-7209 GCF_055575155.1 Kitasatospora sp. NPDC034533
GCAAGACGCTCGGCTGGGATACCCCAGCCGAGCGTCTACGTGATCTACTCACCACCTGAAACCAAGTGGTGTTGCGACGACCCCTTGAACCCAAGATCCCGGTGGGGCCCTCCGCCGTGCTCGGCCTCAGCCCTGCGGCCAGACCTCGGCCAGCATCTTCCGGGTGTCCGCCAGCAGCTGCGGCAGCACCTTGGTGTGGCCGACCACCGGCATGAAGTTGGTGTCCCCGCCCCAGCGCGGCACCACGTGCTGGTGCAGGTGCGCCGCGATCCCGGCCCCGGCCGCCGCGCCCTGGTTCATCCCGATGTTGAACCCGTGCGCCCCGGAGGCCGCCCGCAGCGCCGTCATCGCCTTCTTGGTGAAGTCCGCCAGCTCGGCCGTCTCGGCCTCGTCCAGGCCGGTGTAGTCGGCCACGTGCCGGTACGGGACCACCATCAGGTGCCCGCCGTTGTACGGGTACAGGTTCAGCACCGCGAAGACCGCGCTGCCCCGGGCGATGACCAGCCCGTCCTCGTCGCTCAGGGACGGGATCGAGCAGAACGGACAACCGTCGTCCGGAGCCGGACCGGTGGGCTTGTTCTCACCCTGGATGTAGGCCATCCGATGGGGGGTCCACAGGCGGCGGAATCCGTCCGGCTCACCGACGCCCCGCTGAAGTTCCGGCTCAGTCGTCATGCTGATCAGCATATTCGCCCGGCGGTGCTTGCAAAGCCGCGCGGGGCAGACTCTTCGAGAGCCTGCCCCGCGCGTGACCGTCCCGCTACCGGATCACACCTGGATGCGGTTGTTCACGGCGTCCACGATCTCCCGCACGGCGTC
The DNA here is from genome assembly GCF_055575155.1 of Kitasatospora sp. NPDC034533. Taxonomy (NCBI): domain Bacteria; kingdom Bacillati; phylum Actinomycetota; class Actinomycetes; order Kitasatosporales; family Streptomycetaceae; genus Kitasatospora; species Kitasatospora sp. NPDC034533. The sequence goes on from NZ_JBVITE010000132.1 coordinate 820, forward strand.
CGCGACCGGAACGCCGTTCTTCTGCTCGCCGTTGCGGTAGCGGAACGACACCGCCCCCGCCTCGACGTCGTCGTTGCCGGCGATGAGCATGTACGGGGTCTTGGACCTCTGCGCGTTGCGGATCTTCTTCTGCATGCGGTCGTCCGAGGTGTCCACCTCGACCCGGATCCCGTGCTTCTTCAGCTCGGCCGCGACCTCCAGCAGGTACGGCACGTGCTCGTCGGTGATCGGGATGCCGGTCACGGTGACGGGGGCCAGCCACGGCGGCATGGCACCGGCGTAGTGCTCCAGCAGCACCGCGAAGAAGCGCTCGATCGAGCCGAACAGCGCCCGGTGGATCATGACCGGCCGCTGCCGCGAGCCGTCCGCCGCCGTGTACTCCAGGTCGAAGCGCTCGGGCAGGTTGAAGTCGAGCTGGATGGTCGACATCTGCCAGGTGCGGCCGATGGCGTCGCGCGCCTGGACCGAGATCTTCGGGCCGTAGAAGGCCGCGCCGCCCGGGTCCGGCACCAGCGGCAGGCCCTGCTTCTCGGCCACGCTCGCGAGGACGCGGGTGGCCTCCTCCCAGGTCTCGTCCGAGCCGACGAACTTGGTCTCGTCCTTGGTCGACAGCTCCAGGTAGAAGTCGGTCAGACCGTAGTCGCGCAGCAGGTTGAGCACGAAGGTCAGCGTGGAGTCGAGCTCCTCCGCCATCTGCTCGCGGGTGCAGTAGATGTGCGCGTCGTCCTGCGTGAAGCCGCGGGCACGGGTCAGGCCGTGCACGACGCCGGACTTCTCGTAGCGGTACACCGTCCCGAACTCGAAGAGGCGCAGCGGCAGTTCACGGTACGAGCGGCCGCGCGCGTCGAAGATCAGGTTGTGCATCGGGCAGTTCATCGGCTTGAGGTAGTAGTCCACGCCCTCGTCGAGCTGCATGGGCGGGTACATGCCGTCCGCGTACCAGTCGAGGTGGCCGCTCTTCTCGAAGAGCTTCCCCTTGGTGGCGTGCGGGGTGTAGACGAACTCGTAGCCCTCCTCCTCGTGCCGCCGGCGCGAGTAGTCCTCCATGGCCCGGCGGATGATGCCGCCCTTGGGGTGGAAGACGGCGAGGCCGGAGCCGATCTCCTCGGGGATGGAGAAGAGGTCGAGCTCGTTGCCGAGCTTGCGGTGGTCGCGCTTCTCGGCCTCGACGAGGAAGTCCAGGTGGGCCTTGAGCTCCTCCTTGGTCGGCCAGGCGGTGCCGTAGATGCGCTGCAGCATCGGGTTCTTCTCGCTGCCGCGCCAGTAGGCGGCCGCGTTGCGCATCAGCTTGAACGCCGGGATGTGCCGGGTGCTGGGCAGGTGCGGGCCGCGGCAGAGGTCGCCCCAGCACTGCTCGCCGGTCTTGGCGTCCAGGTTGTCGTAGATGGTGAGTTCGCCGGCGCCGACCTCGACGTCCGCGCCCTCGCCGGCGGTGGCGGCGGAGCCCTTGAGGCCGATCAGCTCCAGCTTGTACGGCTCGGCGGCCAGCTCCTCGCGGGCGGACTCGTCGGTGACCACCCGGCGGGAGAACTTCTGGCCCCGCTTGATGATCTCCTGCATCTTCTTCTCGATGGCCTTGAGGTCATCGGGGTGGAAGGGCTTCTCGACGTCGAAGTCGTAGTAGAAGCCGTCCTTGACCGGCGGGCCGATGCCGAGCTTGGCCTCGGGGAAGAGCTGCTGCACGGCCTGGGCCATGACGTGCGCGGTGGAGTGGCGCAGGATGTCGAGGCCGTCCTTGCTGCCGATCTCGACGGGCTCGACCTCGTCGCCGTCCTGGACGGCGTACGCGAGGTCCTTGAGCCGGCCGCCGACGCGGGCGGCGATGATCGAGCGGTCGTCGGCGAAGAGCTCGGCGGCCGTGGTGCCCGTCGTCACCACGCGCTCTTCCCGATCGGGTTCGCGGCTGATGGTTACCCGGACGTCCGTCACCGGTCTCTCCTGACGTGCTGGATTTCAGAGGACGCAGCACTGCGCTGCGCGTGACGATGGTACCGAGCGCGCCGCCCCCACCGTCCACCTACGCCCCTTCTCCCCCTCGCTCCGCCTTCTCCCCGAGCGCTTTCAGCAGCCGTTCGCGGTCGCCCTCCTCCCAGCCGCAGAGCTCCAGTCCGTGCGGGCGGGTCAGCCGGCGGAAGCCGCCCTGGCGGTCCAGCCGGCCGGAGACCCGGACCGGCACGCCCGCGAGGTGGGCCTCGGCGGCGAGCCGGTAGTCGGGGTCGGGCAGGCGGAGCTTGAGTTCGCGGACCTCCGCGCCGGCCAGCACCCGCAGCCGTACCGAGCCCGGTCCGGACGGGTCGGCGCGCTTGAGCCGGGTGACCACGCCGATCACGGTGACGGCGACGGCGGGCTCGCCTCGTTCCAGCAGTTCGGCGGCCTCCGCCAGGGCGGGCAGGTCGCCGGGTGAGAAGTCGAGGTCGATCCGGCGGTCCCCGAAGCCGCCCGGTGTCCCGGCGGCCGGCGACCAGGCGACGCTGAGCCGGGCGGCCGTCGCGTCGCGCACCAGCTCCTCGACGGAGCGGACGAGCTCCCGGCTGACCCCCGCCCGGACGGCGTTCCCGAAGGCCTCGGCCCGGTCGCTGACCCGGCGGTAGTCGACCGCGTCGCGCAGCGCCTCCAGGGCGCGGACGAGGGTGGTGACGGCGGCCCGGCCCTCGGGCGCGGGGGTGTACGCGGTGAGGGCGGCGCCCTGTTCGACCAGCAGGACGCGGTCCAGGAGGTCTTCGGCGAGGCCGTCCAGCCTGGCGCCGAAGTAGCCGGCCCTGGTCCGGGCGGCCTTGGCGCCCGCGGCGAGCATCCCGCGCGCCGCCCGGCGGAGCCGCTCGGCCTCGCCCCAGGAGGCGGCCTCGGCCGGGCCGGACGTCTCGCGGTGCCAGCGCAGTTCGTCGCCGGGGACGGCGAGGGCGAGCAGGATCGAGCGGGCCGAGGGGGTGCGGGAGCGGGAGAGCGCGGTGACGGCGTCGGTGAGGAGTTCGACGGCGTCGTCGAAGCCGTCCCCGGCCGGGACGAGCAGGCTGGTGCCGGGCTCGCCGTCGGGCGGGGTCCAGCGTCCGTACCGGGCGGCCGGGCCGCCGCGGCGGGTCCAGCCGTGCCGGGCGAGCAGGGTGGCCAGCACGGCCGGGTCGACGGCGGCCGGGTCGGGCAGGGGGCGGGCCGGTCCGTCCGGTCCGTGCGGCGGTGTCATGGATCCGGTTCCTCCCTGCCGGGGCCGGGCCGCCGTCACGGGCTGCCGCCCGCGCCGACCCGGGCCATGATGTCGCAGAGCGCGCGGTCGTCGAAGACCTTGTCGGTGGGCACCCGGACGTTGGTGCGCCGCTTCCCGGTGACGGGGTGGCCGGCCAGGTTGACCCAGTAGCAGCAGTGCCGCAGCTCCAGGGCGTCCGGGCGGGCCCGCAGCCAGTGGTCGACCCGGCGGGGCAGCAGCATCACGACCAGGAGCCGTGGCACGGCGACCCGGGGGCGGGCGAGCTTGCGCAGGTGGTCGTTGTCCAGGGTGAAGCTGAAGAACGGCCCGGCCGGGTCGGGCGCGACCTGCTGGGTGGCCTTGAGCTGGATCTTGACGGTGACCTCGTCGTCCACCCGGTGCGCCCGGGAGCCGTGGCTGACGTGCCAGTCGATGCCGTTGTCCGGGAACGGCTGGGAGAGCGAGCAGCCGGCCGCGGCGGCGACCGCGTGCAGGTAGCCGACCTGCAAGGTCTCCATGCAGGCGGTGACGGCGAGGTTCCCCCGCAGGACGGCCGCCGCCTCCTCGGGCTGCGGCTGGGTCAGTGCCATCGCCCCGTGCCCTCCCCCGGTTTCCGGGCCCGCCGCGCCGCGGCCGGGCCGGTCGATTCGAACGGGACAGTCGTGGGCAGGATCCCCGGTCGGGCTTGGGCCAAACGGGTTGAAGCGGCGTCAGGACCGGGTATCACCCGGGCGCAACGCTCGTCTGAGGGGCAGTCATGCAGCAGCACTGGTACACGGGCCCGCTCGCCTCCTTCGACACCGAGACGACCGGCGTGGACGTGGAGAACGACCGGATCGTCTCGGCCGCCCTGGTCGTCCAGCTCGCGCCGGGCGCACCGGCGCGGACCACCACCTGGCTCGCCGATCCGGGCGTGCCGATCCCCGACGGCGCCCGCGCGGTGCACGGCATCACCGACGAGCAGGTACGCGCCCACGGCCGTCCGGCCGCCGCCGTGGTGGCGGAGGTCACCGGCGCGCTGGCGGCCGAGGCGCGGGCCGGGCATCCGGTGGTGGTGATGAACGCGCCGTACGATCTGACGCTGCTGGACCGGGAGTTGCGCCGCCATCACGGGCTGACGCTGGCCGCCGGGGCGGCGGCCGGGCTGGTGGTGCTGGATCCGCGGGTGCTGGACAAGCACGTGGACCGCTACCGCAAGGGCCGCCGGACGCTGACCGACCTGTGCGCCCACTACGGCGTGGAGCTGGCCGGGGCGCACGAGGCGGCGGCGGACGCGACGGCGGCGCTGGCGCTGACCCGGAGAATAGGCGCCCGCTACCCGGCGGCGCTCGGCGGGCTGACGGCGGCGGAGCTGCACCTGCGGCAGGCGGTCTGGCACGCCGCGCAGGCGCGCGGGCTGCAGAGCTGGTTCGACCGCTCGGGAACGCCGGAGCGGGTGGACCTGTCCTGGCCGCTGCGGCCGGCCCGGTGCGGTTGCGGGCGCCGGCTGGAGCCGGGGCACGATTGCGAGGCGGCGGCGTAGCGGGGCCGGTGGCCCCGGCCCTCCGGACCCCGAACGCGCCGCAGGCCCTGACCGGTTTCCTGGTCAGGGCCTGCGTGCTGTCCGGGTGGGCGATACTGGGATCGAACCAGTGACCCCTTCGGTGTGAACGAAGTGCTCTCCCGCTGAGCTAATCGCCCGGGCAACGAGATGAACTCTAGCACCATTCAGGCCCGGTCGTACAACTCGGCCGTTCGGGAGTGACACCGACGCCTTCGCAGAACTCGCGCTCCGCGCGGAAGCTGACTGTGCCTCAGCCGATTACCGACGGCTCTTCAGGCCGATTCCGGAAATGCATGTGAGGCCCAGCCGATAATCGACTGGGCCTCACATATCACAATGCATTCCGGTGGGCGATACTGGGATCGAACCAGTGACCCCTTCGGTGTGAACGAAGTGCTCTCCCGCTGAGCTAATCGCCCGGGTGCAGAGAAAACATTACCGCATCCCGGGGGGTGCTCCGACCACCCTCCCGGTCGGCACCTCGCCACCCGGACGGCTCAGCCGGTGCCCGACGGCCGCGGACGGCCCCCGCTCGCGGCGCGGGCGCGGTGCGGCGTCCGTGCCGCCGGGTCCGGCCGGACCCGGCGCCGAGGTGGATCACCGGTCGGGCGGCGGCGGCACGATCGGCCCCGGCCCGGCGTGGCGCCCGCGGGCGGCGGGGCGGCGACCAGGGCCCGGGCCCGCGGGCCGATCACCCGACCGCCGTCAACGGGCGCGTCAACCGCCACGCCGGATTCACCCGTTCCCGTGTTCCCGGCCGTCTTGTCGTTTCGCACAGTCCCGCCGGGAAACTAACCAAGAAGCGCCCGGGTAATGCCGGGCCGGCCACCGCGAGGCGATTCCGCAATGCGCCGTAAGGGGTACGACTCGCGCCCGAATCGGGACAGAGGGGTTTACATCGGTCTTGGGGGTGGGATGGTCCGTTCGCCGACGTGCGATTCCCCGAGCGCACACTGAGCGAAAGGCCATGGCGCTTATGAACACCACGGTCAGCTGCGAGCTGCACCTGCGCCTCATCGTGTCCAGCGAGTCCTCACTGCCCGTCCCCGCGGGCCTGCGCTACGACACCGCCGACCCCTATGCCGTGCACGCCACGTTCCACACGGGCGCCGACGAGACCGTGGAGTGGGTGTTCGCCCGAGATCTCCTCGCGGAGGGGCTGCACCGACCCACCGGTACCGGCGACGTCCGGGTGTGGCCGTCCCGCAGCCACGGGCAAGGGGTGGTCTGCATCGCGCTGAGCTCTCCGGAAGGAGAGGCCCTGCTGGAGGCCCCGGCCCGGGCGCTTGAGTCGTTCCTCAAGCGGACGGACGCCGCGGTGCCCCCCGGCACCGAACACCGTCACTTCGACCTCGACCGGGAGCTGTCCCACATCCTCGCCGAAAGCTGATCCCGACCGGAGGCGGTCACGCCCCGCCGACGGCGGGGCCCTACCCCCTGCCGTCATCGCAGCCGTCCTACTCGGGGGCACGGCAGCGGACTCAGCCGCGCACGGCGCGGTCTCGGGGCCGGTGGGCGGTCCGTTCCCACCGGAGCGGGTCCACAGCACCGCAGGCGCAAGGGGGGGGAGGGGGGGGAGGGGGGGGGGGGGGGGGGGGGAGGGGGGGGGTGGGGGGGGGGGGGGGGGAGACCCCTGGGAGGGGAAGAAAGAAACACCAAAGAACAG
>NZ_JBVITE010000133.1:0-7072 GCF_055575155.1 Kitasatospora sp. NPDC034533
CCCCCCCCCCCCCCCCCCCCCCCCCCCCCCCCCCCCCCCCCCCCCCCCCCCCCCCCCCCCCCCCCCCCCCCCCCCCCCCCCCCCCCCCCCCGCCGCCGTATCCGGGTCGGCCTCGCCGCCGTGTCCGGGCCGGGCCGGGGCGGCCGGCGTGTCGGGGCCGGGGCGGTCGGCGTCCGGGCCGGGGCGGCCGGCTCAGAGCAGGCATTCGGCGGTGGTCAGCACCGCGCGGGTCTGGTGCGCCAGCTGCTCCTGCACCGGGACCCAGCGGGCGCCGAAGCGGTGGCGCAGCCGCTCCAGGCTGTCGGTGACGACGGCCCGGGCGCGGTCGCGGGCCGCCTCCGCGCCGGGACCGCGGGCGTCCGCGAGCAGCCGCAGCAGGATCGACGCCCCCCGCAGCGGCACCCGGGCCGCGACCAGCCCGGCGGTGGTCACCCGCGAGGCGGTGAGCGGCTGGGCACCCCAGCGCTCCAGCCACTCCTCCGCCACCCGCGGCGCCACCGCCAGACTGGACTCGACGGTGCGCAGCAGCGGGCCGTACGCCTCGTGGCCGTGCCCGGGGACGCTCGGGAGCAGGGCGGTGAGCTCCTCGGCGCGCCTGGTGAGGTCGCCGGCCGCCGCCGCGAGGGCCCGCGCCCCGGCCGGGTGGGGGCGGGCGTCGCCGACCGCGTCGACCGCCCACATCGGGACCTCCAGCACGGCCGTGACCGCCCCGTACCGGGCCGCGTAGGACCAGGTGGACAGCTCCGGCTCGTCCGGCAGCGCCCGGGAGCCCCCGCAGCCCGGGGCCGGCATCAGATAGGTGCCAGGGTCCGGGCTGGCCCAGCCGATCGCGTCGTAGGAGTCCACGTCGAGCGGCACGCCGGCCCGCTCCGCGGAGCGGGCGAAGCGCCCCGCCAGGCCCCGCACCGGACGGGTCAGCTGGACGAACGCCCCGCCGAAGTCCACCCCGTGCAGCGAGCACTGGAGGAAGGGGCGCAACTCGTCGATCAGACCGGTCAGCGCCAGGCTCTCCGGCATCGGCGGGCGGCCCGAGCCCGGGGAGGGCAGCAGCTCGGGCTGCTCCTCGAAGGAGGGGCGGAAGAAGTGCTCGTAGTGGCGCCGCATGGTGAGCGGGCCGTCCAGCCAGCCGCTGTTGAGCGCGGCGCCGTCCGGGTCGAGGCAGAGCAGCAGGTGCCAGGAGAGCCCGGGGCGGGCGGGGCGGTCCAGCAGCACCTCGGCGAGCCGGACCGTCCCGGCGGTGCCGATCGGCTCGTTGGGGTGCGGGCCGCCGACGACCAGCACCGCGCGCGGCCCGCGGTCCACCGAGAGCAGCAGCAGCGGGCGCCCGGCCCGGGAGCGGCCCACCTCCCGCAGCCGGCAGCGGTCAGGGTGCCGCAGTGCGAGCCGCCGCGCGGCGGACTCGGCCTGGGCGGGCGTCGGGTAGCGGGCCGGGCGGGTGTCGAGGGGTCGGAGGGGGCGGATCCGCCGACCGGTGTCGGTCATGGTTCTCCTTGCGCCGGTCGTACGGCCGCCGGGGGCGCGGGCGTGCGGGTGCGCCGCCGGGCACGGCGTGCGGGCGGTGGGACGGGGGCGGGGCGCCGCGGGCCGGGACGGCGGCCGTACGGCGACGGGACGGGGCGGCCCGGCGAGGGCGGACGGGCCGGGAGCGAACGGGAGGGTCACGCCGGCGGGAAATCCGACGAGGGCCGAGCGTACGACTCAACTCCCTTGTCGGGAAGGGGTGCAGGTTCCTTTGGCGGAGCCCTGTCAGTACCGCACGGGCCGTCCGGGCGTGTCAACGGCGGACGGCACCGGCCGGCGGACGCGCGTTGCGCGTGCCGGGGCGGGCACCGGCGGGTGCGGGCGGCGCCGGAGCGCGGGCGTCCCGTGAACCGGGGCAGACGGCCCGTTCCCCGGATTGGGCTACCCTTGAGGGTCACCCCTCCCGTGCCGGACCGCGGCACCGAATCACGTCGTAAGGGTTCCTAGTACATGACTGTCGAATCGGTCTTCCCACGCCTGGAGGCACTCCTCCCGCACGTCCAGAAGCCGATCCAGTACGTCGGCGGCGAGCTCAACTCGACCGTCAAGGACTGGGACGCCTGCGACGTCCGTTGGGCACTGATGTACCCCGACGCCTACGAGGTCGGCCTGCCCAACCAGGGCGTCATGATCCTCTACGAGGTGCTGAACGAGCGCGAGGGCGTGCTCGCCGAGCGCACCTACAGCGTCTGGCCGGACCTTGAGGCGCTGATGCGCGAGCACGGCGTCCCGCAGTTCACGGTGGACGCCCACCGCCCGGTGAAGGCCTTCGACGTCTTCGGACTGTCGTTCTCCACCGAGCTCGGCTACACCAACATGCTGGCCGCGCTCGACCTGGCCGGCATCCCGCTGGAGGCCAAGGACCGCACCGACGAGGACCCGATCGTCCTGGCCGGCGGCCACGCGGCCTTCAACCCGGAGCCGATCGCGGACTTCATCGACTGCGCGGTGGTCGGCGACGGCGAGCAGGCCGTGCTCGACATCACGGAGATCATCCGCGCCTGGAAGGTCGAGGGCCGCCCGGGCGGGCGCGACGAGCTGCTCCTGCGCCTGGCCCGCACCGGCGGGGTGTACGTCCCGAAGTTCTACGACGTGGAGTACCTGGCCGACGGCCGGATCGGCCGCGTCGTGCCGAACGCCCCGGGCGTGCCCTGGCGGGTGTCCAAGCACACCGTGATGGACCTGGACGAGTGGCCGTACCCCAAGCAGCCGCTGGTCCCGCTCGCGGAGACGGTGCACGAGCGGATGTCCGTGGAGATCTTCCGCGGCTGCACCCGCGGCTGCCGCTTCTGCCAGGCCGGCATGATCACGCGCCCCGTGCGGGAGCGAAGCATCACCGGCATCGGCGAGATGGTGGAGCGCGGGCTGAAGGCGACCGGCTTCGAGGAGGTCGGTCTGCTGTCGCTGTCCAGCGCCGACCACACCGAGATCGGCGACATCGCCAAGGGCCTGGCGGACCGCTACAGCGAGGACAAGATCGGCCTGTCGCTGCCGTCCACCCGCGTCGATGCCTTCAACATCGACCTCGCCAACGAGCTGTCCCGCAACGGGCGCCGCTCGGGCCTCACCTTCGCCCCCGAGGGCGGCAGCGAGCGCATGCGCAAGGTGATCAACAAGATGGTGTCGGAGGAGGACCTGATCCGCACCGTCGCCACCGCGTACGGCAACGGCTGGCGCCAGGTGAAGCTGTACTTCATGTGCGGCCTGCCCACCGAGACCGACGAGGACGTGCTCCAGATCGGCGAGATGGCGAAGAACGTCATCCAGAAGGGCCGTGAGGTCACCGGGCAGAACGACATCCGCTGCACCGTCTCCATCGGCGGGTTCGTGCCCAAGCCGCACACCCCGTTCCAGTGGGCCCCGCAGCTGTCCGCCGAGGCCACCGACGCCCGCCTGGCCAAGCTGCGCGACTCCATCCGCGGCGACCGCAAGTACGGCAAGAACATCGGCTACCGCTACCACGACGGCAAGCCGGGCATCGTCGAGGGCCTGCTCTCCCGCGGCGACCGCCGGGTCGGCGCGGTCATCCGCGCGGTCTACGAGGACGGCGGCCGCTTCGACGGCTGGCGCGAGTACTTCTCGTACGACCGCTGGATGCTCTGCGCCGAGAAGGGCCTGGCCGGCACCGGCGTCGACGTCGACTGGTACACCACCCGCGAGCGCACCTACGAGGAGGTGCTGCCCTGGGACCACCTGGACAGCGGCCTCGACAAGGACTGGCTCTGGGAGGACTGGCAGGACGCCCTGGAGGAGGTCGAGGTCGACGACTGCCGCTGGACGCCGTGCTTCGACTGCGGCGTGTGCCCGCAGATGGACACGGCCATACAAATCGGCCCGACGGGCAAGAAGCTGCTCCCGCTGACCGTCGTCAACGCCGCTGACCAGCAGAAGTAGGCGGCGGCGTGGGGGATACCGTCAGTGAGCTGTGTGACTTACTTCACAGCCTCTCGGAGGGTGAGCGGGAGCTCGTTCTGGGCGCGCTCGGCATGACGCGCGCCTCGGACGGGCCCGCACCCGCCCTCGGGGAGGTCCGGCAGGGCGGCCGGAGGACCCCTCTGCCCGCCGCCCGGAGTGCCCCGGGCATCGAGTCCTCGATCGAGTGGGTCTGAGGCCTTGAGGCCACGCCTAGAGCCCTCCCCGATTTCTTCGGGGAGGGCTCCTGTGCTCGATGGGGCGCTGCACTGCTTCGGGTGATGGCCTACAGCTTTCAGTCGCCCCGACGAGTTGCAGGTTCTCGGCGTCCGACTTGGACGGACTCTCCGGAGGTACGCTGACCTTCTCGGCTGTTCTTGGCCTGGCCGGGGAACTGCTCGGGATCACTACGGGTGACGTAGCCCCTCGGCGACACGAAGTAGTTCCTCATCGGAGAGCGACGCCGGCCGGCCGCTTGAGACGGTGTAGGTGTAGGTCCCATCCGACCAAATGATCGAACGTGGTCCAGAGGCCGGTGAGCCACTGACGTACGTCGCAGGGTGTCCGCCAACCGTGGCCTCGGGCTGGCCCTGGCCTGGGGCCTCGTTCCCTCGGGTTTGGGTGATGAGCAGACGAGAGCCTGCCCGTGCACCCGTTCCTTGCTGGTAGCCAGTGGTCCAACTGGGTACGCCCGCCGGGGGCTGAGCGAGGCCGGGAAGGTAAGGAACGGGATCGGCGTCGGGGTGGTCGTAGTCAGGGGGCAGGTAGCCTGGCTTTGCCAGCTCACGGCCGTCGAAGTACACGACGGGCTGACCGGTTACGGCATCGATCAACGGGCGTGGCCCCAGGGGCGCACTGAGCTGGGTGCTGATCCGCGATGAGCCGCCATCGGGGCACTGATAGGTCGGTCCCTTGAAGCTCTTTCGATGCAACAGAATCTCGACATGATCGCCGCTCTGGTGAGCTACGAGGTCCGGCTCCTGTTCGCACCGCCAATCAACAGTCAGCGTGATCGTCCGACCGTCCGCACTCACCAGCATCGGACCGGTCACGGCGGCATCGTAGGTGTGCCACTTCGAGGGTAACCACCACGTTTCAAGGGCCAACTCGATGCCCACGACTGCCAGCACTGCTATGACGATGACGCGTGTGCGCCTTGACAAGCGCGGCATCCAGTTAGCTCGCCTCAAGGCGCCTCCTCATGGATCAACGCAATGCTGTCGGGCCGACAGTCACCCCGTCAAGCGAGTCGCCGGGGCGTCCATTGGCCTGCAGGGATTGCGCAATGCGTTCCTAAAGCGGGGAGTGTCCTGGTAAATGCCCCAAACGTGACATTTGCTTCAAAGTCTCAAAAAGGGCCCGGGGTGCGAAATGTATGGAACTCTACAGAAAACATGTGGTGTGCAAATTGCTCATCTTTCGCTAGGGTGAAGTTGCCTCTCGCCAGACCAGGCAGGAGGAGGGGACCACTTGGGGGGAAGAGTGAGTTTCAGGAGGTTAAAGGCGAGAGGCAAGGTCGGTCTGGCTGCGGCTGTTGCGCTGTCAGTGTCGATCGCCGTACCCGCCTTTGTTGAATCCGCGAATGCAGCGGGGGCCGGTGCGGAAAAGAAGCCTGCGATCGGCAAGTCTGCGGCCAGCCCGCAGGTCATTGAGCTCATGAAGAAGCAGAAGGTCCTAGACGAGATCGTCGATCGGTTGACCGGTGGACTTTCCGAGGTTGACCGAGAGAAAATACCCGGATTCTCGGAAGTTGAGGTGGATCCGGCCAAGAACCATATCCGAGTCCACTGGAAGGGCGCCGTTCCGGAATCCGTGCAGGGAGTTATAAACAACCTGCCCGCAGGTGTCACGGCTGAGGTAATTCCGGCGAAGTACACCAAGGCTGAACTGCATCAGGCGCGTGCAAAGCTCCTGCAGAACGGTAAGCCCCAGCAGTTGGCATCCAGTGTCACCACGGCCAAGACCCGCATCACGAGCATCGCGCCGGCCGTCGACGGCAGCGGCCTGGAGGTCGGCTACGACGAGGAACCATCGGCAAATGCTGCCAAGACCTTCACTCAGTCGGGGCAGCCCCCGCTGAGCGACGAGAAGCGTGATGCCAAGACTCGCGAGGTCAAGGCTGCTACTGACAGCCTCACCGGTGTCGAAACGGTCGTGAACTACTCGGCGATTGCCATCGATGCCACACGGGGAGAAGACTCGTCTCCTTGGTGGGGTGGGGCCGGGCTCCAGACTCCTGGTGGCACCATCTGTTCCAGTGGGTTCGGCGTTACCCGTTCCGACGGCACGCCGCTCCTCACCACGGCGTTTCACTGCGGCGACGGCACGTTCCACAACTGGTACAACGGAAATTTCGTCGGGTCGACGAGCCAGCAGGACATGCTTGATGTCGATGACATCGAAGGCATCAACACGGGAAACGCCGTGGGCAATGCGGTCTACGAAGGGCCGTGGAACCAGTCCAACGACAATGCGCGGTACGTCTCCGGGTGGACTCACAACAACGTCGGTGACATGATCTGCCAGTCCGGTGCGAATGGTGGCACCCATTGCGGCATCAAGATTGACCGAACCGACTACTCCTTCCTCGGAAACAACAAGGTCTGGCGCAAGGTGGCAGACCACGCGTACCAGACCGATCCCAATGACATAGCCGCAGTCAACGGCGACAGCGGAGCCCCGGTCTACTCTTACGATTCCGCCGGGAAAATCCTCGCCCGCGGCTCGCTCACTGCTCTGGATAACACCGTCAACTGTAACGGTCGAACCGTTTCCGATGGTGGGTCTCGTCCGGCATGGTGTTTCAGTGCCATGATGTACGTTCCGATCTACCAGATCCTGTATGACAAGGGCTGGAAGATCAACACCGGCTGATAGTCCGGTTGCATTCGAGCTAGGCCAGAACCCGATGGCTTGCGCCATCGGGTTCTGGCCTAGTTGGTTCGTTGAAAATCCCTCAGGACATCTTCACAGGACGACCGGCGCAGGTTCCACAAGCGCGACGAGTGTCAGACCGTTGACGCATCTCTCGGCGGTGCTCCACTGACCTAGGGCCTGTTTCAGAAGTGGATCAAGGTCGTGAGATGATCACGTTCCATGGCTCGGGGAGATCTGACGGACGCCCAATGGGCGGTGCTGG
>NZ_JBVITE010000134.1:0-5612 GCF_055575155.1 Kitasatospora sp. NPDC034533
GCACACCGCGCCGACGGCCCGCCGTGAAGCACCAGAACCGGACAACCTGCCTTCAAGGACTACGAGAACCGCCCAAGACTCGCAGAACACCCTCTGAGGATGAAGGATCGGGCAGACCAGAGAAAGATACCCGCGATGTGGAGTCCGGCCAGGTAGACGGTGGCGGTCTTCTCGTAGCGGGTGGCGATCCCACGCCACTGCTTCAGGCGGTTGATGCACCGTTCGACAGTGTTGCGCAGCTTGTAGGTCTCACGGTCGAACGCCGGTGGTCTGCCACCGCGACTGCCGCGGCGTAGCCGGTGTCCGCGCTGGTCGGCGGGGACGGGGATCACTGCCTGGATACCACGCTTGCGCAGGTGCTCGCGGATCGCGCGCGAGGAGTACGCCTTGTCGGCCAGGACCAGATCCGGCCTGGTCCGAGGCCGTCCTCGCCGACGAGGAACGCGCAGACGGGCCATGACGTCAGTGAAGGCAGGCGCGTCACCGGCCTGTCCGGCGGTGAGCACGAAGGCCAGTGGTCGGCAGCGGCCGTCGGCGGCGAGGTGGATCTTCGTGGTCAGTCCGCCGCGGGACCGGCCGATGGCATGGTCGTCAGGTTCGCCGGCCGGGGCCCCTTTCCCCGAGCCCCGGCCGCATGCCGGTGAGCCCGCACGATCGTGGAGTCCACCGACACGGCCCAGTTGAGATCCCCGTCCGCGTCGGCCTGGGCCACCAGAGTGGTGAAGACCCGCTCCCACGTGCCGTCGACAGCCCACATCCGCAGCCGGTTGTAGACACCTCGCCAGTTGCCGTACTTCTCCGGCAGTGAACCCACTGCGTGCCGGTCTGGAACTTGAAGGCGATCGCGTCGATCACCTCACGATGGTCCCGCCAACGGCCACCCCGCTTCGGCGTCCGATCCGGGAGCAACGGCTCGATCCTCGCCCACTGCGCATCAGTCAACGACACACTCGAACCAACGACCAACTGATCCAAACGAAACTGCCTAGCCGCCGCGACAACCACTTGCCTTCGCCGAGCCAGTGCCCGCTGACCAGGAGGGCCAGCTCCGAGGCACGCTGCAGCATGTGCGAGACCAAGTACACCCGCTCTGCAGGGTCCGTGCAGCCGCGCAGATCATCAAGCAAGTCGGTCAGAACGTACCGCTGGTAGTCGCGCTCTCGGTCCGAGAGCGGCGGGCCCGCAGCCCCTGGTCCCGCCTGGTGGACCGTGATCGCAGGCGCCTGGCCCCGCCGCAGGGCGGTCCCCGGCCTGGGGCCTGTTGCGAAAGTGACGGTTGAGCCACGAGAGCTGCTGGAGCACTGCGATTATCCAAGGCATGACGGTTGACTGGAACAGAGGTGAAGTCGCCTTCAGGATCGCGACTGACGATCACATAGGCGAGGTCCTGGGGGTGCTCGACGAGGCCGCGACATGGCTTGGCACGCGAGGGATCACCCAGTGGCCCTCGCGATTCGACGCGGAGTGGGTTGCCGAGGCAGTAGCACGCGGTGAGACGTGGCTGATCAGCGTCGGAGACACGGCCGCGGGCACTGTCACTCTGGATTGGGACGATCCTCTTTGGGCGGATCTTGGCGGTTCCGCGGGCTATGTGCACCGGATGGCCGTGTGCCGCTGGGCTGCCGGGCTGGGGGCTGTGATGCTCGGCTGGGCGTCCGATGCCGCGGGCCGCCGCGGCGCCGATGCCCTACGGCTGGACTGCGTGAGCTCCAACGTGCAGTTGCGCGCTTACTACGAGGCTCGGGGGTTCGTGCACCGTGGTGACGTGGCCGTGGGCGGTGCCCCCGGACAGCGGCACGACGAGGGCCCCGTTACCTGGGTGAGCCGGTACGAACTCAGCTTGCGGGCGGGTTGATCGTCTCCGTCACAGCCACTCGTTGATGGCGGCGACCAGCACGGTCGCCTCGTAGCGGACGGCGAGCTTGTCGTAGGTGGTCCGACGCCCCGGGTGTGTCGAGCAGCCGGTACTCGGCCACGGCCAGGGCGAGCGGCGCGCTGACCCACGCCTGGTCGATCCGGTCGTCGCTGGCGGTACGGCGCAGCAGGGAGGCGCCGCCGCCCTGCTGGTAGAGGTGCCAGGCGACGTCCACGTAGCCGGTGCGGGCGAGGGTCTCGGCGACCCGCCGGTCCGGGGCGACGGAGGTGGAGTTCGTGCTGCCGGGCGGCCGGCGCAAGGTGCGCCCGGACGCGGTGTGGCAGGCCTTGGAGGTCGGGGTGCCGGTGCTGATGGCCGAGGTCGACCGCTCCACCATGGCCCCGGAGCGGGTGGCCGCGAAGTTCCCCGCCTACCGCGAGCTGTTCCGCGCCAAGGTGAAGAGCACGGAGCCCGCGCTGGCCGAGCAGGACCCGGCCGACCGCACGGTGCACTGGTGGCGCCGCACCTGGCCCGGCCACACCCGGCCCGGCTACCCGCCCGTCGTCCTGGTCGTCACCGGAGCCGGACCCGTCGCCCTGGCAGGCCGCCAGGAGGCCGTGGCGGACCTGTCAGCCGAGATCTGGCGCGGGCAGTGGTGGACAGTGCCCCAGGACGACAACGAGGGCGACGGCTGGCGCGAGTACGACGACGCCGTGCCCATCCTCACGACCACCCTGGAGCTGCTGGCCACCCGCGGTCCCCTCGGCCCCGTCTGGTGGCGCTACGGCCGCCCCGGCCGGCACTGTCTGCTCGACGCCCTGGAGAACCCGGACAACCGCGCCGCCTACAACCAGCGCCAGAAGGCCCGGGAGAAGAAAGCCCGCCAGGAGCACCGAGAGTGGATGCGCACCCTCGCCTGCGCCGACTGCGGCAACGTTCCCGAGGAGGAGAGCACCTGGCACTACGGCCTCGACGGCAACCGCGTGGAGTGGACCCGCCAACCCGGCGGCCGCTGCTGGTCCTGCCACCGGGACCGCGAGGAACTGTTGGAGCGGGAGGCCCAGGAGCAGCTGGAGGCCCCCCGGGAGGCGAACGCCGGGCTGCGCCCGTGCTGGACGTGCCGGGGTTCGATCGGAGGGAAGGAGGGCTCGAAGCTGGAGCTGCGGGAGGAGGCCAGCCCGGATCGGCTTGAGTGCCCGCAGTGCGAACAGGACCGCACCGTCAAGGACTTGGGCGCGTTGATGCTGCCGGTCCCGACCAAGCGCGAGCAAGTGGCCGCGCTGGTCTCCACCCCGGAGGGGGCCTGATCCACCCACCACGTCCCTGAGGGGTGCCGCCCGCTGCCCGGGGGTGTGACCTGTGTTGAGCGTCCCAGGCATCGAATCCCTGCAAATGGGGTTAATCGCCGTCGTGTCCGTAATTTGTCTAGACCACTGATCCTAGGGGTGTGGTGGGGGCCGGTGAGTGTGGCGGCTCGTGCCTGGTGACTGTGCGTGCTTGCCGGGCGGGGCCCGGGACTGGCCGGTTCGCGTTCGGGGGTGTCCCCGGGTGCTTTCCCGGGCCTGGGGAATTCCGTGTCGATTCCGGCTGTTTTCCGGGATTTCTTGTTCCGAGTTTCGCGGGGTGTTTCCGCCGTGGTTTTCCGGTGATTCCTCGTCCGATTCTTCTCCCCCTTTTCCAGGGGGCTGGGGGTGGTGCGCGTCACGGGCAATGGGGTGTGGCGCGCACCGGTGCCGATCCTGTCAGGCCGCCGGCAGGCGGCCTGCCCCGGGGCCGCTGGCCGCCATCCTGCCCGGCCGTCAGACCACGGTGGGGGGCGTCCAGGAGGCGCTGGAGGTTTGGCTCGGTGGCTTGTCCTGGGGTGGGTCGTGTCGCGTTCTGGTGCTCAACGGGCGGGAACGAGGGTAGCGCCGCAGATGACGTTCGCGTCGGTGCAGTCAGGAGGAAGGGGTGGACTGGAGGACGGGCGGGTGTCCGGTGGGACCGCCGGCACTGGGGTCTCGGTCCCGTTGCCGAGGAGGAACGTCAGCACAGTGCCACCGACCACGAGCACCACCCACACGATCACCGCGCCACGCTGCCACCGCTTCACGCTCAACCCCGCTCCCAGCCCCCTGGCTGCGCCCACTGTATCCAGCAGGGCGGGCGGGGCCCGCGGGCCTGGCTTGGGCGGTGACCGTCGCTGGGTGCTGTCGCGGGCCCCTGTCGTGTGGGGCGTCAAGCCGGCTGTCCCGGCCGCCCCGCCGCCCGCCGCCCGGCGATCCGGGCGTCGCCCGCTGGCCGCCAGCCGCTGACCGCCAGCCCGCCCGGGGGCGGTGTCGTCGTGGCTGTACCTGGCAGCTGACCGGCCCAGCCCGTCTTGCTGCGCCTGGCGTCGTCGGCCGTCCTGCTGCTGCCTGCTGTCGGCTGTGACGCGGGGGTGCAACGCGGGGTGATGCAACGCGGGGCCGTGTTGCAGGCCTGACCAGGGGTTATGTGGCTGTAGGAGGGGTGGGTGGGTGTGTTGCGCCCCTCCGTGTTGCACCTGTCGTGCCGGTGCGCCGGCCTCGGCGGTGCCCCGCCCCGCCCTGTCCTGCTGTGCCTGGTCGTCGTCCTGGTTGGCCGTCAGGCCGTCCCGGGCCGGGCCCGATCCTGGTCGGCCGCCAGGCCGTCGTCCTGGTCGTCGCCGGCGCTGTCCCCGGGGGTGGCCTCGGTGTTCTGCCCGGGGTTGGCCCGGTGTTGCCGCAAGACTGTCCGCAGCCCCGCTTTCTGAGGGGCCGCAAGGCCCCATCAAGGCCCCATCAAGGTTCCCTGGCCCGGGAATTCCGGTGCACCGTTCCGGGGCCGTGCTGCGCTCTTTCTGGCGGCGCCGTAGGTGACGCCGTCCCCGGTCCGCTGGAAGGTCTTCCTGGGCGTCGCGTCTTGTCGGGGTGGGTGGATTTTGCGGGTGCCCCGGGTGATGTCTTTCCTGAAGTTTCCGGACCGCGCCGAGGGAAGCATTCCAGTGCGTTGTTCTGGTGGGGAGGCGCGGGCGATTCCACGCATTTGTTCCGGCAGTAACGGAGGGAATGCCATCGGGCTGGGGATCGGGCCGTGGATGGCGCCTTTTCCGTGTTTGAGGGTGCCCTTGAGTGGGGTTTGGTGGCGTCATTCTCGCGTGTTCGTGGTGGGGCTGGCCGGTGGCATCCCTGGCGGGTTTCAACGGTTTCAACGGCACCGTGTTGGGCTCGCGCTGCGCCCTGTTCCGGTGTTTCCGGCCGGGGCTGGCCGTCAGGGAGCTGAGGCGGGTTCCCGGCGCGGTGCCCGTCCCGTGCCTGGGTCGAGGGGAGGCTCGGGTGGTGGGGCCCGGCAGGGCCCCGGACGGGGTTGGTGCTGCCGTTGGGGATTTGCGCCATATCGTCAACGGGGTGGTTCTGGGGTGTTGCCTCCCCGTCAGGGGAGGGCCCTTCTATCGGGAATTCGCGTCACATCGTGAACGGGGCTGGGGTGTCGGAGGGGAAGGGGCTGCTACCGGGAATTCGCGGCACATCGTCAACGCTCGCCAAGCCGGGGGCCGCAGACCCCGCCAGTTGAGGCCCCGCCAGGGGCCCAGCCTCGCCCACCCATTCGCCGCAGGCGAATGGCCCCAGCCACCCCGCCCGGCGCAGCCGGGCCCCGAGGCGCAGCCGAGGGAACACCACGCACGGTGACGGCGTAGCCGGCACCCCCGCACCTGGCGGTGCGTCAGCACCGCCTGAGGAGCCGTCAGGCGACGATTAAGCCGCAGGCTTCCGCCCCC
>NZ_JBVITE010000135.1:0-5368 GCF_055575155.1 Kitasatospora sp. NPDC034533
GACAGCGGCACCGCAGTGGTTCAACAGCAAAGGTAGACGCGCCGCACCGCGCGCGATCCTCCTACTGCAAGATCCACTTCTGAAACACGCCCTAGACCGTGCCGTTGAGCCGGTCCCCGATCGCCCGCAGTCCGTCCAGGTCGTGCACGTCGCCCGGCAGCGCCGGCACCTCCACGATCGGCACGTCCGGGTACACCGAGACGAAGCGGTCGCGGGTGCGGCGTTCGCGCCCCATGATCTGCATCCGCTCGGCGTGCAGCCGCAGCAGCCCGGCCGCGAGCAGCTCCGCCTCGGGCGAGGCGTGCTCCGAGCCGTTCTCCTCCAGGGCCTCGGCGGCCGCCAGCGCCCGCTCCGCGGTGAGCTGGGGCGCGCCCGTGCCGTGCACCCGGTTGAGCACCAGCCCGGCCAGCGGCATCCGGTCCGCGGCGAGCCGGTCCACGAAGTACGCCGCCTCCCGCAGCGCGTCCCGCTCCGGCGCGGCCACCACCAGGAACGCCGTGCCCGGCGCCTTGAGCAGCTGGTACGTGCGGTCGGCGCGCTCGCGGAAGCCGCCGAACATCGAGTCCATCGCGCTGACGAAGGTCTGTACGTCGGTGAGCAGTTGGGCGCCGAAGATCTTGCCCAGGGTGCCGGTGAGCAGGCCCATCCCGGCGTTCAGGAACCGCATCGCGCTGCGCCCGCCGACCTTGGCCGGGGCGGTCAGGATCCGGATCACCCGGCCGTCCAGGAAGGACCCGAGCCGGTTGGGCGCGTCCAGGAAGTCCAGCGCCGAGCGGGACGGCGGGGTGTCCACGACGATCAGGTCCCACAGCTCGGCGGCGCGGAGCTGCCCGAGCTTCTCCATCGCCATGTACTCCTGGGTGCCCGCGAAGCCGGCCGACAGGGACTGGTAGAAGGGGTTCTCCATGATCGCCCGGGCCCGGGCGGGCTCGGCGTGGGTCAGCACGACCTCGTCGAAGGTCCGCTTCATGTCCAGCATCATGGCCTGGAGCTCTCCCTCGCCGGAGACCCCCTTGACCACCCGCGGGGTGTTGTCGAGCTCGGTCAGGCCCATCGACTGGGCGAGCCGGCGGGCCGGGTCGATGGTCAGCACCACGACCTTGCGGCCGCGTTCGGCCGCCCGCAGGCCGAGCGCCGCGGCGGTGGTGGTCTTGCCGACCCCGCCGGAGCCGCAGCAGACGATGATCCTGGTCTTCGGGTCGTCGATCAGCTCGTCCACCGCGAGCCGCCTCCCGGTGCTCCGCACCCCGTTCGAGGTCATGCCGCCCCCTGCCGCTTCAGTTCGCCCGCCAGCCGGTACAGCCCGCCGAGGTCCACGCCCTCGCCCAGCAGCGGCAGTTCGTACGTCGGGAGCCGCAACTGCTGGATGTCGGCGCGCTGGGCGCGCTCCAGCTCGACCCGCTCGGCGTGCTCCCTGGCCTGGTCCAGCAGCGGGTCGAGCAGCGGCTCCACCGCCGCCCGGACCTTCTCCGCGGTGCGCGGCCGGCCCCCGAGCCCGGCCTCCCCGAGCGCCAGGGCGACCTCCTCACGGTGGTCCCCGTCCACCGCGGCCACCGCCGCCGCGTCCAGCACCGGCGGCCGGACCATGTTGACCATCACCCCGCCCACCGGGAGCTTCGCCTCGCGCAGCTCCTCGATGCCGTCGACCGTCTCCTGCACCGGCATCTCCTCCAGCAGGGTGACCAGGTGCACCGCGGTCTCCGGCGACTTCAGCACCCGCATCACGGCCTGCGCCTGGGTGTGTATCGGGCCGATCCGGGCCAGCCCGGCGACTTCGGCGTTGACGTTCAGGAAGCGGGTCAGCCGACCGGTCGGCGGGGCGTCCATCACCACCGCGTCGTAGCGCCGGTGGCCGTCCGGCTCCTTCCGCCTGGTCGCCTCGCAGGCCTTGCCGGTGAGCAGGACGTCCCGCACGCCGGGCGCGATGGTGGTGGCGAAGTCGACGAAGCCCACCTTCTGGAGCGCCTTCCCGGCCCGGCCGAGCTTGTAGAACATCTCCAGGTACTCCAGCAGCGCCTGCTCGGTGTCGATCGCCAGCGCGAAGACCTCGCCGGGCCCGCCCTCCCCGGGGGTCAGCCCCAGCTGGGTGCGCGAGACGGAGGCGATCCGGCGCTCCTCGTACGGCAGCGCGGCGATCCCGAACAGCTCGGCGATGCCCTGTCGGCCCTCCACCTCGATCAGGAGCACCCGGCCGCCGTCGGCGGCGAGCGCCAGGGCCAGCGCCGCGGCCAGCGTGGTCTTCCCGGTGCCGCCCTTGCCGCTGACCACGTGCAGCCGGACGCCCTCCCAGTCGGGGTCGCGCCGGGCCGCTTGGCCGGGGGTGCGTGCCACGCTCCGTCTCCGTCCGTCCTCGTCCTCCGGGCGTCCCCTCCTGGCGGGGGGTGCCCCTCCTCACCAGGGTGCCCTCCCGCGAGGGTAACCAGGGACCGTACCGGATGCCCGGAGTGCGCGGGCCGCCAGGCCTGATCATGCCCGCTTTGTGCCCCACCTCACACGCCTCGCGACGGGCAGCGCGGATCGCCGCGGCGGCTCGTCTAGAGTCTGGCCATGACCAAGTGGGAATACATGACGGCGCCCCTGCTGGTGCACGCGACCAAGCAGATCCTGGACAACTTCGGCGAGGACGGCTGGGAGCTCGTCCAGGTCGTGCCCGGCCCCAACCCGGAGCAGCTGGTGGCCTACTTCAAGCGGGAGAAGAACGCATGAGCAGGGTCGAGCAGAAGCTCGCCGAGCTGGGGCTGACCCTGCCGCCGGTGGCCGCCCCCGTCGCCGCGTACGTCCCGGCCCTGCGGTCCGGCGACCTCGTCTTCACCTCCGGCCAGCTGCCGGTCGTCGACGGCAAGCTGCCGACCACCGGCAAGGTCGGCGCCGAGGTCTCCCCGGAGGAGGCCAAGGAGCTCGCGCAGATCTGCGCGCTGAACGCCCTGGCCGCCGTGAAGTCGGTGGTCGGTGACCTCGATCTGGTCGAGCAGGTCGTCAAGGTGGTCGGCTTCGTCGCCGCCGCCCCCGACTTCATCGCCGTCCCGGCCGTCGTCAACGGCGCCAGCGAGCTGCTCGGCAGCGTGCTCGGCGAAGCCGGCACGCACGCCCGCAGCGCCGTGGGCGTCGCGGTGCTGCCGCTCGACTCCCCGGTCGAGGTCGAGATCGTGGTGCGCGTCAAGGCCGCCTGAACCTGATCGAGGTCGGCCGGGACCGACCGGGTGTGATCGCGGAGGCGGGGACGGATCTGTCCAACCCCGCCTCCGTGCGCTTAGCATCCGGGCATGGACCATCGAGCGACGACGCTCCCGATGCCGCCCGGCTGGCCTGCCCGGATCCGGGCGGTCGAATCCGGCGCGGTGATCCCGCCGGTGCCCCGGCCCGCCGCGACCGTGGTGCTGCTGCGCGACGCCGCCCAGGGGCCGGAGGCCTACCTGCTGCGCCGGCGCACCTCGATGGCCTTCGCGGCCGGGATGTACGCCTACCCGGGCGGCGGGGTGGACCCACGGGACGCCGAGGTAGAGCCGGGCTGGGCCGGGCCGGCGCCCGAGGAGTGGGCGCGACGCCTCGGCGTGGACGCCCGGACGGCGCGGGCCGTCGTCTGCGCGGCCGTCCGCGAGACCTTCGAGGAGGCCGGCGTGCTGCTGGCCGGCCCGGACGCGGAGAGCGTCGCCGCGCCGCGCGACTGGTCCGCCGAGCGGGCCGCGCTGGAGGCGCACGAGCTGTCCTTCGCCGAGTTCCTCCGCGACCACGGCCTGGTGCTGCGCAGCGACCTGCTGGGCGGCTGGGCCCGCTGGATCACCCCGGAGTTCGAGGAGCGGCGCTACGACACCTGGTTCTTCGTCGCCGCGCTGCCGGCCGGACAGCGCGCGGCCCTGGAGGTCGGCGAGGCCGACCGGGTCGCCTGGCTGACCCCGGCCGAGGCGGTGCGGGGCCACCGGGAGGGCCGGTTCGGGATGCTGCCGCCGACCGTGACGGTGCTGCGCGAGCTGTCCTCGGTGCGGACCGCCGCCGAGGCCCTGGCCGCGGCCGGCGGGCGCGGGCTGGAGCCGGTGCTGGGCCGGGCCGAGGTCCGCGGGGACCGGCTGACGGTCCGCTGGCCCGGCTACGAGGAGCTGACCATCGACGGGGAGTTTCCCGAGGACCCCTGAGCGTTCCGTACGACCCGGGCCACCGGGACCACCCGCATGACACGTACGACTGTACGACCGTATGACATGTACGCCCGCACGACCGCGGGGGTGATGTGAACGCCCCGCACGACCTTCCGGTACCGACGCCGAGAGAGGAGCGACGCCCGATGACCCACAACGACGTGGCTCGCCGGACGGCACCCGAGATGCCCGCACGCCGCCTGATCCCCCGCACCCCCGCCTGTGAGAGCCACGCCCCGCTCGTCGAGCCGACGCAGCGCGACCTCGTCCGGGCGCTGCCGCTGCGGACCCTGCACCGAGACGGCGGAGGCGGCCGGTGAGCGGACTCCTGCCGGGTGACCCCGCCGCCGTCGTCGGCGGCGAGGCCACCCCCCGGGCGCTGTGCGTGCTGGCACCGAACCCGTCGCCGATGACGCTGGACGGCACCAACACCTGGCTGCTCGCCGAGCCCGGCTCGGACCTCGCGGTGGTGATCGACCCGGGCCCGCTGCACGAGGGACACCTGCGCCGGGTGATCGACCTCGCGGAGGCGCGGGGCCAGCGGATCGCGCTGACCCTGCTCACCCACGGCCACGCCGACCACTCCGAGGGCGCGGCCCGCTTCGCCGAGCTGACCGGCTCCGAGGTGCGGGCCCTGGACCCGGCGCACCGGCTGGGCTCGGAGGGCCTGGTGGGCGGCCAGCGCCTCCACGTCGGCGGCCTGGACCTGCGGGTGGTGGCCACCCCGGGGCACACCTCGGACTCGCTGACCTTCCACCTGCCGGACGACGGCGCGATCCTCACCGGGGACACCGTGCTGGGCCGGGGCACCACGATGGTCGCCCACCCCGACGGTCGGCTCGGCGACTACCTGGACTCGTTGCGCCGGCTGCACGCCATGGCCTCCCAGCACGGCGTGCGCACCGTGCTGCCCGGCCACGGCCCGGTGCTCGCGGACGCGCTCGGCGCCGTCGACTACTACCTGGCCCACCGGGCCGCCCGGCTCGCCCAGGTGGAGACCGCGGTCGAGGCGGGCTGCCGGACCGCGCCCGAGGTGGTGGCCCGGGTCTACGCCGACGTGGACCGGGCGCTCTGGCCGGCCGCCGAGCTGTCGGTGCGGGCCCAGCTGGACTACCTGGAGGAGCACGGGCTGATCCAGGGCACCTCCTAATGCTGTTGTCAAGCCGCTGATGTGACTGGGAGGTCGCCTTGGTAGCACCGTCCGTCACGGATCAGAGCCCACAGGACGTTCACCC
>NZ_JBVITE010000136.1:0-5266 GCF_055575155.1 Kitasatospora sp. NPDC034533
GTTCGATGAGTTCGATGGTGGTGCCGGTGGGCCACTGGGTGTCCGGGCCGGCGGCCCACTCCACCAGCAACCGCTCACGCTCCGCATCCGACAGGAACTCCACCGTGGAGAGTGGTGCTCCCGGCCTGGTGGTGAGTCCGTCGAGCAGACGGACGTACTGCTCCGCCATGCGGCTGATGGTCGCCCGGTCGAAGAGCGAGGTGGCGAAGAGCAGTCGGGCGTTCAAGGCGCCGTCGCGGACGTCCTCGACGTCCAGGGTGAGGTCGGTCTTGACGATCCGGTCGCCCGTCAGTGGCTCGACCGCCACGCCCGGTAGCCGCAGGGCGCTGTCCGACTGCTCGCGCATGATGAAGTCGGCCTGGTAGAGCGGGCTGCGGGACAGGTCACGCTCGGGCTGGAGCTCGGCGACCAGCCGGGCGAAGGGGACGGACTGGTGGTCGTACGCGTCCAGGACCGTCCGGCGCCCCGCGCCGAGCAGCTGGGTGAACGACGGATCACCGTTCCAGGTGGCGCGGGCGACCAGCACGTTGATGCCGTAGCCGATGAGTTTCTGGAGCTCGGGACGGTTGCGCCCGGAGACCGTCACACCGACGGGGATGTCGGTGGTCCCGGTGTACTTCGACAGCAGGATCTGGAAGGCGGTGAGGAGGACGACGAAGCGGGTGACGTCGTTCTCGCCGGCCAGGGTGCCGATGCGTGCGGACAGCTCGGCGGGGATCTCGAAGACGATCCCGTCAGCGCTCGGGTCCCGCCTGGCGGGGCGCTGCCGGTCGGTGGGCAGTTCGAGGACAGGCAGCTCGGCCAGTTGTTCGCGCCAGTAGGCGAGCTGGCGGTCGAGGCTCTCACCGGTGAGTTCCCGCCGGTTCCACGCGGCGTAGTCCGCGTACTGGACGTCGAGGGCGTCCAGTTCCACGATGCGGCCGGTGGTGTGCGCCGCGTAGAAGTGGCTCAGCTCGCTTGCGAACACGCCCATCGACCAGGCGTCGCAGGCGATGTGGTGGAAGGTCACTGTAAGGAGGTGGTCCTCCGCCGACAGGGCGAACAGCTTGGCCCGCACGGGCCAGTCCCGCGCCAGGTCGATCGGGACGGACACCTCCTCCAGGGCCAGCTCCATGGCCCGATCCGCCCGTTGGTCCTCCGGAACCTCGGACAGCTCGACGACCGGGAGCTCCAACGGCGCTGGCGCGTCCACGACCTGGACCGGCTCCTCCCCGGACAGGGTGTACCTGGTGCGGAGGATCTCGTGCCGCTCGACGACCTGCTCCCAGGCGGCGCGCAGTGCCGTGAGGTCGAGTCGGCCGCGCAGGCGTGCCGCGAGCGGCACGAGGTACTCGGGGCTGTCGGGCTCCATCTGGTGGAGGAACCACATCTGCTGCTGTCCGAACGACAGCGGCAGTGGCTGGTCGCGGTCGACTCGCGTCACCAGCGACCGGCGGCCGCCCCGCTGACCGGACAGCCAGCTCCGCAGCAGCTTCTCCCGCTGCTCGTCCCTGTCCTGTCCGCCGGACGGCTTGTCGCCGGTGCTCATGTGTCTTCCTCTCAACGGCCGTGTGCTGCTGGTTCCGGATCAAAAGGTGGGTCTGGCGGCCTCGCGCGCGACGGCGTGGGGCCGGCTGTGGCGCCGTCAGCTCGCGGCGCTCTCCGCCATCCGAAGGCGCAGGCTCAGGGGGCGCATGTCGGTCCAGACCTCCTCGATCCGGGCCAGGCACTCGTCCTTGGTGCCGCTGGTGCCCTCCGACCGCCAGCCGTCCGGGATCTCGCGGTCGGCCCACCAGATCGAGTACTGCTCCTCGTGGTTGAGGACCACGAGGTAGGTCTGCGCGTCGGTGCTCTGCTCGGCCATGTCACTCCTAGATCGTGAGAGTTGATCGGGCTCACTGTGCGGACGCGCGCTATAGGGCTTCTATATCGCAGCGTCGATTGATCCAGGAGGTGGATGTAGAGGGAATATAGGAGCCCTCGGCAGGTTATTTTGCGGGCGCCTCAGCGTCCCGAGAACCGAGGTGAAGAGAGGGTAGGCCTTGCGTCAGGACGGTCACGGCTGGAGGCCCCTGGAGATAACTCCGGCAGATGCTCAGGTGGAACCGGGTATCGTCGGGCTCCACACTTACCTGGAGTCGCTGGAGGATCTCGCCGGCTTGCTGAGCAGGGAGAAGGCTCTGGTGTTCCGAGGGTTCGGGGTTGAGGAGCGGACACTCGGGCCGATTATGGACCGATTGCTGGACAATCGATTGGCCTATGTGCACGGGAATTCCCCGCGAACCAAGGTCGGTCAGAACGTCTACACTTCGACCGAGTATCCGGCGGAGTTCGTCATTTCCATGCACAATGAGCTCTCCTACGCTCACCGGTGGCCGTCCAGGCTTCTCTTCTTCTGCGATGTCGCGGCGGAAACCGGGGGCGCGACGCCGGTCGTCGACGGGGCCCGGTGGCTCGCCTCGCTCGACGACGAGGTCCGGGAGGCCTACTCCGGGGGGCTGCGCTACACCCAGAACCTGCACGGGGGCCGGGGCCTGGGGAAGAGCTGGCAGCAGACCTTCGAGACCGACGACCGCGAGGAGGTCGAGCGGTTCCTCGCCGAGGCCGAGGCGGGCTGGGAGTGGCTGCGCGGGGACACGCTGCGGGTGACCCAGCTGAGGCCGTCCACCCTTTGGCACCCGGTGACGGACACAGAGGTCTGGTTCAATCAGTCGGACCAGTGGCACCCCGCCACCCTGGGCGAGGACGCGGCCGCACTGGCGAAGGTCGTTCCCGCCGACCAACTGCCGCAGTCCGTCACGTTCGCCGACGGCAGCCCGATTCCCGAGGAGTACGTCCTCCAGGTGCGTGACCGTGGCCTGGACGCCGCGGTCGACGTCGACTGGCGTGCCGGCGACCTGCTGCTGATCGACAACATCCTGGTCGGCCATGGGCGTAGGGCGTTCACCGGTCGGCGCCGGGTGCTCGTCGCGATGTCCGACTAGTCCGCCCGGCCGGAGGAACGGGGACGCGAGCCGCGTGTTCGGGTACTGCGCGCCATCCGTGGGCGCGCTGGAGCGTCCGGCCCCACAACCACAGATCAGCCCACGGCTCCGCCGAGACGGTCTCTGCGAGCCGCACCGACGAGGAGGTAAACCAGCATGCTGCCGACGGTGGGTCAGGCTGCAACTTCCGGGCCCCACACCCTGACGCTGTCCGACGTGGAGCGGGACGAGTTTCGCGAACTGGCGGAACGGTTGGCGACGACCGCTCCCGCCCTCATTGATCATCCGGCCTGGGTGGACGCGGCGAGGGAACTGTCAAGTCGGATTCCGCTCAGTTTGCGAGAGGCGGTGCGCGCCTACCGGCATGATCCGGGTGAGGGCGGGACGCTCCTCCTGCGCAACCTCCCTGTTGACGAGGCGGCCCTGCCGCCGACCCCGATGGTGCCGGAGTCGGTCGAGCGTGCGGCGGCCGTGCCGGCGGCGGTCGCGGTTCTGATCACGCTGAACCTCGGAGAGCTGGCCTCCTACCGGGAGGAGAAGGCCGGCGCCCTGGTGCAGAACGTGGTTCCGGTGCCGGGCAAGGAGACGTCCCAGAGCAACGCCGGCTCCCAGCAGCTGGAACTGCACGTGGAGAACGCCTTCCACCCGCACAGGCCGGACTACGTCGGGCTGTTGTGCCTGCGCCATGACCAGGACGGGACAGCCGGGACGCTCGTGTCCTCGATCCGCAGGGCCCTGGGGCTGCTTTCGGCGGACGTCCGGGCGGTCTTGCACGACCGGCGGTTCACCACGGCTCCGCCGCCGTCCTTCCACGGGGGCGACTCCGTTCCACTGCACGCGGTGCTGAGCGGTGACCCCGAGGACCCCAATGTCCAGGTGGACTTCCACGTCACCAATGCGGTCGACGACGAGGGGAAGGTCGCGCTCGAACACCTCCGGGACGCGTTCATCGCCGTGTCGCAGTCGGTGGTGCTGAGCTCGGGCGACATGGCCTTCGTGGACAACAGGGTGGCCATCCACGGTCGGACCGCGTTCAAGCCGACCTACGACGGCCGCGACCGGTGGCTGCACCGGACCTTCGCGCACCTGGACCGGCGCCGCACCCGTGGGCACCGGCCCGGCAACACGAACGTGCTCAGCTGAACACGGGCTGGACACCAGTAAGAGGCCCGACGGGACGCTACGGAGTGAAGCGCCGCACTTGGCGCTCCACTCCGGTTGCCCGTCTCGGACGGGTGGCGGCGAGGCGGCGAGCAGTACCGGCAGGGCCGGGCGCGGGTGCCGGGGGGTGGAGCGGGTGGCATGCGGCAGGGGTCGCACGTGCCCTCTCCAGTCCCCGGGTGGCTACCGGGTGGCCGGGTGAATGGCAGGCACCAACGGGCTGGTGTCACAGGGGCGGGGCTCGGTCGGTGGCGCGACGCCGTCGCCGCGGCGGCCGATGGTGACGGGGACGGGGGCGCGGCGCTGGCGGGAGTGGTCGTGCGCGGGCGCGGGGACCGCGCCGGCGGTGGTGAGGGCGAGGTCGCCGTGGCCGCGGACGCACTCGGGGTCGGGACCGTCCAGCGGCAGACCGGTGAAGAGCTTGGCGGCCATGCACCCGCCGCGGCAGGCGTCGTAGGCGGAGCAGCTCGCGCAGGCCCCCGCCGACTGGGGCGCCCGCAGGCTCCGGAACAGCGGCGAGTCCCGCCAGACCCCGGCGAAGCCGCCCGGTTCCAGGACGTTGCCGGCCAGGAACTGCTCGTGGATCACGAACGGGCAGGCGTAGACGTCGCCGACCGGGTCGATCAGGGCGACCACCCGGCCCGCGCCGCACATGTTGAGGCCCGGCAGCGGCCCGGAGCCGAGGGCGTTCAGGTGGAAGAAGGAGTCGCCGGTCAGGACGGACTCGCCGTGCACCAGCAGCCACTCGTACAGCTCGCGCTGCTGCTCGGCGGTGGGGTGGAGGCGGTCCCAGACCTCCGCGCCGCGGCCGGACGGGCGCAGCCGGGTGATCCGCAGCTGGGCGTCGTAGCGGGCGGCGAGCGCGGCGAACTCGTCGAGCTGGCCGACGTTCTCCCGGGTCACCACCACACTGATCTTGAAGCCACGGAAGCCGGCCTCGGCCAGGTTCTCCATCGCGCGGACCGCGGTGGCGAACGACCCCGCGCCCCGGACGGCGTCGTTCACCTCGGCGGTCGCGCCGTCCAGGGGGATCTACACGTCCACGTAGTCGCTCATTAGAGGACCATCCCTTCTGCAGCCCTCTTCGGTAGGGTTGTGACCTCTCGGTCCCGGTGGGTGCATGGCCAGTGTCGCGAGCCGTT
>NZ_JBVITE010000137.1:0-5213 GCF_055575155.1 Kitasatospora sp. NPDC034533
CCGTCATCACCCTCGACGCCCGCCGCCGCGACAGCGCCAAGAGCGCCCTCATCACCCTCGTCGAACACGCCCTCCTCGCCCGACTGCGGTGAACGGGGGCGACCGCGCGGCCCTGACGGTCCGTCCCGCCACGGACCGTCGGGGCGGCGGGGCCGACGACCGTCCGGTGCCGCCGGGGGGCCGCGCGCAAGGCCCGTCTATAAGCAGCGGATAACAGTTCGGTAGGCATTTCGTGATCAACAGTGACTCACCGTGGCGAATCAGCGTCACTCAGCGCCAGGTGACCACGGTTTTGCTCCGCGATGTCAGTGAATGTCCCGATTGTGACGACGCGGGTACCGGACGGCGGCTGTTTGTCCCCCACCCCTGCACGTGCTGAAATTCCAGCTGACCCTGAATCTCTCCTGCCCCGGCCCGTCCGGCGGCCGGTCAGGGCCCGGGGGTAGCGCTGGATTGATCCATGGCCGGCAGTCGGCCGAGAGGTAGTTGTCGAGTGAGGCGTAAGCAGCAACCCGCCCCGCAGCGGCGCTCCGAGCCCCGCCAGAGCGAGCCGAACGGCGCCCCGGGGGGCCCGGCCGGATTCTCCGCGTTCACTCCCGCCGAGGAGCGCGGCCAGATCCCCGCCCCGGCCCCCGAGCCGGCGCCCGCCCCCGCGGCACCCCGCGGCACCGGCTCGTCCGGCGACGGCGGCGGCTCCACCCGGTACGACTTCCTCCGCCCGCGCAACTGGCGCGTGCCGGCCCGTCTGATCGCGATCCTGCTGATCCCCGTGGTCATCAGTCTCGTCTTCGGCGGTCTGCGGGTGAACACCTCGGTCGACGGCTACATCAAGGCCTCCCGCGCCGAGAAGACCGCGGAGCTGGCCAAGGCGGCGACCGAACTCGCCGAGGCCCTGGAGAACGAGCGCGACAAGACGCTCATACCCTTGCTCACCAAGCAGGACCCGAACAACGAGGTGACCAAGCGCCGCGGTGACACCGACGCCGCGCTGAAGGCCTACTACGCCGCCTACGCCGCCTCCGACAAGTCCGGCGAGCTCCCCCGGCGCCATCAGGCCTTCCAGACGCTGGTGGCCGACCTGCCGCACCTGCGGGCCAACGCGTACGGCTCCGAGCTGTTCGCCAGTGCCACCGCCAACGCCTACTCGGTGCTCCTCGACCCGCTGCTGGCCTTCGACAACTCCGTCGGCATGGGCTCCGCCAACGCCACCAGCAAGGGCCGCGCGATCTACGCGATCTCGCTGGCCAAGGCCGCCGCCTCGACCCAGCGCGCGCTGATGCTCAACCTGCTGGTCGGCATCAACCAGAACGCCACCACGCGCTACGAGAACCAGGACGTCATCCAGCAGATCCTGATCTCGGAGAAGCTGGAACAGGTCTCCATCAACGAGTTCCACACCGGTGCCGCCCCCGAGGACGGCGCCAAGTACGCCGCCGCGCAGATGGCCCTGACCACCGCCCAGGACCGTTCGGCGTACAAGATGCCCAACGGCACGGCGCCCACCATGCAGGGCCTGCTCCAGCTCGGCGCCAGCTACAGCCAGGCCGCTGCGGAGGGCCAGCAGAAGGGCAAGGCCGCCGCCGACGCCGCGTACGCGGAGGCGAAGAACGCCGGTCTGACCTCGGAGAACTGGAACCAGGCCGCCGACAGCCACATCCAGGCGCTGCGGAACACCGAGGTCACGCTGCTGGACGACGTCGTCACCGACGCGCGCAACCTCAAGGACAACGCGCTCTACGACGCCATCCTCAACACGGTCATCGTCGTCGCGGCGCTGATCCTGGCCGGCCTGCTCACCGGCTACGTGGCCCGCTCGATGATCCTCGGCATGCGCACCCTGCGCAACGCCGCCCTGGAGATCGCCGACCACCGCCTTCCGGACCTGGTCGAGAAGCTCTCCAAGACCGACCCCGACCGGGTCGACACCTCGGTCACCCCGATCCCGCTGCACGGCAAGGACGAGATCGGCGAGGTCGCCCGGGCGTTCGACCAGGTCCACCAGCAGGCCGTGGCGCTCGCCGCCGAGCAGGCCCTGCTGCGAGGGAACGTCAACGCGATCTTCACCAACCTGTCGCGCCGCAGCCAGAGCCTGATCCAGCGCCAGCTGGCGCTGATCACCGACCTGGAGAACAACGAGGCCGACCCGGACCAGCTGGAGAACCTCTTCAAGCTGGACCACCTCGCGACCCGCATGCGCCGCAACGGTGAGAACCTGCTCGTCCTCGCGGGCGAGGAGGCCGGCCGCCGCTGGAACACCCCGGTCCCGCTGGTCGACGTGCTCCGCGCCGCCGCCTCCGAGGTGGAGCAGTACGAGCGCGTCGAGCTCTCCGGCATCCCGGAGGTCGACGTCGTCGGCGCCGCCGTGACCGACCTCGTCCACCTGCTCGCCGAGCTGCTGGAGAACGCGACCTCGTTCTCCAGCCCGCAGACCCGGGTGCTGGTCAACGCGACCCGGCTGCCGGACGGCCGCGTCCTGGTCGAGATCCACGACAAGGGCATCGGCCTCACCGCCGAGGACTTCGCGGAGATCAACGAGAAGCTGGGCGAGCCGCCCACGGTGGACGCCACCATCTCCCGCCGCATGGGCCTGTTCGTGGTCGGCCGGCTGTCCCAGCGGCACGACATCCGCGTCCAGCTCCGCCCGTCCGGCGAGTCGGCCGGCACCACCTCGCTGGTCATGCTCCCGGCGTTCGTCACCCAGTCCGGCCAGGCGCCCGAGCCCGACGAGCAGTTCACCGTCTCCCGGATCTTCGCCGACCAGGAGCCGACCGCCGAGTGGGCGCCCGACAACCGCGCCCGCAGCGCGGCCGAGCTCGGCTTCGACGACCACCTCACCGGCTCCGGCAGCACGGGCTCCAGCGGGTTCAGCCCCGCCCTGGAGGCCGTCCAGCGCTCGCAGCGCCTCGACCAGGTCCGCCGCGCGGCCCTGGAGAGCGCCCCGCAGCCGCCGGTGGTCGACGCCGAGGCCGAGGAGGAGTACCAGCAGGGCTACGACCAGTACGCCCCGCAGGGCTACCAGGAGCAGGCCCCGGCCGACGGCGGGTACGCCGACGAGCAGTACGGCTACGACCAGGGCGGCTACCAGCAGGACGGGTACGGGCAGGACGAGTACGCCCAGGACGGCTACGACCAGTACGCCCCGCAGGGCTACCAGCAGCAGGACTACGCCGACGACCAGTACGGCTACCAGCAGGACGGCTACCGGCAGGACGAGTACGCCCAGGACGGCTACGACCAGTACGGCCGCCCCGCCGAGGAGTCCCCGGCCGGCCACCCGTACGCCCCGGAGCCGCCCGCGCTGCCCGCCGCCGAGCAGGCGCCCACCACCACCCTGCCGTCCGGGCTGCCCCAGCGCCGCCCCGGCGAGCAGCTGGCGGGCGGCGGCGCCGGCAGCGCTGCGACCGGCGCCAAGGCCTCCGGCGACACCCCGAACTGGTTCGCCGGCGCCAAGGACACCTCGGCACCCACCGAGCAGCGCGGCCACGACGTGTCCTCGCTCGGCGGATACGGCCCGACCGGCCCGACCGCCAGCACCGCCTGGCAGTCGCCGAACGACGGCGACTGGCAGCGGGCCGAGCAGCTGCGCGAGCCCTCCTCCGGCGGCACCACCGGTGCCGGTCTGCCGCGGCGCGTGCCCAAGCAGAACCTGGTGCCCGGCAACGCCAAGTCCACCCCGCAGGACGGGCCGCAGGTCTCCCGCAGCCCGGAGGAGGTCCGTGGCCGCCTGACCAACCTGCGCCGCGGTGTGGAGCAGGGCCGCAGTGCCGGTAACACCGGAAGCTTCCGGATCGACCCCGATCAGGCAGACCAGTCCGGCAACGGACAGAACCGGAGCACCGATCTCTTCGGCGGCTCGAACCACCAGGAGCGTTGAGTTGAACCAGATGAGCCAGGCCGCACAGAACCTCAACTGGCTGATCACCAACTTCGTGGACAACACCCCCGGGGTGTCCCACACCGTGGTGGTCTCCGCGGACGGCCTCCTGCTGTGCATGTCCGAGGGCTTCCCCCGGGACCGCGCCGACCAGCTCGCCGCCGTCGCCTCCGGCCTCACCTCCCTCACCTCCGGCGCGAGCCGGATCTTCGAGGGCGGCGAGGTCAACCAGACCGTGGTCGAGATGGAGCGGGGCTTCCTGTTCCTGATGGCCATCAGCGACGGTTCCGCGCTCGCCGTGCTGGCCGCCCCGGACTCCGACATCGGCCTCGTCGGCTACGAGATGGCCCTGCTGGTCGACCGCGCCGGCGCCGTCCTCACCCCCGCACTCCGCGCGGAACTCCAGGGCAGTCTCCTGCACTGACGGTCCGTCGGATACCGTCCAGGTATTCGAAGTACCTCCGCGTCCCTCCCGGGCCCGCTTCGGCGGGCTCGGGTTCGGACGTTGTACGGCCTTCGCACCACCGGCTCCGGACCTGCGCCGAAGCTCGCACCGCACCGCCGCACCCTGTGAGGAGAGGAACCGTGACACCGCCCGACGACCGCAGCGGCCAGTACGGTCTTCCGTACCCTGGCACAGGCCATGACGCCTTCGGAGCACCCGGCGTCGGCCACGGTCAGCAGTACGGCCGGCACCAGTACGGGCAGCAGCCCCAGCAGCCGTACTCCCGGACCGAAGAGCAGTACGGCCAGTACGACCGGTTCGCCCGGCAGCCCTCGTACGGCGCCCCGGCGCCCGGCTACCCGAACCCGGCGCCCGAACCGGCCCCCGGCTACCAGCCGGCCCAGGAGCCCGGCCACGTCGAGGAGTTCGAGGACGAACCCGACTCCGGCCCGCTGATCCGCCCGTTCGCGATGACCGGCGGCCGGACCCGCCCGCGCTACGAACTCGCGCTGGAGGCGCTGGTCTCCGCCGACGTCGACCCGCAGCGCCTGGCCACCCTGCTCCCCGAGCACCAGCGGATCTGCACGCTGTGCACGGAGGTCAAATCCGTCGCGGAGGTGTCGGCGCTGCTCTCCCTCCCCCTGGGAGTGGCCCGCATCCTCGTGGCCGACCTGGCCGAGGCCGGCCTCGTCGCCATCCACCAGCCCGCTTCCGGCGGCGAATCCGGAAACCAGCCCGACGTCACGCTGCTCGAAAGGGTCCTCAGTGGACTTCGCAAGCTCTAACGCCGCCGCCCCCGCCCGCGCCACCACCTCCGCGAAGATCGTCGTCGCGGGCGGCTTCGGCGTCGGCAAGACCACGCTCGTCGGCGCCGTCTCCGAGATCAACCCCCTG
>NZ_JBVITE010000138.1:0-4588 GCF_055575155.1 Kitasatospora sp. NPDC034533
TCCTCACCGAACCCGAGCCCGGCCTGTTCACCCTCACCAACCCGACACCGGCCATCCAGAGCTGAACTCCGGCGAAGTCTCACAGAACACCCTCTCAGATGTGACTGTGGACGTTGATGACACTTCCGTCGGGTGCCTGAACAAAGAAACGTCGGATTCCCCATGGTTCCGTGGTCAAGGGATAGACCACCTGGTGCCCCTGGCGCTCGGCTGCGGCGTACACGGCGTCAACGTCCTCGACTTCGACCGCCAGTGTCGAATGGGCGGTATGCGGGTCCCATGAGTCTGCGGCAGGGGAGACCACGGTCATCTGCGCCGTCGGGTTACCGGGCGAGGCCAACATCAAGAAGCCGGGCTCGTCCATGCGCACGTCCATGCCCAGGAAATCGCTGTAGAAGCTTCGGCTCTCTTCGATGTCCTGGGTGACGACGTTGGGCATGATGCGACGGATCGTCATCCTCGCACTGTAGCCGAGGACCACTCCAACAGCTTGATCCAAACGAAAGGCCCTAGCCGCGGCCGGCCCCGGGGTGCACCGCGCGTTGTCCGAAGCCGCCCCGCAGGCGATCACCGGGGATGCGAAGGCCTTCGCCGCGGTCGTGGCAGAGGTGCTGGACCTGGCTGGCGGCCCGCTGTGGGACGGGTATGCCATCCGATGAGACGGTGGGGCGCACTCACAGATCGACCTGGACTTCTGTAGCACCCGGGCTCCCTCGCCATGCCGAGCACAACCATCGTCCCGAAGCAAGCACCCGGGTGCTCTCAAAACTCGGCGACATCACTTTCCCATGGCACCACGTGCTCGTGCCGCCGAGCGACAGATGCTCTCACAACTCACGTACAAAGCCAGGAGGGCCGCGAGCAGGCGGATCGCCCGCTGGGTGGTCTTGTCCGGTCTGAACCGGTAGTCCATGTTCAGCGGACCGTCGGCGTACCGCTCCAGCAACGCCAGGAGCCGTATCCGGACGGTGCACAGCTCTGCCACCGGGCAGTTGCCCCAGCTGTCGGCGGTGTGGGTCTGGCAGGGCGCTGTGGCCTTCTTCGTCGTCATGGCGCCACCCTGGCCTGGGCCGGCTGTGGACAGCGGTACTGACCACGCCGAAGGCGCCGGCCACCAGCACGGTGGTCGGCGCCTCCTCGTGCCCCCGGCCTGCCGGGGAAACCTCCGCCCCGGCGCAGCGGGTGCGGTGGATCAGGACCGCCGCTCGCTCGGGGGGTCCGGGCGCGGTCCGGTCTCCTCAGTGTGTACGGGCGAACGCCGCGGGGTCTGCGGGGCTGGGCCGAGGCGGTGTCAGGGGGTGTCGCCCGCCCAGTCCCAGCGGCGCGGGTCCGCCGGGCGGGGTTCGTAGTGCGCGCGGCCGCCCGCGCCGTACGCGCCGATCTCGGTGGCCAGCGCGGCACCGTCGGCGAGTTCCTCGGCGTCCCAGCCGGTGACGTCCAGCAGGAGGCCGTCGAGCGGGCCGCCGACCAGTTCCCGGTACTCGTGTACCGGCCGCGGGCCCGGGTCGGGGTCGTCGTGGTCTGTCCCGTAGACCTGGCCCCTCAGCAGCACCTCGTCGTCGTCCATGACGCCCAGCCTTCCAGCCGGCACTGACACCGCGTGGACGAACCAGGGGTTCCGGTTCCCCACCAGGCCGGTTCGGCGGCGGCGAGGGTCAGAGCGGCGACGGGGGTGGTGGCGGCCGGACTCCAGCGCTTGGGTCTCGTCGCGGAGGAGTTCGGTGATCCAGCCGGCGACGCCGACGGGCAGGTGGAGGGTGCGTTGTTCGATGTCGTAGGGGGTGCCGATGGTCAACCAGACACCGGTGCCGGTGTCCGTGCCGGGCGCGGCGTGCTCGGCGAAGATTTGCAGGGCGTCGGCGAGGTCGGCGGCGGCGCCCTCGCCGTCCGTGCCGGTGTTCACCAGGTCGCCGGTCCGTCGGGGCCGGTCGGCTGCTCGGTGCGGCGGATCGTGTCGGGGTGGTGGAGGTACCAGCCCCAGTCGTCGACGCCGGGGCCCCAGCGGACCAGGGCGACCGTCAGCGTGGCCGAGGGGGCCGGGCGGTGACGGGCCTGGCCAGGCCCGGTGTTCTGCGGGTGGGCGATCAGGTGCGCTTCGACGGTGGTGAGCACACCGTGGTGGCGATCGAGGGCGCGTCGGTGAGGCTGTCGGGCACGGACGGCGCCTCGCGGGTGGTGCTGCTGCCGTTCCTGCTCGCGGACGAGGACTTCGCGCTGCTGGGTGCGGACGGGCCGTTGCCGGGCTTGGCGCCGACGGGACTGCTGGAGGCCGCGCCGGCCGAGGCGCTCGCGCAGGCACGGTTCTGGGAACGCCATGCCGTCGAGATCGAGACCGGCCTGCCGCCGGACTCGCCGCCCGGGACGGTTCCGCGGCCTGGCTACGCCCCGGCGGCCACCACGCTGGCGGAGCGTCAGAGGACGAAGGCCCAGGAACTGGCGACGGTCGCCGGCCGGTCGGGGAACGCACGCTGCAGCGAATCCTTCAGCCGCTACCGCGAGCAGGGCCTGCTCGGCCTGGTCGACCAGCGCGGGCACCGCCAGCCTGGAGCTGCCGCTCGGCTGACCCGGCCCCGGGCAACCGCCGAAGCGGCCCGCCGCGAACCGCGCCGCGGGCCGCACACGCTTTCCTCCACGCCTCCGCAGCCGCGGAGACGTGCGCGGAAGCGTCAACGGACTCGGACACCTGCCGCGTGCCCTGGCCCGCCCCGCACTGCGTCGTCTCCCTCGGGAACGGCGAGGGTTCGGCGAAGGGGCAGCGGCCGACACGGGCTCGCCGGCGCCGCGTCGGCGGAGGGCGACGGGCGAGCCGGTCGCGCCCGCGCTCTTTTGCCGACGCCCGGCCGCTGCCAGTCGCCCGACGCGCCGTCAGGGACCCTGGCGTTGCTGCTTCAATCTCGCGGCTTCATGTTGATCAGGAGGACGCCAGAGTATTCATCAGGCGCTCATACCTTCGTACCGTGCGCTGTACGTACCGGAGCGAACCGGTCCTTCGACAGTGATTCGACTGACCGGAGAATCAAACGACGCATCCGACGTGTCACAGACGTTCATTCGACGCTCACTCCGCGCTCTCTCCGTCACCAGCAACGAGGGCTGGTCCGCCGCGGGCCCGCCGTGGCGCTTCCGTAGGGTCATGACCGCGCCGCCCACGCAGGGGCGAAAGGGCGGGGAAGCCCCGTCCGGGCAGGGTGGCCCAAGGGGTTCCCTGCCCCGACGGGGCTCGTTCGGCCGGGCGGCGGATCAGCAGCGGATCGGCGGATCAGTGGCGGATCCGTGCCGGATCAGCGGCGCCCGGCGGAAGCCGGTGCCCTGCGCGGCGCTTCCCGCTTCAGCTGAACGTGATGTCGCTGCACCACATGTACGCCTGGTCGAGGTGCGATGCCTGCCAGATCACGAACAGGACGTGGTTTCCGGTGTAGCCGGACGTCTGGACGGGGAACGTGATGTCCGACGCCGGCGCGAAGCGGCCGGTCTGCGTGATGAAGTCGAGGTTGCCCCAGCCCAGGGTCTGGGTCGCGGGGTTGAAGCCCTGCTTGCTCACGTAGACCTTGAAGTAGTCCGCGCCGTGGCTGGCCTGGTCGTACAGGTGGACCGAGAAGTTGCTGCCGACGGTGGTTGCCTTCCACTGCCCGGGCTTGTTCAGGCTGTCGTTCCGCGAGAGGTTGTTGCTGCAGAGCGTCCCGTCGGGCGTCTTCGCCTGGAACTGACCGCCGAGGCCGTCGCGGAGCGCGCTCATCCAGTTCCACATGGTGTCGGGGTTGGCCTGGAACGCCTGCCAGCACATGGGGTCCTGCGTCTGCATGGCGGGGTTCGTGTGGTCGCTGCCCCACGTCTTCCAGCACTGGTACGCGCGGGAGGCCGGGTCGACGATGGTGCCGTGCGCCTGGGCGGGGGCCGACCAGGTCAGCGCGCCGGCCACCACGGCGAACAGCGTGAGGAGCGCCTGGAGAGGCCAGCGGAGGGACGACCGTGAACGCCCGGTCAACGGGCTTTTTGTGCGCATGGGGGGAACTCCTTACAGTTGCGAGGCTGTCATGGGAGCGCTCCCAAGCGTACGTATTCCGAGTGAAGTGTCAATGAAACGAACCGAGTTGACAGGACGAGCCCGCTCTCTGGCGCTCGGTTCCCCGCCGGCACCGGCCTGGTCGAGGCCCGGGGCAGCAGCCCCGCCGCTACGAGGCGGTGCCCGGGACGGGCCCCCGGCTCCGGGGGCGCCGTATCACGTCGATCAGCGACTCGGCCGCCCGCTTGCCGATCTCCTCGGGATCCGGGCCGAGCGCGGTGAGCACGGGGCGGGCAGCGTGCGGAACTGGTGGCCGGGGGTGCGGGTCGCTGATCGCCGGCGACCTGACCACCGCCGTGAAGCCGCCGGCCAGAACAACGGCAGAGGACTGGTTCATACCGTCAGCGCGGCCGGGTGAGAGTGAGGCCGAGGACGGCACGCGGCCCGGCGGCCGGACGCAGGAGCCCCGGGCCGGCCGCGGCGAACCGGTCCCCTAGATGACTGATGCCAAGGGCTCGCCTGCGCGCATGACATGAAGCGAGGGAGTCCAAAGATCGGTTGTGACGCCTGATCTGGACTCCCTCG
>NZ_JBVITE010000139.1:0-4298 GCF_055575155.1 Kitasatospora sp. NPDC034533
CCGCCGCGATCTGGCACAACGACCAGACCGGGCAGCCCGTCATGCGTTCCCTCACCGCGTACGACCACTGAACCCCTTGGCATCAATCATCTAGAGCCCCGCGAACCCCGCCCGAAGGCACGACCCGGTCATCGCCCACCACCGCCCGCCACTGCACTGGAGCGGCGAGAGCCGGCGGCCCCGCTGGTCCGCCCGCCGCCCGAGCCCGGCGCCACCGCCCGAGAAGGGCGTTGGATGCCGGTCGACTACCTTCCCGGCACCCTGTCGACCGCCGAGGTCGTCGACGCGCACCCGGCGGCGGAAGCGCTCTGGGGGCCACCTCGCTCCAGGACGGGATGAACCTCACCGCCAAGGCGTTCGCCGCCACCCGAGGGCGAGGCCGGCCTGCTCACCGTGATCGGCGCGTGGCCGCGTCGATCAGCATCCGGAGCACCGTACGCACGGCCGTATCCGTCGTTCGCGGCCTTGGTGCGCGGGGCCGGCAGTGTGGTGTGGCGCGCGAGTTCTGCACCCCGGCTCGATCCGCGTCACAGGTGGATACCCACCCCCATGTCCTGACTGAATTTTCAGCCAAGGAACCAGGATGGCCGTCCATACCCCGGTAAGGTGATGGATCGTGGCCAGTCGCAAAACGTCGATCATGGAAGCAGCGGCGCGCGTGATCGCGCGGCGCGGGGTGCGCGGGCTGCGGGTGGAGGAGCTCGCGGCCGAGGCGGGGGTGTCCACCGCGCTGATCTACTACCACTTCAAGGACCGTACGGGGGTCCTCCGGCAGACGCTGGAGTTCATCAACGACCGGGCGGGGCGGTACACGGCCGAGCGCGCCGCGGACGCTCCGCCGCCGACGCCCCGCGAGGAGCTGGAGCAGAGCCTGCTGCTGGAGCTCCAGGACACCGCCGAGGTGCGGGAGAACAGCACCGCCTGGGGTGAGCTCCGGGCGAGCGCGGTGTTCGAGGAGGCGCTGCGCGAGGACCTGGCGCGGGCCACCCGGGTCTGGGTGCAGGAGATCGCGGAACTGCTCGGCGGCGTGCGGCCGATGGCCTCGGCGGTCGCGCTGGCCGGGGCGGCGGAGCGACTGACCGCGCTGCTGGAGGGCCTGAGCATGCGCTGGCTGAGCGGGAGCCTGCCGCTGGCGCACGCCCGCGCGCTCCTGGTCGACGCGATCGACACCGAGGTGGCGCGGCTCGGGCCCTGATCCGCAGGAGCCGCGCCGGGCCCCGGGCCGGCGCACCGGCGCCCGTCAAGGACGCGTCAAGACGTCTTCGCAAGTTTGACTGATTTTTCAGTCAGTGCGAGTCTGAAGCCCAGGCAGGGAGTTCGCCGCCGGGTCCGCCCCGTTGGCCCGCCCCATGGTGCGCCGCCGGGTTCCCACCCGAAGAGTGGAGAGACGGCGGCCCCGGCACCCCGCCCGGCACCGTCGCACCACCAGGAGACCCACATGACCCACCGCCGTGATGACCGTCCCACTGGGCCCTACCCCCGGGTGCCGGCGGACGACGTCCCGCACGCACGGACGTGGATGTCCTGGCCGTCCCGCCGGGCAGTGTGGGGGTTGCGCCTGGGCGGCGTCCAGGAGGACATCGCGCTGATCGCCCGCACGATCGCCGAGTTCGAGCCGGTCGTGATGTGCGCCCCCGACGAGTGGACGGCGGGCAAGGCCCGGTCCCGGTGCGGCTCCGGCGTGGAGGTGATCAGTGACATCCCCACCGACGACCTGTGGATGCGCGACACCGCACCGGTGTTCCGCCGGGACGGGTACGGCGGTCTGGACGCCGTGGTCCTCAACTTCAACGGCTGGGGCGACAAGCAGGTGCACCACGACGACGCCCGGGTCGCCGAGCGCCTCGCCGCCCGCCGCGGTCTGCGCCACACCTACGCGGACTTCGTCGGCGAGGGCGGCGCCGTCGAGACGGACGGCGACGGCACGGTGATGGCCACCGAGAGCAGCCTCGTCAACAAGAACCGCAACCGCGGCATGAGCCGGGACGAGATCGAGGAGGCCGTCCTGGAGGCGTACGGCGCCGACACCATGATCTGGCTGCCCGGCATCAAGGGCCGGGACATCACCGACGACCACGTGGACGTCACCTCCCGGTTCGTCCGACCCGGGGTGGTGATGGTCCAGCTGCCGCCGCCGGAGCGCACCGACGCCTGGGCCCGGGACGCCCGCGAGCAGTTCGCCATCCTCTCCACCTCCACCGACGCCCGGGGCCGGCGACTGGAGGTCCTCCCGGTGCACGGCCCGGACACCGTCCGCTCCCGCAAGTCCGACTTCGTCGACTCCTACCTCAACTTCCACCTGGTCAACGGGGGCGTCATCACCGCCCAGTTCGGCGACCCGTACAAGGACGCCGCTGCCAGGGACGCGCTCGCCGCGGCCTTCCCCGGCCGCGTGGTGGTGCAGCTCGACGTCGACCGCCTGATGGCCGGGGGCGGCGGCATCCACTGCTCGACCATGCACGAGCCACTGCCGTAGCCGCCGGGCCGCACCGCGGACCACCACCCCCCACCCCCACCGCACCGACACCAGCCGGAGTACCCGCAATGTCCCACGCCCTGTCCCGCCGCGCCCTGATGCGCTCCCTCGCCGGTGTCGGCGCCGGCGTCGGCGCCCTCACCCTCGGGCTCACCGCCTGCGACCCCGACGGCGTCGGGACCCCCGACGGCGCCGTGCCGCCCCCGCAGCCCGGCGGCGCCCCCGACGGCACGGTCGGCACCACGGCCGGCGCCACCGCCGCCGGGCGCCGCTTCGGCGCCGAGTGGGAGGGGCACCTGCGGACCGTGATGTCCTGGCCGGCCTCGGAGGGCGTCTGGGGCGAGCAGCTCGCGGACGTCCGCCGGGACGTGGCCGGCCTGGCCCGGGCGATCGCGGCGCGCGAGCCGGTCGTGCTGATGGCCCGCCCCGAGCAGAAGGACGCCGCGCAGAGGGCCTGCGGCTCGGCCGTCGAGGTGGTGCCGATCGCCGTCGACGACCTGTGGGCCCGGGACACCCTGCCCGTGTTCGTCGAGGAGGGCGGCAAGGTCAAGGGCGTCGACTTCAACTTCAACGGCTGGGGCGGCAAGCAACGGCACGGCAACGACGCCAAGGTCGCCCGGACGGTGCTGGCCCAGTACGGCGTGGAGCGGATCGAGACCCGGCTGGTCGCCGAGGGCGGCTCCTTCGAGAGCGACGGGCAGGGCACCCTGCTGGTGACCGAGAGCTCCGTCGTCAACGACAACCGCAACCCGGGCATGAGCCGGGAGCAGGTCGAGGCGGAGCTGAAGAAGGCGCTCGGCGTGACCAAGGTGATCTGGCTGGCGGGCGTCAGGGGCAAGGACATCACCGACGCCCACGTCGACTGCCTGGCCCGCTTCGCCGCCCCCGGCGTGGTCCTGCTCGACCAGGCCTTCCCCGGCACCCCACCGGACGTCTGGTCCCGCTCGGCCGACCAGGCGCGCGCCGTGTTCGCGGACGCCGAGGACGCGCGGGGCCGGAAGCTCCAGGTGGTCGAACTCCAGCAGCCGGACCCGGACCTGATCACCGGGCGCGGCGACGCCTTCGTCTCCTCGTACATGAACTTCTACGTCGGCGACAAGGGCGTCTACCTGCCGAAGTTCGGCGACGCCAGGGCCGACGACCGGGCCCAGCAGATCCTGAAGCAGTACTTTCCGGGCCGGGAGGTCGTCCCGGTCAGGATCGACGCGATCGCGAGCGGCGGCGGTGGCATCCACTGCGCCACCCACGACATCCCCGCGCCCGGCCGGGTCTCCTGATTCCCGCCGGGCCGGTGGTCCGGGCCGGCCCGGCGCGCTCAGACGGCGGGCTGCTGCTGGGTGGCGCAGTGGATGCCGCCGCCTCCCGCGGCGATGTGGTCGATGTCGACCTGGGTGACCCCGCGGCCCGGATGGAGCTCGCCGACGATGCCGGCCGCCCGTTCGTCGGCGGCCCGGTCCCCGAACCGCGGGACGACGACACCGCCGTTGCAGACGTAGTAGTTGACGTAGGTGGCGAGGAAGTCCTTGCCCCTGCCCCGGATCAGGTCGGCGTCGGGCTCCGGGAGGTCGACCACCTCGATCGCGCGGCCCTTGGCGTCGGTCTCCGAGCGGAGCACTCCCAGCGCCTACGCGGAGGCACTGGTCCAGACGTCCGGCGGGGTGTCGGCGGCGGGCCGGTGCAGGACGACGGTGCCGGGCCCGGCGAAGCGGGCGAGCGCGTCGACGTGGCAGTCGGTCCTACGTTGTTGATGGGTTGGACGGGCCAGTCGTATGGTCCTGAGGCCCAGAGACGCCGGGTATGGCTTTCAGTCGGTTGCCCTCGA
>NZ_JBVITE010000140.1:0-4008 GCF_055575155.1 Kitasatospora sp. NPDC034533
GCTGCAGTTGATCCTCGCCACCTGGGCTGGCCACTGTCCGACCTGCCACCGCGACATACCCACACCCATACGAACCTGACCAAGCCCTACTAGGGCTTTCCCGAAATTGCGGGCGGGGGCCGGGACTTCGGCGCATCAATCTGCGCGATGTTCACCGAACCGATTGGGATTCACCCATACGCCTGACAGAGTGTGATGCCACCGGGCACACAGTGCGACGCCAACCGCACAAGTGCCCGTCAGTCGGAGTGAACAGTGATATGGAGGGCTCCTCGATGACGAGGAAGCGAAGCAAGCACCCGCGCACCCGCGACCGCGCCCGCACCCGGACCCGCTGCGCGACGGCGGACGGCCCGGTCGGCGCGACGGCCGTGGTGGTCGTCGTGGTCGTGGTCGTCCTGACGGTCGCGCTGGCCGCCGCCCTGGTGGCGACCGGCATGTCGGCCGGAGCCGCGCTCGAACTGGCCACCGGTGGCTGTCTGCTGGCCGCAAGGCTCCGACGGGGGCGGGCCTAGGAAGAGCGCCTGCCTGCGATGGGACGCCGAGAGAATCCGGTCGTGGTGACCGAGCCGGCGCTGGGCCGGCTGGCCGAATGGCTGCGCGAGCAGCGCAAACAGGCGAAGCTGACGTACCGTCAGCTCGCCGATCGGACCAACTACCACCCCACCACCCTGCAACGGGCCGCCGCCGGGCGCTCCGTACCGAGCTGGAAGGTCGTCGAGGCCGTCGTCCGCGAATGCGGCGGCGACCTCAAGACGGCCCGCCGCAAGTGGTCCCATGCCAACTACTGGGCCCACGTACCGAATCCGCCGAGGACCCGC
The DNA here is from genome assembly GCF_055575155.1 of Kitasatospora sp. NPDC034533. Lineage (NCBI taxonomy): Bacteria > Bacillati > Actinomycetota > Actinomycetes > Kitasatosporales > Streptomycetaceae > Kitasatospora > Kitasatospora sp. NPDC034533. The sequence goes on from NZ_JBVITE010000140.1 coordinate 822, forward strand.
CGGCTGCTCGCGCCCCGGCGGATCGACCCCGAACAGGTCGACTCCTTCGCCGACCTGCGCCGCGCGATGCACGAGATGCGCCGCAAGGCCGACTGGCCCTCCCTGAGGGAACTGGACCGCCGGGCCCGCGACCGGGGCGCACGCCTGCCCTCCAGCACCCTGGCCCTGGTCCTCAAGGGGGAGGCTCCGCTGCGCAAACCCGTGTTCCTCGCCTACATGGAGGTCTGCGGGGTCAAGGAGGCCCGCCGCGCCCTGTGGGCGGCGGCCTGGGACCGGACCAACAACGCCCGGACGAACAACGCCCGGGCCCCGATACCGGTCAACTCCCGTACGGTCCACAGCGAGTTCGCGCGGGCCATGCAGTCCTCCAGCGCGGGCACCTCGACGGACATCCTGTTCCGGTTGTGGATGACCCTGCGCACCAACCTGGCCGCCGAACGGGACGAAGCGCCCGCCCACCCCGCCGCGGCGGGCCGCGAAGGCACCGACGACAACCCGTCGGTGCTCGTGTGACCAGGTCCGCGGGCGGGGCGCGCCACCCGCGCCCCCACCGTGCCCCCGCCCGCGGACCAGCACCCAGCGGCGGAGCAGCACCCGCCCGCGCCACCCCGGGACACCACCATGCCGACACCACCGCACAAGCCGGCCGCCCCCGCCCCCGCGCCCGCCCTGGGCCTGTGGGCGCTGCACGACCTCCACCGGCACCACTACCTCGACTACGCCGCGCTGCTCCTGCCGCCCGCCGACGCGCCACTGGCCGTCCGCGAGGCCTTCGTGGAACTCGGCGGGCACTGGCTCCACGCCCTGTCCACCGCCAGCCCGACGGCCTGCGCCTGGCAGGCGGTCAGCCGCCGGGTCCGCACCCTGGCCGGCCCGCGCCCGTTCCACCCGATCGCCCACCTCAGCGCCGCCCAGCAGGACGTCCTGCTGCTGCACCTGGTCCTCGACCTGTCCGCCACCGAGGTCGCCGCCCTCACCGGCACCGAGCCCGCCGCCGTCCACGTCCAGCTCCGCTCGCTGGCCGCCGCCCGCCGCTGAAAGCCCGCAGTTGACCGCCCGACGTTGACCGCCCGCCCACCCGGCCGCCCCGGCACCCGCCCGCGCGGCCGGGCGCGCGCAGCCGCCCGGCCCCCAGGGGGGACCGGGCGGCTGCGCCGGGGGCGTCAGTTGGCCAGGGTGTTCAGGTGCATGTCGCCGTTGGGCATCCCGGTCGCGGCGATGGCGTTCACCTTGCCGCTGCCGTCCGCGATCGCCGTGCCCTGCCAAGTGCCGTTGGCGAACCGGACGTTGTCGTACACGTCACCGTTGCTCAGGGTGACGAGGTGCAGGTCGCCGTTGGGCAGCGCGGTGACCGTGGCCTGGCCCACCGCGCCGCCGGCGTCGGCCAGCGCCGCGCCCTGCCAGCTGCCGTTGGAGAAGCGGATGTTGTCGTAGACGTAGCGGTCGCTGACGGTCTCCAGGTGCATGTCGCCGTTGGGCATGCCGGCGGCGGCGATCGAGGTGATGTAGCCGCTGCCGTCGGCGAGCGCCGTGCCCTGCCAGTTGCCGTTGGCGAACCGGACGTTGTCGTACACCTTGCCGGCGCTCAGGGTCACCAGGTGCATGTCCCCGTTGGGCATCGCGGCGAGCGCGGCCTGGGCGACCTTGCCGCCCGCGTCGGCCAGCGCCGCGCCCTGCCAGCTGCCGTTGGCGAAGCGGACGTTGTCGTACACGTTGCCGTTGGACACCGTCTCCAGGCGCATGTCGCCGTTGGGCATGCCGGCGGCCGCGATCGAGGTGATGTAGCCGCTGCCGTCGGCGAGCGCCGTGCCCTGCCAGTTGCCGTTGGCGAAGCGGACGTTGTCGTACACCTTGCCGCTGCTCAGGGTCACGACGTGCAGGTCTCCGTTGGGCATGGCAGCGGTGACGACCTGGGACACGTCCGCGCCGGCGTCGGCGAGGGCCGCGCCCTGCCAGTTGCCGTTGGCGAAGCGGACGTTGTCGTACACGTGGTTGGGCGCGGCCGGGGCGGGGGCGGTCGTGGTGCCGCCGGCGTCGGTGCCGCCGATCGGCGACACGTAGCCGCTGATGCGCTGGCCGCCCCAGCTGTAGCCGATCGCGGAGCTGTGGGTCGCGGACTGCCTGACCTTGGAGGTGGCGGACCAGTTGCCGCTGACCCCGCCCTCGTTGCCGCCGATGGTGGTGATCGTGCCGTTGCCGACGGCCGTCACGATCGCCACGTGGTCGGCGTAGCCGTTGTAGTTGTAGTTGTACAGGACCGCGTCGCCGACCTGCGGGGTGCTGTGCAGTCCGCCGTTGTAGGTGCCGAAGCTGCCTGCCGCCGGGGTGAGGCCGCGTACGTCCACGCCGTTCTGCGCCCAGACCCACTTGGCGAAGTCCGCGCACCAGGCTTCCGGGCTGCCGCCGTTGCCGGTGCAGCTGCTGTAGTAGGCGTTGCCGCCCGCGGTGTTGGTCGAGCAGGCGCCCTTGCCCAGGTTGGCCTGGGCGGTGGCGGCGATCGAGGTGCCGACGCTCGCGGAGGCGGGGGAGGCGCCCAGTGCGAGGCTGAGCGGCAGGAAGGCGGCGGCGGTGGTGAGCGCGGCGGTACGGCGGATGCTGGTCTTGGACATGACAGGTCTCCAGAGCTGTTCGTGGGTGTCGGAACGTGCGGGATGCGGCGCGGATCGCGCGTCTCACGCGTCGGCGTGAGGGGCCGCGGGTCGAGAGGGCCGTGAGGGGGCCGGGCCGAGAGGGCCACGGGAGTGGAGGGGCGCCGAGGCGGCCCCAAGGGCCTTGGGGGCCCGGGAGTTTCGGGGGCCGGCGGTCCTCGCGCGCCGCGAGCGATGCGCGGCGGGAGGGCCCGGCCCGGCCGGGCGGCTGCCCTGCAGGAGCAGCCGATCGGCGGGGTGTCCGTGGGGCGGGGTGCCCGTGGGGCGGAGGCTCAGCCCCAGATCATGTCGTCCGCCGGACCGGCGGCGACGGCCGCGATGGCGATGGCGGCGGAGGCCGGCTGGGCCGGGGCGGCCTGGGCGGCGACCGCCGGCACCAGCGCGGCGAGGGCGAGGGTGGCGACCGCGGCGGCCTTAACGGTGACGGTGCGAAGCATGACGGTGTCCCTAAGAATGTGAGGCGGTCCGGGAGGACCGGGTGTGGCTGATGACGGTTTGCCGTTGATGGCTCAAGGAGAATGGCCGCCCGGTCCTCCGGG
>NZ_JBVITE010000141.1:0-3812 GCF_055575155.1 Kitasatospora sp. NPDC034533
GGCGACCGCGTGATTGGTGAGTTCGGCGTCGGTGCCGAAGGCGGCGATCTCGCGCACGTCGAGCTGTTCGCCCCAGGTGAGTTCGCGTTCCCCGATCGCGTCCGAGACGACGCTGATCGAGACGCGTGCGGCGGCGGCCCGGATGGCGTCGGTGAGCATGGTGACTGTGGCGGACGGGGGTGGGGGCTGGGTGCTGCCGTCCGGGCCGTCGAGGCGGATGACAGTGCCGCTGGCTCGCCTGCCGGCTGACCGAGGCCCTGTCGGACGCGCTCAGGGTCGCCGACTCGCGTGGGCAGCGTCTCCCCGCCCCCGAGCGGGAGGCCGAGGAAGGCTGATGGGCAAGACCACCCGCTACCGGTTCCGCGAGTACCACGTGACCACCGTGACCGACCCCATGGCGCTGCCGACCTTCGAGGCAGTCTGCGTCACTGGCGAAGAACGGAACTGCGCTGTCGCGTCCGGTGAGCTGCACGCCCCCGAGGAGCTGACGCGCTGGATCGCCGGGCACTGCGCGCAGACCGGTCACCAGTCGTACGAGCAGACCACCCGCACCATCGTCCGCGCCGAGCCCGGAGCTTGGCATTAGGGTCACGCGCGCAGTCGGCAGCGAGGGGGACTGGTCTATACCTCTGACGGCAGCGGCGACGGCAAGAACCACGGACTTCAGCGCACATCCACGGACACCGACGGACCGAAAACCACCGTTGACCTGTGAAAAAGCAGGTAAAGAGAGGCTGCGTAGCGCACATACTATGTACTGGCCGGGGTCACGCCGGTCCTGGTCCACAATAGTAATTGCGGCCCCGAGTTGTCGGGAGTGGATGGAAAGCAGTTCGGCAGCCACTGGGGCGATCATTTCAAGGACTATGGACTGAACCCCGGTGACCCCGCCGCTGGCCAATGGTGCAAGGGTCGAGTCTATGAGGTTCGGCGTGGCGAATGGAACCCTAAGAATGGCGTCGCAAGTGATTACTGGCTCTATCGCAAGGATGGCGACCTGCTGGTCACTAAGGGAGACGGTGCGTTCGTCGCGATGTTCCCACTGGGTGCGCGCGGGAATGGTTGGTGGGACCGCGCAACCCCGTGGCAATGCACTTGCTAACGAAGACGTGCCAAGGTGAAGCGATCGCGATACAGCTAGAGGCGAGGAACGTTGGAGTGGCTCGACCTGAAGGCGGGGATCCCGAGGTCTTTAGGGGCATCAAGGCTCTCAAGGTCCTCGAAATCGTTGATTCCGAAGGGATGCTCAAAACCCTTCGGATCATTCTCGCCGATAGCTCGTCGGTAGTGTTCAAGGTTTGGACGGACTGGACGCTGCTGGTTGAGAAGCGGCCTGACTCGGAAATTCCGGACTATCTTTGGCCTGGAGAGGGATATGCTCAAAGATCAATCGAATGGGATATTCCAGGGCGTGGCCTGGAAGTTCTCTCGGTGATTCCATTGATCGATGGAGTTGGGACTCTCGTGGGGGTCGATATCGAATTCATTGGGTATCTCGTCTCTGCTAATTCGATCATGATGAGCTAGAGCTTTCGATTCGCTAGAGCCGGGAGTCCGTAGAACCGAATTGGATGGCTGTAAGGCCGTTCTGATTGTCGATCTAGCGCGAAGGCGTCCCTCTTTCAGAGGGACGCCTTCGGAGCTTTGACGGCGAGATGTCTGCTCGGGTGACCGCCATGCCCACCGAACTCGCCATCCACGCTCACGCGTTGGGCCTGCGCAAGGGTTTCCTTGTGTGCGGTGATCAGGCACGGCCTCGATCTCCAATGGTCTTGACTCCCCAGGGTGCAAATCTGCGAACGCGTCGAGGGACTGCTGGCATGGACGCCGCCGCAGGACATGGCAGCGGAGGATCGGGCGGCGAGGAGGGCGGGCATCCGGGCACCCCCGTGGACGCCGTCGTCCGACCCGCCGTCCCCCGACGGCGCGGCGCGCAAGTGATGCTCGCACCCGAGCAGGAGGACGCCCGTCAGGGCGGTCCTCGCCCGTCCCCGACGCCTGGGCGGCGGACTTCGAAGCCCTCCCGCGCTCGCTGTTCATGCCGGACCTGGTCTGGGCGCACGACCTGGCCACAGGCACCAGCCGCCCCGTCAACCGGGCCGAGGATGAGCCGGGCTGGTTGACGGCGGCCGCTGCGGACATTCCCATCGTCACCCAGTGGGATGACGGCGAGCACCAGGGCGCCGGGCCCGGCACGGTGCCCACCAGTTCCGCCTCGATGCCCTCGCTGGTCGCCTCCATGCTCGACGACCTCCGGGTCGAACCGGGGATGCGGGTGCTGGAACAGGGCGCCGGCACCGGCTGGAACACCGCCCTGCTCGCCCACCGGCTCGGTGGCACGAACGTGATCACGATCGAGACCGATCTCCAAGTCGCGGCCCGGGCCCGCGCCGCGCTGGTGCATGCCGCCGGCCATCGCCCGCACGTCGTGTGCGGGGACGGTGCGCTCGGTCACCCGCCCGGCGCCCCGTGCGACCGGATCACCGCCACCTACGGTCTGCGGGAGATCCTGCGCGCGTGGATCGAGCAGACCCGGCGCGGCGGGCTGATCCTGGCGTCGAACGGTTCGGCCGCATCGTCAGCCCGGACGACTGGCACGCCTGGCTGGACGACCTTGCCCAGCCGACCTGAGCGGACCCCGCGAGGACGCCCGTGCCCGAAGCCCTTGCGTGGGAAGCCGGACCGGCCGGCTTCCCACGCGGGGCACCCGGAGGGCTCAGCGCTTGAGGGTGAAGGTGAAGTCGCCGGAGAGCCTGCCGTCCAGGCGGGCGGCCGACACGAGCCGGCCCTGCGCGAGGAGGCGCTCGACCTCGCCGCGTGACAGGCCGCAGGCCTCGGCGATCAGCTGCACCGGGCGCACGGGGATGGGGGCCGCGAAGCGGACCGAGACATCGAGCACCTCGCGGTCCAGGGGGTTCGAGCCGCCGGTGTCCAGGCGCCAGGCGCCCTCCCAGTCGAGGGAGACGCGCCCCCGCCGCAGCACCGCCGGGTCCCGGAGCAACTCGGCCGTCAGGGCGGGATCGTTGGCGTGCAGGCGCTCCAGCAGCTCGGGCCGCACGGAGCGCACCTGGGCCCGCTCCAGGACGGTGAGCTTGGCGGTCCGCCCGCACCCGGCGCAGAGCACCAGGAGCCAGACGTCGATGAGCTTGTGGTTGGCGTTGACGCGGAACTTGCCGCTCGCCCGGAAGCGTTCGGACGCGCACGTGTGGCAGCGTCGGCGGACGAGGGGCAGGCAGGTGGGCATGACCACCCAGGTTTCGAGCACAGGGGTACACCGTTTCCAGTGAGAAGTCCGCAGCAGAAAGGAGCGCGGCGCAGCCCACGGGCGCGACGCGCGACAGATCAGCGATCGGGAGGTCTCACACGGTGTACAACGGCATGCCCTTCGGCTGGACGACCTGGCCGGACGGCACGGTAACCCCGCACGCGGCCGCGGTACCACCGGTTTTCCGCGTCGGCGCGCACAACGCAGAGAGACCGCTCGGGCCAGCGAACGGGCCGGGCGGTCTCTGCTGTTCGGACGGGCCCATGCGCCAACACGGCCCGCTGCCGATGATCCCGGATTGTTCTGGAGTGAACAGCGCCCCGGGTTCCGAACCCGACGGGTCCGGGTGACGCCGCTCCAAATCGTCACATCCAGCCAGGACGGCTCACAAGGGCGCGCTGCACAAAGGCGCATCAAAATCCGGTTTCAGCTCGTTGAACTGTGCCTCTCTGCTAGTAGGGCTTGGTCAGATCGGTTCAACTGTGGCGTGTCCGTTGGCTGGTTGTGTCGTTGGCAGTGGGTGACACCTGGAGAGATGACGGAGGTC
>NZ_JBVITE010000142.1:0-3740 GCF_055575155.1 Kitasatospora sp. NPDC034533
CCGACCAGGCGACGGCCGAACCAGTGGCTGTCGAACCGCCCACACCCGTCCTGACCAGGTAATCAGCACCTCCCGCGCAGCGGGGGAAGCTCAGGGTGGAAGCGGCCGCTGCCAACCCGTCGCATCGATGCTGGACCTGGTGCCCTGACCGGCCAGGCCGCCCCTGGCCGAGCGAAAACCCATGGCTTGGCAGCCTGCCAGGACGTTTGACTGGCACCGGGCACAACACCGAGCGACGAGGGGTAGCCGTGGAGGACCCGGATTTCACAGTCCTGGTGGCCGGCGACTCCCCTCACGACCCGACGGCCCTCGAAGCGGTCCGCGCGGTCACCGGGCTGAGCCTGTGGCGCAGCCGGCAGCTGCTGGACAGTGCGCCCACCATCGTCAGGTCGGGTATCCCGTTCGACGTCGCCGCTCGCGCGGTACAGCACCTGCGCCAGGCCGGCGTACTTGCCGTGATCCGCTGCGGCTGGTGCCAGCGCGCTCTGTCCGGTGACACGCCGGTCGACCCCGGCCCCTGCGCATCGCCGTACTGGCCCACTGCCCACTGCCCGGCCAACTCCATGACCAGCTGTGGTTGCGAGTTCTGCGCCGCTTGCGGCCCCTTGCCCGGGCCTACCACCCAGCACAGCCCCTGAACCCCCATGCCGACGACCGCGGCCCCGGGCCTGGCAGGGAACTCATGAGCACAGGGTCCAGCGCCATCTGGCACTGAGCTGGCCGTCCGTTTAGGGATCTGCATCACGATGTCGCTGCGGGAAGTCTCCTGATGTCCCTACACGTCCAGGCCCGGTGACACCCAGCGTTCCCCACCCCCCGGTACGCCACCGTCAGCAGGGTCTAGTGACACCAGCTGATCCCCAGTGACTAACTAACCGGAGATTCGCAGCGCGCATCCGCGGCGGTACCGGACGGCCCCGGAGGAGGTCGCCGAGGCCTCTCCCCGGGATGGGGCGGCGGTGACCAGGACGCCCTGGACGTCGAACCCTGGCCCGGGTCGGCCGCTGGGGCACGGCGGGAGGGCCTGACGGCCGGCCAGGACGACGACCCGGGGTCACGGCCCGGACGGCGGGCAGGCGCAGCAGCACGCGCGGTGCAGGACAGGGCGAGTGGGGAGGGATGGGGCGGGGCACCGTCGGGGCCGGCAGCGCGAAGCGCCGAGGTCCGCCACGGGCCGCCAGCGGCCCGAGTGCCGTCTGTCAGGGGGTTTGACCGGCTGGCGGGTGATCTCGGCCTCCCGGCGCTGGAGGTGGCCCCGGCTGTCAGGACAGCGGACCAGTCAGCAGGTGGGCGGCCAGGTTGTGCAGTTCGGTCACCAGCTCCTTCGTCAGCTCGCCGTGGTGTTGCTGTTGGTCCTCCGCGAGGTGCAGCCATCGGCGGACCGGCCACAGCGGCGAGTCAGGGTCGTCGGCGGGGCACAGGTCGAAGCCGGTCCTCTGGGCCGCCGCCAGCGGATCGAGGCGGCCGTCCAGCAGGTCTTGCAGGCAGTACCGGGCCAGCGCCCGATCTCGGGCCTCAGGGGTGGCAGGCAGCCGCAGCGCCGGCCAGAGTTCCTGTTCCAGCTCGGCCAGCAGGCGGCGCGCTTCCAGAACGTCCCACTCTGGCAGCACGCCGAGTTCCCACAAGCTCGGGGTGTCCATGCCGCCAGCCAGTGCCGTCTGGGCGGCCTCCACCGCCGCGGCGGCCGTCTGCGGATAGCCGGTGGTCCCCCGTTCCAGCAGTACCCGGCGCAGCGGTTCCAGTGCCTGCTCCAGCTCCATGGCGCGAGCGTAGCTACCCACTGCGGTGGAGAGCGAGGCGATTTGATCCGGTGGCAGTCGGCGCGTTCCGCCAGCACGGCATCGCCGTGTGCCGCTGCGGCAACCTCCACCGCCCCCCGGCCAGCGGTCGGGATCAGGTGGCAGAAAGCGGCGGCAGTCAGGAGGAGGTGGCAATGGTCAAGATCGCCTGTCAGAGGTCAGCGCCTAGCCGGGGCGACGTCCCAGCATGTGTCTCAGCACCCGGCGGACACCATCACCACCTGGGCGAACAGTCTGAGACTGTCCCGGCAGAACGGACTTGACGGGCTACCTGGGACAAGGCTGGGACATCGCCGGCCACCCGCTGCCCCATCCTCCCGGCCAGGATGTCGAACCGTGGCCTGGCCCCGGCCGAGATCGGCTACCGGGGCGCAGCACGACGGCCTGACGGCCGGCCGGCCCGGGACGGCGGCGCGGTGTCCGGGACGGCGGCCAGGCGCGGTAGAGAGCGGCCAGGGCAACGGCCTGGACGGCCCGCGGCCGGTGCCCAGGAGGCCGGCACCCAGGGCGCGGCGGCCCGCACGTCGAACCCCGGCCCGGGCCGGCCACCGGGGCACGGCGGGATGGCCTGACGGCCGGTCAAGACGGCCAGGGCGTGGTAGGACGGGCGGCGCAGGACAGGGTGAGCGGGGAAGGGACGGGACGGGGCGGGGCGGCGGCGCCGGGGCTGGCGGAGCGGGCAGAGGGGCCCGGACGGCGGCCAGGACTCCCGGCACCCGGCACCCGGCACCCGGCGATGGTCACCGCCCGAACCACGCGCGCGGCCCTCGCCCGTGCTGCCGCAGTCACCGCAGTACCAGTCGGCGCACCAGTTCACGGTCGGCGGCTTGTAGGTGTGCTGGGCCGTCACTACTTCTCCTTCGAACGGGGATGGATCCGTCCCGGCCCGAGGTGAGCCGGGACGGCTGGGTGGGTCAGCCGGTCCTACGTTGTTGAGGGGTTGGACGGGCCAGTCGTATGGTCCTGAGATCCAGAGACGCCGGGTATGGCTTTCAGCCGGTTGCCTTCGATGGTTCCTGTCACCTGGCCACCCGGCGTCTCACGACGACTCGACCGCTGATTAGGAGCTTCGAGCCCTCGGGCATCGCTGAGTAGGACCACGCTGGCGAGGTCGTCCGGACGAACAGCGCGCATCGAACGACCGGAGGAACAGGTGGCCCAGATCTGGGCGGGCACGGACATCGGCAAGACCCACCACCACTGCGTGGTGCTGGACGCCGAGGGCAGACGGCTGTTGTCGCGCCGGGTGCTGAACGACGAGCCGGAGCTGCTGGCCCTGCTCACCGACGTACTCGCCCTGGATGAGGACGTGGTCTGGGCGGTGGACGTCGCGGACGGCATGGCCGCCCTGTGGATCAACATCCTGCTGGGTCATGGCCAGCACCTCGTCTACATACCCGGCCTGGCGGTCAACCGGGCCTCGGCCGGCTACCGGGGAGGCGGCAAGACCGATGCCAAGGACGCGACCGTCATCGCCGACCAGGCCCGCATGCGCCGCGACCTCACCGTGCTGCGGCCGGACGACGAGCACGCCGTCGAGCTGCGGATCCTCACCGGCCGGCGAGCCGACCTGAGCGCCGACCGGACCCGCCGGATCAACCGCCTGCGCGGTCAACTCACCGGTATCTTCCCCGCGTTGGAACGAACCCTCGACCTGGACAACCTGGGACCGCTGATCCTGCTGACCGGCTACCAGACCCCTGCCGCGCTGCGGCGCACCGGCCGGACCCGGCTGACGACCTGGCTTCGCAACCGCAAGGTCCGCGGCGCCGAGGCCCTGGCCCAGACCGCCACGGAGGCCGCCGAGCGCCAGCACACCACCGTCCCCGGGGAGAAGATCGCCGCACAGGTGATCCACACCCTGGCCAAGGAGGTGATGGGCCTCAACGAGCAGATCACCGAGATCGACAAGCTCATTGCGGCCCGGTTTCGCGAACACGA
>NZ_JBVITE010000143.1:0-3710 GCF_055575155.1 Kitasatospora sp. NPDC034533
CTACGACCCCGTCACCCACCAGACCAACAACAAGATCAAAACGACTCCCGAGACGGCTCCGGCGGCATAGAGGTTGACTCAGGAAACTCACGCGCTCTCCCCGACGGGCTGGGCGTCACCGGGCGGAGCGTCGGCGGGCCGGGCGTCGGCCGGCCGGGCGTCGGCGGCCCGGGCGTCGGCGGACCCGGTGGCCACCGGCTCGGCGTCGGCAGACCGGGCCTCCACCGGGCGGGCCCCCGCCGACGGCACGTCCAGGTAGGCCGCCAGCCAGTGGTCCAGCTCGGCGAACACCCGGGCGCGGACCGCCTCGCCGGACAGCACCAGGTCGTGGATGCCGTCCTCGATCCGCACGATGGTGACGTGCCGGCCCAGCCGCGGCCCCTGCGCGGCGATGTCGTCGGCGCGCAGCACCGCGTCGGCCCGGCGCACCCCCTCGTGCCACACGGTGGTGGAGATGGAGCGGGTCGAGGCCATCAGCAGCACCGGTACGTCGATGCCCAGCCCCTGCCGCAGCCGCCGGTGCCCCTGGTGGATCGCCGCCAGCCAGCCCGCGTACAGCGGGAAGCCCTCGGCGGGCTTGAGGGCGAGGTCGAAGTCCCACTCGCCCTTGTGGTCCTTGTGCAGGCTGTGGGTGTAGTGCGGGTTGAGCGAGGACGGCAGGACGCGGGTCGGCGCCATCCGCCCGAGCGCCGTGACGGCCGGACCGCCCAGGGTCCGGACCGCGAGCCCGGCCGGCATCGACAGGAACGGGCTGTTGAGGAAGAGCCCGTCCACCACGCCGCGCCCGGCCCGCCGGCCCGCCCACAGCGCGGCGATCAGCCCGCCGGTCGAGTGCCCGTTGAGCAGCAGCTTCCGGTGGCCGTCCAGTTCGCGGATGATCCGGACGGCCTCGTCGATCTCCTCGTCGTACTCGGTGAGGTGGCGCACGAAGTTGGGCGACTGGTGCGGGCGCAGCGAGCGGCCGTACTTGCGCAGGTCGAGGGCGTAGAAGGAGAACCCGAGCGCGGTGTAGTGGTCGGCCAGGTTGGTCTGGAAGAAGTAGTCGTTGTACCCGTGGACGTACAGCACGGCCCGCTCCGACCCGGGCACCAGGCGCCGGACGAGGGTCGCGCACACCGCCCCTTCGTCGTCCGGCCGCAGCGTCAGCTCGGCCGCCTCGTAGGGGGCACCCAGGATGTCTTCACGGAACTCCATGGGGCCGACTGTACTGGCTCGGCCGGTCCCGTCCCCGGCATCGCCGACCTGCCGCGATGTGATGATCGCAATGTTCTCGCGTCCGCCTGCCGCCTTCCGCACGGGCTCGCCCGCCTCCGGCCGCCGCCCGGAGCGCGGATGTGCCGTAGGGGCCGGGCACTTGATCACCCGTGCGCTCGCCTGTCCCGCCCTGGTGCCCGGGCGCCGGAGCTCCGGGGCCGCCGTGCCGGCCACCGGCTCCCTGTGCTCTACTACGTGCGCTTTCGACCGACCACGAGCCACTCGCGGAGCCCTACCCGATGAGCACCACCTGCCCCACCTGCGCCGCGACGGATGAGACCGTCGCCGTCCGGGAGGCCCTGCTGGACACCGACCGACCGCTCGACCCGCCGACCCGGGAGCTGCTGACGATGCCGCCCGAGCCCGGGGGCACCAGTGGGTGCGCGGTCACCCTCTTCGTCCTGGCCGCCCTCTTCGGACTGCTCGGGCTGGCCTCCCTGCGGACCGGCGGCGACACCGACGTCACCGACTCCGCGTACCGGTTGGGCAGCCACTACGGCGCGCTCCTCATCGCCGTGGTCCTGCTGGGCATCGGGCTCTCCGTCCATTCCGCCCACCGGCGCCGTCGGAGCGGTGCGGCGGACCGGTGGCCGCGGACCTACGAGCAGTGGCAGCGGCTCCACGGGGTGTGGCGGGCGACGTGGCTGTGCCGGCGCTGCCGGATCGTGTTCCTCCCCGCCACGGAGATCGGCCCCGACGCCCCGGCCTCGCCCCCGGTGCCGACGGCGCAGTTCCCGCAGTGGGCCGAGGGCATCGCCCGGCGGGACGAGCCCCCGGGCACCGCGACCGCGTCGGGCTGAGCCCCGGGCCGCCCCGCGCGCGCTGTCACGCACCCCGGGAGGGGAGCCGCCCGCGCCTCCCCTCCACTCCTCGTGCGCCTGCTGTGCGCCGGTGTCCCTGTGGAACGCTTCCCGGACAGACCAGGCGAGTCGGGGAGTTTGCATGCAGCACGGGCATACCGATCCATCGCTCTACCGTTCGGCCACCGAGGCCATCGCCGCGCCGCCGGAGAAGCTGGCGTACGTGGCCGGCTTCGACCGGTCCGGGCAGCGGCCGGACGCGTTGCTGAGCGTCGACACCGATCCGGACTCGGCGACCTACGGGAAGGTCCTGAACTTCGCCGAACTGCCGACGCTCGGCGACGAGTTGCACCACTTCGGATGGAACGCCTGCTCCAGCGCCCTCGCCCACGCCTGCCACCAGAACCCGGAGCGGCGCTACCTGCTGCTGCCCGGCCTGCGCTCCTCCCGGCTGCACGTGCTGGACACCCGGCCGGACCCGGTCCGCCCGCGGCTGGTCAGGACGATCGAGGCGGCGGAACTCGCCGCCAAGGCCGGCTACTCGCGCCCCCACACCCTGCACTGCGGCCCGGAGGGCGTGTTCCTGTCCTGCCTCGGCGGCGCCGACGGCGACGACGGCCCGGGCGGGGTCGCGCTGCTCGACCACACCACCTTCGAGGTGCTGCGCCCCTGGGAGACCGAGCGCGGCCCGCAGCACCTCGCCTACGACGTCTGGTGGCACCTGGGCACCAACGTGGGCGTGACCAGCGAGTGGGGCACCCCGTGGATGATCGAGGACGGGGTGGTGCCGGACCTCCTGCTCGGGCGCAAGTACGGCCACGCGCTGCACTTCTGGGAGCTGGACACCGGCCGCCACCTCCAGCGGGTGGACCTCGGTGACCAGCACCAGATGGTCCTGGAGCTGCGCCCGGCGCACGACCCGCAGGCGGAGTGGGGTTTCGCCGGGGTGGTCACCAACGTCGAGGACCTCTCCTCCTCGGTCTGGCTCTGGTACCGGGAGGGGCCCGCCTTCACCGCGCGCAAGGTGATCGAGATCCCCGCCGAGCCGGCCAAGGCCGAGGACCTGCCGCCCGCCCTCCAGCCCTTCGGCGCGGTGCCGCCGCTCGTCACCGACATCAACCTGTCGGTGGACGACCGCTGGCTCTACGTCTCCGCCTGGGGCACCGGCGAGTTGTTCCAGTACGACGTCTCGGACCCGTTCCACCCCCGGCTGACCGGCTCCGTGCGGCTCGGCGGCGTCGCCGCCCGCACCCCGCACCCGGCCGAGCCCGGCCGCCCGCTGAACGGGGCGCCGCAGATGGTGGAGATCAGCCGGGACGGCCGGCGGATCTACCTCACCAACTCGCTGTACGGCGCCTGGGACGACCAGTTCTACCCGGAGGGCATCGAGCCCTGGATGGTCAAACTGGACGCCGACCCGGAGGCCGGCGGGCTGAGCGTCGACGAGCGCTTCTTCCCCCACGGCGCCGACTTCCGCGGGCTGCGCGTCCACCAGACCCACCTGGCGGGCGGCGACGCCTCCTCCGACTCCTACTGCTTCCGCTGAGCGACCGCCGGGGGGGGGGGGGGGGGGGGGGGGGGGGGGGGGGGGGGGGGGGGGGGGGGGGGGGGGGGGGGAGGAGGGTGGGGTTGGGTGGACCCAGGGGAGAAGATTAA
>NZ_JBVITE010000144.1:0-3674 GCF_055575155.1 Kitasatospora sp. NPDC034533
GCCGATGCGGTCGCCAGGGCCGGCGCCGAGGGTGTGGAGGTGGTGGGCGAGCTGGTTGGAGCGTTCGTCGAGTTCCCGGTAGGTGAGTTGTTCGTTGCCGCAGATGACGGCGATGGAGTCCGGGGTGGTGGTGGCGTGTGTGCGGAAGCGGTGGAGGGTGCTGGTGCCGGGCCACTGGGTGTGCTCGCCGTGCGGGGGCTCCAGTGTGTCGGCCGGCAGGTGGGTGGTGGTGGCGTCGCCCTCGGGGTCGGTGGCCATCGCTTCGAGGACGTGGCGGTACATCGAGGCCAGGCGTTCCAGGGCTACCCCACTGAGAACAGCCGTCGTCGTCCCCAGGTTGATGTTGCCGCGAGTAGGAATCACATTCAGCGCGAATTCATTGATCCCGTCGTTCAATCCCTCGGAGACGTCGACCTTCTCGGTGTCGACGTGGTGGAAGTCCAGGTACTCGAACAGGACCGAGAGCAGGTGCCGGGAGTTGCCTGCTTCGCGCTGGATGGTGGGGAGGGGGTAGCGGCGGTGGGTCCAGATGTCGGCTTCCTGGGCGTAGACGTGCTGGACGAGTTGGCGCCAGGTGCCGGTGGGGCGGTGGGCGGGGAAGGGCAGGGTGTTGAGGTGCATGCCCAGGACGCGGTCGGCGCCGGGGGCCTCGAGGCGGCCGTGGAAGACGACGCCGGTGTGGAAGGCGTCGTCGGCCGTGAGCGAGCTCATGACCTTGAGGTGGGCGGCGAGCAGGACGCTCTTGAGTGAGGTGTTGGCCTTGAGGGCGAGCGTGCGCAGTCCGTCCTCAAGGTCGGTGAACGGTACCTGGGTGCCGTGGCGGACGCCTGTGGGAGCGTCGGCCTGCGACCAGCTCTCCGGCAGGCGCAGTGGTGTGTGTCCGCCGACGACGTCCTGCCAGAACGCCCGGTCCTCGACGCTGGCCAGCGATTCCAGCTCCGCGGCGATGAAGTCCGCGTAACGCACCGACGGGGCCTGGTGGTCGGGCAGTTCACGACCGTCACGCAGGTGCTGGTAGCACTCCACGATTTCCATCATCAGGGCGTTGTAGCTCCACCCTTCGGAAATCGCGTGGTGGTAGGTGAAGTTGAGCCGCCAGGCGTCGTCGCCGTCGATGAGGGCGGAGACGTGCAGGAGGGGCGCCGTGGTCAGGTCGAACACCACCGCGTGCTGCTCGGCAATGAACTCCCGCTTCAACCGGTCCTGTTCTTGGCGGGTCTGGCCGCGCAGGTCGCGGAGATCCACCCCGTAGTCGGCGGCCGCGTGCACCAGCTGGAGCGGCAGTGAGTAGTCGCTCAGGTGCATCGACGTCCGCAGGATGTCGTGGCGACGCGCGACGGTGTCGACGGCCTCCTGGAGAGCGGCCAGCGAGAACGGTTGGTCGTCACGGATCAGGAAGGAGTTGAGGTTGTGATAGACGGCGCGTCCCTCGGGGCCGGCGGCCATCGTCTCGGCGAGCATGCCGGTCTGGATCTGGGACAGGGGGTAGGCGTCGACCACGTCGGCCGGGAGCGCGGCACGGTCCTCGTCGCTGATCAACGAGAACGGTGCGACCGCGCGGATCAGCGATTCGTCGGCCGCGTCGCCGGCGAGGCCGGCGCCCAGGCCGGCGATGGTGCGATGCCGGAAGACATCGGGGATCGACACGTCGTACCCGACGGCGCGCATCGCTCCGACCAGGCGGACGGCGCGTAGCGAGTCGCCGCCGAGGTCGAAGAAGCTGTCCTGGACGCTGACCTGCCGGAGTCCGAGCACCTCTGACCAGACGGCGGCGAGGCGTTCCTCGACGGGCGTGCGGGGCGCGACGAACCGGCTGCTGCCGAAGGCGTCGCGGTCAGGGGCCGGCAGGGCCCGGTAGTCGACCTTCCCTCCGCTGATCAGCGGGAGGGAGTCGAGCATGACGAAGGCCGACGGAATCATGTAGCCGGGCAGGGTGGTGCCCAGGTGTTCGCGCAGGAGGTCCAGGGCGGGGGCCGTGTCGTGTCCGACGACGTAGCCGACTAGGGTCCTCTCTCCGCCCTCACCGGCCGGGGCGGTGACGACGGCGTCGCGGACAGCGGGGTGTTCGCGCAGGCGGGCTTCGATCTCGCCGAGCTCGATGCGGTAGCCGCGGACCTTGACCTGGCTGTCCGCGCGGCCGAGGAAGTCGAGGGTGCCGTCGGGCAGGCGGCGGGCGAGGTCGCCGGTGCGGTAGAGGCGCGAGCCCGCCGGGCCGAACGGGTCCGGGAGGAAACGCTCCGCGGTCAGGCGGGCCTGGTGCAGATAGCCGCGCGCCAGACCGGGGCCGCCGACGTAGACCTCGCCCGGCACGCCGACCGGCACGAGTTCGAGGTTGGTGTCCAGCAAGTGGACACTCAGGTCGTCGAGCCGGTGCCCGAGACGGCTCACGGACGGGAGGTCGAAATCGCCCGCGTCGAGCCGGTGGAAGGTGCAGTGCACGGTGATCTCGGTCGGCCCGTACAGGTTGATCAGGGCGGTCCGGTCGAGTCCGATCCGGGCGACCCACTGGGTCAGCTCGGTGGTCTCCAGCTTTTCACCGCCAAGAACGACGGCTCGCAACCCCAGCCCGTTGATCCGTTCGTCATCGTCGCCGGCCATGGCCGACAGGGCGCGGAACGCCGAGGGGATCTGGCACAGAACGGTGACCTGCTGAGCGACCAGCAGATCGAGC
Source organism: Kitasatospora sp. NPDC034533 (assembly GCF_055575155.1). Classification (NCBI taxonomy): domain Bacteria; kingdom Bacillati; phylum Actinomycetota; class Actinomycetes; order Kitasatosporales; family Streptomycetaceae; genus Kitasatospora; species Kitasatospora sp. NPDC034533. The sequence goes on from NZ_JBVITE010000144.1 coordinate 2,672, forward strand.
AGGTCCTCGGGAGAACGGCTGACCTCCGGAGGGACGATCACCAGTCGGCCGCCGTGGAGCAGCGCGGCCCACATCTCCCACACCGAGAAGTCGAACGCGTAGGAATGGGACTGGGTCACGACGTCGCTGCTGGTGAAGCACATCTCCGTTCGGACGGCCGAGAACATCCGCCGGACGTTGGCGTGGGTGAGCAGGACGCCCTTGGGCTTGCCGGTGGAGCCGGAGGTGTAGATGACGTACATGAGGTCGTCGGGCGTGCCGAAGGGCTCCGGGTCGCTCCCCGGTTGGGCGGCGATCGCGTCGTGGTCGTCCGCGTCGAGGACCACCAGCTCACCGTCGTAGATGTCGGCGAACGCGGTGAGGTGCTTGGCCCTGGTGACCAGGACCGGGGCGGAGGCGTCGGCGAGGATGAATGCGAGTCGGTCGGCCGGATTGGTCGGGTCGAGGGGGAGGTAGGCGGCGCCGGACTTGAGGACGCCGAGCAGGGTCGGGACGAGGTCGAGGTCCCGCTCCAGGGAGACGGCGATGAGGGTGTCGGGGCCGGCTCCGAGGGTGCGCAGGTGGTGGGCGAGGCGGTTGGCGCGTTCGTTGACCTGGGTGTAGGTGAGGTGGGTGTCGCCGAAGGTGAGGGCGATGTTGTCGGGGGTGCGGGCTGCTTGTCGGGCGAAGGCCTCGTGGACGCAGGTGTCGACGGGGTGGTCGGTGGTGGTGTTCCAGTCGGTGAGGAGTCGGCTGAGTTCGGTGGTCGGCAGGTGGCTGGTGCGGGCGTTGCCGTCGGGGTCGGCGGCCATGGCCTCCAGGACGAGCCGGTACATGGCGCCGAGGCGCTCCAGGTTGGCCCTGCTCAGTGCACCGCTTCCGGCGACCAGTTCGATGTGGCCGTCCGTGGCCACCGCAGTGAGAGAGGCCTCGTTGCCGCCTCCGTTGAGTCCGGCGGTGGTGTCGACGGTGTCGGTGTTGACCTGGTGGAAGTTCTGGTGGTCGAACATGACCGGGATGAGGC
>NZ_JBVITE010000145.1:0-3663 GCF_055575155.1 Kitasatospora sp. NPDC034533
TCGCCCTCGTCATGCTGACCCTCGCAGGGCCCCGGCCCACCCTCCCCGGACGCCAACCCTCAACAGCCTGACCCACACATCAAGCAGGAGAGCCCTCTTTCGCCCGGGTAGTGTCGGTGCCGGCTGGGAGGCTGGGCGGCATGGACGACGAGGCACTGCTGCGGGGCCGGGTCTACGGCGCCGACCACGACGACCCGGATCCCGGTCCCCGACCGGGACGTGTGTACCGCGAGCTCGTCGGCGGCCCGTTGGACGGCCTGCTCCTGGACGTCACCGGCTGGAGCGCCGACGAACTGGCTGACGGCGCTGCGCTGTCCACCGAGATCGGCCGGTACGGTGCGGGCGGGCGCGCCCGCTACGAGCCCCGGCTCGGGACTCCGTCCCGGTGGGACTGGGCCGGCGACACGCCCTGACCGGGCCGGACTGGTGCGGCCTGGGCTGGGGCGGCGCGTTCCACCGCCGTCGGGACATGGTCGGCGGGATGGCGCCCGCCGCGTACCGCGTCCCGCGAGTCCCGGAAGGCACCACTCGTTGACCGGCACCACCCGTCCTGAGCCCGCCCCGGCGGCCCCGGCCGAGCCGGTCGACGTGCTGGAGACGGCACCGGAACTGTTTCACGGCCTGGCCGCCCCGCGGGCACAGCGGGCTCAGGCCGCCGGGGCCGTACGACGCCGAGCTGACCGGCGCTGTCCGCGGCGCGCTCGACCCCGCTCACCACCGCGCCCGGCTGCACCGACACCCTGGCCGCCTTCGTCCGGGCCGAGCGGGACCTGCGCCAGCTGTACCGCGACTTCGGGCACGGCACCGCCCACGACCGCGATCCGGGTGGCTGGCCCGGTCCCCCGTTACGTCCTGGTCCGCCGGCCCGAGGGCTTGGTCCTCGCCGAACTGTTCACCCGCCAGTGTCTGGCCCTCGCCGGGACCTGGAAGGGTGTCCTGCCCGACGTCCTCCTCGACGACATGGCCCAGGCCTGGCCCTTCCTCAGCTGACCATGGTATACCCGGCAACCCGGAGGGCACCCGCACGGCTTTCTTACGGAAGGGATTGGTGTGTGCTCCCGCTGCTGGCACGATGCCGGGGCGGGGTGGTGGGCGAATCGGCAGGGGCAGGCTGTGAGCGTCAAGGTCACGTACGAACTGACGGCAATGCAGGCGTACTTCGGGGTGCGGCAGGCAAACCGGCGTCGTTTCGCGATCGCCCGGGTCAGCGCCGTGGTGCTCACGGTCTGTGGCACAGTCCTGCTCGTGACGGGCGGTTGGCCGGTCGCCGTGGTGCTGTTGGTGTCCGCGCTGCTGCTGGCCCTCTGGCCACCGTTCGCCACCAGGCTCGGCCTGGCCCGGCACCTGGCCGCCAACCCGGGCCCGCTGACCGTCACCTTCGCCGACAGTGGCTGCGCCTTCACCACCGCGCACGGGCGGCAGGCGTTCGCCTGGTCGCGGTTCACTCGCGTCACCGACGACCGGGACTACCTGTTCCTGTACGCCCGCCGCGAGCCCCCGGTGGTCGTGCCGAAGAGCGCGTTCCACCCGGGCGATCTGGCGGCAACGATGGCGATGCTGCGGACTCGGCCCAACTACCGTCCATCCTGACGCTGGTCGCACCACCGGTTCATCCGAACTCGTCATGTGCGCAGGACCGGTCCAGCAGGCCCTGCACCGGGCCTGGGAGGACAAGTGCCACGCGGACCGGCACGCCGACGCCGGCCACGAGTCCGCCTACGCGATCGCGGCCGGCCGGCTCGCCGAGTGGCAGCGCGTCCACGCCCACATCGCCGAGATCGGGGCCGAGCGCTACGACCGGGTAGTGCCCGCGCAGGGGTGGGCTCCGGGGCCGGGCGTATGCCGCCTAGGGTCAGCACATGCACGAACAGCGAGACCAGAGGCAGGTCGACGGCGAGGTGGACCGCGAGCAAGCCACCGCGCCTGTCGATGTCACCGACGCGGGCGCCGAGGCGGAAGCGGTGGTGTTCGTCTGCGCGACGTGTGGCGTCCCGCTGACGGGGCCGCTCACGCGGCTGCCGACGGTTCCTGAGCCTCCGTACCACGCGTGGTGGGACGCCGACGAGCCCGGTCCGTCGCCGCCAACCGTGCCAGCAGGCCACTATGCGATCGAGACCGAGCCGTACGGCGCGCCCTTGGTCGTCGCTGACGTGCCCGGGCCGGTGATGCCGCGCCACGGCGGCCACTTCAACGCGGACGGCAAGCCGCTGGTGTCGCAGGGCCCAAGAGGCAATTTCGTCATCAACCCGGACGACGCCCGCGGCCTGGAATTGCGGCACGCGTCCGCCGCATGCTGCGGAGCGACCCCCAACGGCGGCATGAACCAGCTGTGCGCCTGCGGAACCCTGGTAGCGACTCTCTGCTCCGATTGCTGTCTGCCGTACGAACTTCACCTTTCGGCCGACCGCGTCCGCGCCGTTCACACCTGAGGCCAACGCGCTGCTGCTTCTCGCCGACATCTCACGGGCTCCAGGCTCCGACTGATGCCGAAATCCCCCGACAAACGCTGCCAGGTCTCACCTGCGCAGCCAAATGTGAGGCGGAACGCCACGATCGAGTGGCGGGGGAAGCGCCGGGTGGCCGGGCGAGGATGTGCGGTCGCTGTCCGGCAACGGCGCTCAGAGGGCTGCTGCCGCGAGGTCCTCCCCGGAGGGGAGCAGGTCGGCGGCGAGCAGGGGGATGCCGAGCCAGTGGGAGGCGGCCGTGCACAGCGCGTCCGGCATCGTCAGGTCGACGCTGACGGCGGCCTGGGCAGTGAGTTCCACGGCGAGGACGGCGACGGCGCCTTCGACGATCTCGCCGACCAGGCCGGGCTCCAACGGTGTTGCGCCAGCCTGGGCCGGGGCGTCGGCCAGACGTGCGGCGATCAGCCCCACCACGGCACCACCGGGCCGCCGGGCAGAGCGGGCGCGTTACGTCCTCCTGGCGCTGCTCGCCTCCTGCCGGCCGGTCCCGCGGAACACGCCCCCGCCTCCCCGGGACCGGCTGGTCTTTCCTCGACACCGCGAGGCCGCGGTTTCCGACGGCCTGTCACACCCGGGCATCGTCACCGTCCGCGGCTTCGGCTCCACCGTCGACGACGGCGGCCAGGCCGCCTGCCCGGTGATGGAAGGAGAGGCCGGAGTCTTCGGAGCGGTGCCGAAGCCGGCCAGGCAAGGCGATCCCCCGCCGGCTTCGCGTCGTCCAGCACCCCGCAGTGCCTGCGCCCGGTCAGCAGGCGCCGTTGACCGCGGAGGCCGTGCCCGTCCAGACGAAGGCGTCGCTGATCCAGGTGTTGTCGGGGAGTCGGTCCCAGAGGCTGCTGGCCCCCCAACGCCCGGTGTGGGAGGTCCCGTTAGCGGAGCAGCTGATGTCGACGGTGGTGCCGTCGGACACCGAGCCGACCACCGGGTAGCCGGTGCCGGGGCCGGAGCGCCGGTTGACCGAGGGGTCGTCGAACGCGTCGACGATGCCGCTGGTCAGGCCGAGTGCCCCGTAGTTGACCAGGGTGCCGTTGACCTGGGCCCGGGCGGAGCCGTGCAGCGCGGAGCCCTCGTACGCGGCGCTGCCCGCCTGGACGAGCCAACCGCCTAGTGTCCTGCACCTGAAATTCGCTTCATATCTGTAGCCTGTGCCCATGGCGCGTATGGGGCGGCCGATGGCCGAGCTGACCTTGACCGATGA
>NZ_JBVITE010000146.1:0-3253 GCF_055575155.1 Kitasatospora sp. NPDC034533
GGTGAGCGGTTGTACCGCACGGGTGACCGGGTGAAGTGGACCCAGGACGGGCAGTTGGTGTTCGCCGGTCGTGTGGACGACCAGGTGAAGATCCGTGGTTTCCGGATCGAGCCGGGCGAGGTCCAGGCCGTGATCGCCGGGCACCCGCAGGTGGCCCAGGCGGTGGTGATCGCCCGTGAGGACGTCCCCGGTGAGGTGCGTCTGGTGGCGTACGTCGTCGCCGACGATGAGGAGGCGGTCGGCCTCCCGGACCTGGTGAAGGCCTTTGCCGGGCAGCGGCTGCCGGAGTACATGGTGCCGTCGGCGGTCATGGTGCTGGACGGGCTGCCGGTGACCATCAACGGCAAGATCGACCGCCGCGCCCTGCCCGCGCCGGAGTACGCGGCTGGCGCCGGCCGCGAGCCGGTCACCGTCGAGGAGAAGGCGCTGTGCGAGGCCTTCGCCGAGGTCCTGGGCCTGGAGAGCGTCGGCGTCGACGACGACTTCTTCGCCCTGGGCGGCCACTCGCTGCTGGCGACCCGGCTGGTGAGCCGGGTGCGTGCCCTGCTGGACGTCGAGGCCGAGATCTCCGACGTCTTCGAGGCACCCACCGTGGCCGCGCTCGCCGCCCGCCTGGGTGGCGCCGAGCAGGCCCGCACCGCCCTGGTCGCCGGCGAGCGCCCCGAGCGGATCCCGCTCTCCTTCGCCCAGCAACGCCTCTGGTTCCTCGGCCAGTTCGAGGTACGCACCGCCGCCTACAATGCCCCGATCGTGCAGGGCCTGTCGGGCGAGGTGGACCGGGCGCTGCTGGATGCGGCGCTGCGGGACGTGCTGGGCCGCCACGAGGCGCTGCGCACGGTGGTGGCGGTGGCCGACGGCCAGCCGTACCAGCGGATCCTGGGGCTGGACGAGCTCGACTGGGAGCTGCAGCTCGTCGAGGTCGCCCCGGAGCACCTGGCGGACTCGGTGGCCGAGGCGACCGGATACGCCTTCGACCTGTCCGTCGACATCCCCTTCCGGGCCACCCTGATCGAGGCGGGCGCTCAACGTGTGCTGGCGCTGGTCCTCCACCACATCGCCGCCGACGGATGGTCGAAGAGCCCGCTGACCCGGGACCTCTTCGCTGCCTATGCGGCGCGCCGGGAGGGCCGGGCGCCCGAGTGGGAGCCGCTGCCGGTGCAGTACGCGGACTACGCGCTGTGGCAGCGGGAGCTGCTGGGTGAGGCGGACGATCCGGAGAGTCTGCTGTCGCGCCAGGTGGCTTACTGGCGTGAGGCGCTTGCCGGTGCTCCGGAGGAGTTGGAGCTGCCGTTCGACCGTCCCCGTCCGGCGGTGGCGAGTCATCGCGGTCACCGGGTGTCGCTTGAGGTGTCGCCCGAACTGCACGCCCAGCTCGCGGAGTTGGCGCGTGCCGAGGGCGTCACGCTGTTCATGGTGCTGCAGGCCGCGCTGGCGGTGCTGTTCTCGCGGCTGGGTGCCGGTACGGACATTCCGATCGGCGCGGCGGTGGCCGGGCGGACCGACGAGGCGCTGGACGATCTGGTCGGGTTCTTCGTCAACACGCTGGTGATGCGGACTGACCTGTCCGGTGACCCGAGTTTCACGCAGGTGCTCTCCCGGGTGCGTGAGGCGGGTCTGGGGGCGTTCGCCAACCAGGACGTGCCGTTCGAGCGGCTGGTCGAGGTGCTGGCCCCGGAGCGCTCGCTGGCCCGCACCCCGCTCTTCCAGGTGCTGCTCGCGGTGCACAACCAGGGGCAGCCGTCGGCACAGCAGACCACGCGGTCGGCGGTGGACCTCGCGGACCCGAGTGCCGAGGAGGCTACGGCCGAGGCGTCGGTGTCGGTGGCGAAGTTCGACCTCGATGTGAGCGTGGCCGAGGTCTTCGACGCCGAGGGTCGGCCGGCTGGTCTGCGTGGTGGTGTGACGGCGGCGGCTGACCTGTTCGATTCGGCGTCGGTGGAGCGGCTGGTCGGCCGTTGGCTGCGGGTGCTGGCGGCGGTGGCCGCCGATCCGCGGCTGCGGCTGAGCGGGGTCGAGGTGCTGGACGAGGCCGAGCGCCGCCAGGTGCTGGTGGAGTGGAACGACACCGACGCCGAGGTGCCGGCGGGTACGGTGCTGGAGCTGTTCGAGGCGCAGCTGGCGCGGACGCCGGACGCGCTCGCGGTGGTTGCCGAAGGCGTCGAGCTGACCTATCGCGAGCTGGACGCGCGGGCGAACCGGCTGGCGCGGCTGCTGATCGGTCGGGGTGTCGGTCCGGAGTCGGTGGTCGCCGTGTGCATGGAGCGTGGTGCCGACCTGCTGGTGGCGCTGCTGGCGGTGTGGAAGGCCGGTGGCGCCTACCTGCCGGTGGACGTGGCGTACCCGGCCGAGCGGATCGCCTTCATGCTCGCCGACGCCAACGCCGTGCTGGTGCTGGGTGACAGCGCCGCCGGTTCGGTGGCGGTGGATGCCGCGGCCGGGCAGGGCGTGGAGTGCCTGGTGCTCGACGGGCCCGCGGTCTCGGCTGAGCTGGCGGGGCTGGACGGCGCGACGCCGACCACCGGCGCGCTGCCGGCCGGGCAGATGGCCTACGTGATGTACACCTCTGGTTCGACCGGTACGCCGAAGGGCGTGGTGGCGGCGCAGCGCGATGTGGCGGCGCTGGTGTCCGACCGATGCTGGGGGCTGTCCGCCGGGGACCGGGTGCTGTTCCACGCGCCGCACGCGTTCGACGCCTCAACGTACGAGATCTGGGGTCCGCTGGCCGCTGGTGCGGCCGTGCTGGTGGCGCCGGCGCGCGAGGTGGACACGGCGTGGCTGCGCGAGCTGGTTGCGTCGTGGCGGGTGTCGCACGTCCATGTGACGGCGGGGCTGTTCCGCGTGCTGGCACAGGAGGACCCGGAGTGCTTCACCGGGGTGCGCGAGGTGCTGACCGGCGGCGACGTCGTGCCGGGCGGTGCGGTGCGGCGGGTGCTGGAGGCGTGCGACGGCGTAGTGGTGCGGCACCTGTACGGGCCGACCGAGGTGACGCTGTGCGCGACGCAGTTCGAGGCGACCGCCGCCGCGGGCGATGTGCTGCCGCTGGGGCGCGGGTTGAACAACACCCGGGTGTACGTGCTGGACGAGTGGCTGTCCCCGGTGCCGGCGGGCGTCGTCGGTGAGCTGTACATCGGCGGGGCCGGCGTGGCACGGGGATACCTGGGCCGTCCGGGTCTGTCGGCGGAGCGTTTCGTGGCGAGCCCGTTCGAGGCGGCGGGTGCGCGGATGTACCGGACCGGGGACCGGGTTCGGTGGA
>NZ_JBVITE010000147.1:0-3247 GCF_055575155.1 Kitasatospora sp. NPDC034533
TCCACCGAACCCGGTCCCCGGTCCGGTACATCCGCGCACCCGCCGCCTCGAACGGGCTCGCCACGAAACGCTCCGCCGACAGACCCGGACGGCCCGCGTACCCGCGCGCCAGCTGCTCGCCCGCAACGTACAGCTCGCCGTACACGCCGACCGGAACCGGGCGCAGCCCGGCGTCGAGCACGTAGGTGCGACTGTTCCAGACCGGACGCCCAATGGGCACGGTGGTCACATCGGCGGTGGCGTCGAACGCGTGGGTGGCGATCTGCACGGTGGTCTCGGTCGGCCCGTAGAGGTTGTGCAGGTCCACCGACCAAGAGGCAGCGGTCTGTGCCGCCAGAGCGGGAGTGATGGGCTCACCGCCGACGAAGACCCGCCGCAGCGGCAGAGCGCTGCCGTCTCCGGCCGTCCCCACCGCCAGGGCGAGCAGGGACGGCACGAACTGGGCGATCGTGACCCGGTGCCGGCGGATGTACTCGACGAGCTGCGCGGGCTCCCTGGTGGCCGTCACCGGTGCCAGGCAGACCGTGGCGCCGGTCGTCAGCGGCAGCCAGATCTCCCAGACCGAGGCGTCGAAGCTCAGCGCGGTACGGGCCAGGACGCGGTCGCGCCCGTCGAGGGCGAACGTGTCTGCCATCCAGCGCATGTGGTTGGCGACGGCGCCCTGCTCGACCAGGACTCCCTTGGGAGTGCCGGTGGACCCCGAGGTGTACATCAGGTAGGCGGGGTTCTGCGGCAGCAGGCTGCCGTTGCGCTCGCCCGCCGGCACAGCGATGTCGTCCAGTCCGGCCAACTCCGCCAGCAGCGACGGCTCGTCGACCACCACGACCGCCGGCAGCGACGCCGGCAGCAGCTGCCGGGAGGCAGCCGCCGTCACGACGCACACCGCGTTGGCGTCGGCGAGCATGAAGGCGATCCGCTCGGCCGGGTACGCCACATCCACCGGCAGGTAGGCACCGCCGGCCTTCCACACCGCCAGCAGCGCCACCAGCAGATCGGCACCGCGCTCCATGCAGACCGCGACCACCGACTCCGCACCGACACCCCGGCCCACCAGCAGCCGCGCCAGCCGGTTCGCCCGCGCGTCCAACTCGCGATAGGTCAGCTCGACGCCCTCGGCCACCAGCGCCAGCGCGTCCGGCGAAGCAGTCACCTGCGCCTCGAACAGCTCCAGCACCGTACCCGCCGGCACCTCGGCGTCGGTGTCGTTCCACTCCACCAGCAGCCGACGGCGCTCGGCCTCGTCCAGCACCTCCACCGCGCTCAGCGGCAGCCGCGGATCAGTGGCCACCGCCGCCAGCACCCGCAGCCAACGGCCGACCAGCCGCTCCACCGACACCGCGTCGAACAGGTCAGCCGCCGCCGTCACACCACCACGCAGACCAGCTGGCCGACCCTCGGCATCGAAGACCTCGGCCACGCTCACATCGAGGTCAAACTTCGCGACCGCGGCACCCGCAGAGACCCCGCCGGCCTGCACGCCCGGCAGGTCCGCGGTCGTCCGCGCGTTGTTCTGGACCGTCAGCAGCACCTGGAAGAGCGGGGTGCGAGCCAGCGAGCGCTCCGGGGCCAGCACCTCGACCAGCCGCTCGAACGGCACGTCCTGGTTGGCGAACGCCCCCAGACCCGCCTCGCGCACCCGGGAGAGCACCTGCGTGAAGCTCGGGTCACCGGACAGGTCGGTACGCATCACCAGCGTGTTGACGAAGAACCCGACCAGATCGTCCAGCGCCTCGTCCGTCCGGCCGGCCACCGCCGCGCCGATCGGAATGTCCGTACCGGCACCTAGCCGCGAGAACAGCACCGCCAGCGCGGCCTGCAGCAGCATGAACATGGTGACGCCCTCGGCTCGCGCCAACTCGGCGAGATAGGCGTGCAGTTCGGGTGACACGTCCAGCGGCACCCGGTGACCGCGGTGGCTCGCCACCGCCGGACGCGGATGGTCGAACGGCAGCTCCAGCTCCTCCGGAGTACCAGCCAACGCCTCGCGCCAGTAGGCCACCTGGCGGGACAGCAGGCTCTCCGGATCCTCATCAGAACCCAGCAGCTCACGCTGCCACAGCGCGTAGTCCGCGTACTGCACCGGCAGTTCGGACCACTCCGGCGCGCGCCGCTTCGAACGTGCCGCGTACGCCGTCGAGATGTCCCGGGCCAGCGGGCCCATCGACCAGCCGTCGGCGGCGATGTGGTGAATCACCAGCACCAGCACGTGCTCGTCCGAGCCGGCCGAGAACAGCGTCGCCCGGAACGGGATGTCCGCCGACGACAGGTCGAAGACATACCCGGTCGCCTCGGCCACCGCGTCCTGCAGCTGCTCCGGGGCGACCTCGACCAGCCGCAGCTCCCAGTCGAGCTCGTCCAGGCCCACGACCTGCTGGTACGGCTGGCCGTCGGCCACCGCGACCACCGTACGCAGCACCTCGTGGCGGCCGAGCACGTCGCGCAGCGCCGCACCCAGCGCGACCCGGTCCACCTCGCCCGCCAGGCTCAGGGCGACGGGGATGTTGTAGGTGGTGCTTGGTCCGTCCAACTTCCCGATGAACCAGAGGCGCTGCTGAGCGAAGGAGAGCGGGATCCGCTCGGGGCGCTCCCCGGCGACCAGGGCGGTCCGGGCCTGCTCGGCCCCGCCCAGGCGGGCGGCGAGAGCAGCCACGGTGGGTGCCTCGAACAGCGCCCGCAGCGATACCTCCGCACCCAGCACCGCACGGATCCGGCTGATCAGGCGCACCGCCAGCAGCGAGTGGCCGCCCAGGGCGAAGAAGTCGTCGTCGACGCCGACGCTCTCCAGGCCCAGCACCTCGGCGAAGGCCTCGCACAGCGCCTTCTCCTCGACGGTGACCGGCTCGCGGCCGGCGCCCGCCGCGTACTCCGGGGCGGGGAGCGCGCGGCGGTCGATCTTGCCGTTGATGGTCACCGGCAGCCCGTCCAGCACCATGACCGCCGACGGCACCATGTACTCCGGCAGCCGCGCACCGACGAACTTCTTTATCGCAGCGGACAGTTCGGCGTGATCCGCCTCTTCGTCGTCGGCGACGACGTACGCCACCAGACGCACCTCACCGGGGACGTCCTCACGGGCGATCACCACCGCCTGGGCGACCCGCGGGTGCCCGGCGATCACCGTCTGGACCTCGCCCGGCTCGATTCGGAAACCTCGGATCTTCACCTGGTCGTCCACACGACCGGCGAACACCAACTGCCCGTCCTGGGTCCACTTCACCCGGTCACCCGTGCGGTACAACCGCTCACC
>NZ_JBVITE010000148.1:0-2831 GCF_055575155.1 Kitasatospora sp. NPDC034533
GTCCTTGGGCTCCCCCCCTTTGGGGGGGGCCGGGGGGGGGCGTGGTGGCCCCGCCCCCCCCCCCCCCCGCCGTCCGTCGTCCGCCGCACCCCCGCCGTCCGTCGGCGGTCGACCGGGCCGGGCGGCCCGGAACGGGTCGTCAGATCGGTCGCCCGCGCAGCCGGGTCGCCGCGAAGCCGACGACGCCGGCCAGGACGGGGGCGGGCAGGTCGGCCCAGGTGAGCGGCACGGTGTCGAGCAGGTCGCGGAGGAAGGGCAGGTAGAGGGCCGCCGCCGCGAGCGCGGCGGAGGCGAGGACGGCCAGCGGGAGGAACGGGTTCGCGCGGGTCAGCAGCCGCTCGCGCAGTCCCAGGACGGAGCCGAGCTGGCCCGCCAGCAGGGCGAGGAACAGGACGGTCTGCCAGGGGCGGTCGCCGCCGCGCGCCCACAGGGCCGCGCCGAGCGCGGAGGCCGTGAGGGCCAGGCCGAGCAGCAGCACCCGCTGCCACACGCCGGAGCCCAGGACGTGCTGGTCAGGCGGGCGCGGCGGCCGGGCCATCGCGCCCGGGGAGACCGGCTCGGCGCCCATCGCCACGCCGGTGAGGCCGTGGGTGAGCAGGTTGATCCAGAGGATCTGGCCCGCGCGCAGGGGCAGGGCGAAGCCGAACAGCGGGCCGGCCAGCATCACCAGGATCTCGGCCGCGCCGCCGGCCAGACCGAACACCAGGAAGCGCCGGATGTTGTCGTAGACCCGGCGGCCCTCCTCCACCGCGCCGACCACGGTGGCGAGCTCGTCGTCGGCGAGCACCAGGTCGGCGGCCTGGCGGGCGACCTCGGTGCCGCGCCGGCCCATGGCCACGCCGATGTCCGCCCGCCGCAGCGCGGGGCCGTCGTTGACGCCGTCGCCGGTCATCGCCGTGACGGCGCCGCGGGTGCGCCAGGCCTGGACGATGTCGAGCTTCTGCCGGGGGTCGGTGCGGGCGAACACCCGGGCGCTGGTCGGATCGGGGACCTCGCCGGTGACGAGGTCGCGTCCGGTCGCCACCGCCCCGGCTCCGGCGGACGGCTCCAGCAGCCCGACCCGGACGGCGAGGGCGCGGGCGGTGGCCGGGTGGTCGCCGGTGATCAGCACCGGCAGGATGCCGGCCCGGCGGCAGGCGGCCAGGGTGGTGGCCGCGGAGGGCTTGGGCGGGTCGGCCATCGCGGTCAGCCCGAGCAGGCGCAGCCCGTGCTCGGCCGCCTCGGGCGGATCGGGGACGTGGTCGAGGTCCCGCCGGGCCACGGCGAGCACCCGGTAGCCCTCGGCGGCGAGTGCGGCGGCCGCCTGCCGGGCGCGTTCCAGCAGCTCCGGGGGCTCGGCGAGGACGAGGGGGGCGAGGACGGCCTCCGGGGCGCCCTTGAGGCAGACCAGGAGGGTTCCGCCCGGCCCGCGGTGGATGGTGCTCATCCGCTTGCGGGTGCTGTCGAACGGGGTCTCGGCGACCCGGGGGAGGCGGGCCCGCAGCCGGTCGTGGTCCAGCCCGGCCTTGGCGGCGGCGGTCAGCAGGGCGGCCTCGGTGGGGTCGCCGACCGCCCGCCACTCCGGATCCCCGGGCGTCGGCGGGCGCAGCGCCGCGTCGTTGCACAGCACGGCGGCGGTGAGCAGCCACTGCGCCTCGTCGCTTGCGGGCCCGTCGCTCGCGGGCTCGTCGGGCTGGACGTCGCGGTCGGGCTCGTCCGGCCGGACCTCGCCGTCGGGCCCGTACCCGAGGCCGGTCACGGTGGCGGTGGAGTGCGGGGTCCAGAGGCGCTCGACCACCATCCGGCCCTCGGTGAGGGTGCCGGTCTTGTCGGTGGCCAGCACGGTGACCGAGCCGAGCGTCTCCACGGCGGGCAGCCGCCGGACGACGGCGCGGCGGGCGGCCATCCGTCGGGCGCCGAGGGCGAGGGCGAGGGTGACGACGGCGGGCAGCGACTCCGGTACGGCGGCGACCGCCAGGCTGATCGCCGTCACCGCCATCTCACCGGGCGGCTGGTGCCGGAGCAGGCCGAGCACGAAGACGAGCACGCACAGGCCGACGGCCACCGCGGCCAGCACCCGGCCGAGTCCGGCCAGCCGCCGCTGGAGCGGGGTCGGCTCGGGCCGCGGCCGCAGCAGGCCGGCGATCCGGCCGAGCGCGCTGTCCGCGCCGGTGGCGGTGACCTCGGCCAGGGCCCGGCCGCGCAGGACGACGGTGCCCGCCCGGAGCACGGCGTCGCCCGGCGCCCCGTCGGTTTCCTTGGCCACCGGGAGCGATTCGCCGGTCAGCATCGACTCATCGAGCAGCAGGGCGGCGGCCTCCAGGAGCCGGGCGTCGGCCGGCACGATGTCGCCCTCGGCGAGTTCGACCACGTCGCCCGGGACGACCTCGGCCGAGGGCACCTTGTGCGGCTCGCCGTCCCGGACCACCCGGGCCGCGGGCGCGGAGAGCCGGGAGAGCGCCGCGACGGCGCTCTCCGCCCGGACCTCCTGGACGACGCCCACGGTGGTGTTGACCACGATCACCAGCGCGATGACCACCGCGTCGGGGTGGTCGCCGATGGCCAGCGTCAGCGCGACCGCCGCGATCAGCACGGTGATCAGCGGGTCCCGCAGCTGGGCGGCCACCCGGGCCCACAGCGGCACCCGACGCTCGGCGGCCACCTCGTTGCGGCCGTGCTCGGAGAGCAGCCGGGCGGCCTCGGCTCCGGTCAGTCCACGGGCCCCGGGGTCGGTGGAGACGGTCACGGCGGTGGCCCGTCAGTCGGTCCTACGTTGTTGATGGGTTGGACGGGCCAGTCGTATGGTCCTGAGGCCCAGAGACGCCGGGTATGGCTTTCAGTCGGTTGCCCTC
>NZ_JBVITE010000149.1:0-2490 GCF_055575155.1 Kitasatospora sp. NPDC034533
TTCCGGATCGAGCCGGGTGAGGTTCAGGCGGTGATCGTCGGGCATGCGCGGGTCGCGCAGGCTGCGGTGGTCGCCCGTGAGGACAGCCCCGGTGACGTGCGCCTGGTCGCCTACGTGGTTCCGACCGGCGGCGATGGTGCAGAACTTCCGCAGGACGTGAGCGAGTTCGCTGCGAAGCGGTTGCCGGACTACATGGTGCCGTCGGCGGTGGTGGTGCTGGAAGCGCTGCCGCTGACCGGCAACGGCAAGCTGGACCGCCGCGCGCTGCCCGCGCCCGAGTACACGGCGGGCGCGGGCCGGGCGCCCGCCACGCCGCAGGAACAGGCCCTGTGCGAGGCGTTCGCGCACGTGCTGGGCCTGGAGAAGGTGAGCGCCGACGACGACTTCTTCCGACTCGGCGGGCACTCGCTGCTGGCCACCAGGCTGGTGAGCCGGATCCGGACGACCATGGGCGTCGAACTGCCGCTGCGGACGCTGTTCGAGGCGCCGACGGTGGCCGGGCTCGCGGCCCGGCTGTCCGGAGCCGAGCAGGCCCGAGCCGCGCTGGTCGCCGCCGAGCCGGAGCGGCTGCCACTGTCGTTCGCGCAGCTCCGGCTCTGGTTCGTCGGCCTGCTCGAAGGCCCGAACACCACCTACAACAGCCCCATCGTGGGGCGGCTGTTCGGCGACGTCGACAAGGCGGCGCTCGAGGCGGCGTTGCTCGACGTCATCGAGCGGCACGAGGTGCTGCGCACCGTGTACGCGGTGGCCGACGACGAGCCCTACCAGCGGGTCCTGGAGATGGACGAACTCGACTGGAAGCTGGAGCTCGCCGTCGTCGAGCCGGACGAGCTGCAGGACGCGATCGCCGGCTCCGTCAAGCGCGTGTTCGATCTGTCGGTCGACCTCCCGATCCGCGCGTCGCTCTTCACGGTCGCGCCCGATGAGCATGTGCTGACGCTGGCCATCCACCACATCGCGAGTGATGGCTGGTCGCGGGCTCCGCTGGGTCGGGACCTGTCCGCTGCCTATGCGGCGCGCCGGGAGGGCCGGGCGCCCGAGTGGGAGCCGCTGCCGGTGCAGTACGCGGACTACGCGCTGTGGCAGCGGGACCTGCTGGGCGACGAGGAGGACCCGGACAGCGTGATCTCCCGCCAGGTCGCCTACTGGAAGCAGGCCCTGGCGGGGGTCCCGGAAGAGCTGGAGCTGCCGTTCGACCGGCCGCGCCCCGCGGTCGCGAGCAACCGGGCGAACGTGACCGGGTTCGACGTGCCCGCCGAACTGCACCAGAAGCTGGTGGAGTTGGCGCAGGACGAGGGCGTGACGCTGTTCATGCTGCTGCAGTCCGTCTCCGCGATGCTGCTCTCCCGGCTGGGCGCGGGCCTCGACATCCCGTTCGGCACCCCGGTGGCCGGTCGCACCGACGAGGCGCTGGACGATCTGATCGGGTGTTTCGTCAACACTCTCGTCATGCGGACCGACCTGTCCGGCGCCCCCTCGTTCCGCCAACTACTGGGACGGGTGCGCAAGAACGGGCTGGCAGCCTTCGAGCACCAGGACGTGCCGTTCGAGAAGCTGGTGGAGGAGCTGGCGCCCGCTCGCTCCCGCTCGCGCAACCCGCTGTTCCAGGTGACGCTGACCGTGATGAACATCGCGGCGGCGGCGCTCGACCTGCCGGGCGTGCGGACCGGCGCCGCGCCGGCCGGCATGGCGGGTTCGGCGACGGCGAAGGTCGACCTGGACGTGACGGCCGGCGAGATGTTCGATGCCGAGGGCCGTCCGGCGGGTCTGCGCTGTTGGGTGACTGCCGCCGCGGACCTGTTCGACCAGTCGTCGGTGGAGCGGATCGCCGCGGCCTGGGTGCGGGTGCTGGAGACGGTGCTGCTCGACCCGGAGACCCGCCTGAGCGGGGTGGACGTGCTGGGTGCGGATGAGCGTCGTCGGGTGCTGGTGGAGTGGAACGACACCGGGCTCGGGGTGCCGGCGTTGACGGTTCCGGGGGTGTTCGCGGAGCGGGTGGCGCAGGCGCCGGATGCTCTCGCGGTGGTGGGTGGGGGTGTGGAGCTGACGTATCGCGAGCTGGATGAGCGGGCGAACCGGTTGGCGCACTACCTGGTGGATCGTGGTGTGGGTGCGGAGTCGGTGGTCGCGGTCTGCATGGAGCGCGGTGTCGAGCTGGTGGTGTCGCTGCTGGCGGTGCTGAAGGCGGGTGCGGCGTATCTGCCGGTGGATCCGAAGGCACCGGCGGAGCGGATCGCGTTCATGCTGGCGGACAGCCGGGCGGTTGCGCTGGTGGGCTCGGAGGAGGTGCTGGAGGAGCTTCCGGTTCGGCGGATGCTGACGGTGACCGTGGACGCGCCGCTGGTGCGAACGGCGCTGGCGATGGCTCCGGCGACGTCACCTCAAATCCACGTGCAGCCGGAGGGTTTGGCGTATGTGATCTATACGTCGGGTTCGACGGGTGTGCCGAAGGGTGTGGGTCTGGTTCATGCGGGTGCGGTGAACCTGGCG
>NZ_JBVITE010000150.1:0-2418 GCF_055575155.1 Kitasatospora sp. NPDC034533
TGGCGGATGGCCTCGATGTCGGGGTTGATGGAGCGGGCTTCGACGGTGGTCATGGAGGGGGTCCTTCGGTCGGTGGTCGGGGGCTGGTCGCTCGGGTCGCTCGGGTCGGGCCGGTCGGGTCGGGCGGGCCGGTCGGATCGCTCGGACTGGGCCGGGTCGGTCGGGTCGGTCGGGTTGGGCCGGGCCGGTCGGGCCGCTCGGACTGGGCCGGCCGGCCGGGTCGCGGACGGTGTCCGGGTGGTGCCCGGGTGGTGCCCGGGGTGGGTGCGGGTGGTGGCCGGTGGTCCGGCCGGCCGCACTCCTGCCGGGCCGGGCCGTTGAGGGGGGCCGGTCCTGGCGGGGCTGTGTCCGGACGGTGATGGTGGTGGTGCCCGTGGGGCGGGTGGTGTCGCGGCCGTGCGGTGTCGTTGTCCGGGGCGGTGTGGTGGCCCGGGGGTGCGGGTTGTGAGTGCCGGTGGTGCCGTGCCGGGTTCGTGACGGTCCCGGTGGTGCGGTGTGGGGCGAACTCGCGGGTGGGGGTGGCGGGTTGGTGCCGGTCCCGGGTGGACGCCATGGGGCGGGCGGCCGGACGGTGGCCGTGGTCCGGCCGGGCGGGCGGGGTGGCGGGGCGGGGCGGTGGTGGGCGTGCGGGGGTGGGGTGGTGTGGGTCAGGTAAGCGTGTGTCTCGCAAGCGGTGCGCAAGGGATGCGGGCGGGGGCGGGTTGCGCGGTGGTTGCGTGAGGGCGGGTTTCATGCGGTTCCGGCCGGATGTCCCGGCCGGTGCGTTCGGTCTCCGGCCGGCCGCCTGTCCCGGTCTCCCGCCGGGGGTGGTCGCGCTCAGCCCGGGGCCGGGTTCGTGCCGTGCCCTGGGGTGTCATCGCCTTGGTGGCCGTGTCCCGGTCGCCGGCTGTTCCACCTGCCGGCCCGCATGACCAGCTTTGCCTGCTTGACCGTTCGGCCTGATTCACCGATTCACCGCTTGGCCCGCTCAACCTGCCTTACCCGCTTCACGGTTCGGCTCGCTTCACCGGCTTCACCGGCTTCACCGGCTTCAACTGTTTCGACCTGCTTCACCTGCTTCACCTGCTTCACGGTTCGGCGCGTTCTGCCTGCTTGACCGTTCGGCCGGATCAACCGCTTCACCCGCTCAACCCGCTCGACTTGCTTGACCGTTCGGCCCGCTCGACCTGCTTGACCTGCTTGACCGTTCGGCCCGCTTGACCTGCTTGACCTGCTTGACCGTTCGGTCGGCTCTACCACGTCACCTGCTCAACCTGCGTCGCCTGCTTGACCGTTCGACCCGCTCCACCTGCTTCACCTGCTTCACCGTTCGGCCTGCTTCACGCGCTTGACCCGCTTCACCTGCTCCACCTGATCAACCCGCTCTGTCTGCCTCACCGTTCGACTTGCTCCACCCGTTCCACGCGCTTCACCCGTTGTGCTTGCTCTGCCGTTCGATCCGCTTCGCCTGTTCCGTCCGCCGGTCTGTTCCGTTGACCGGTTCGTCTCGTCCGTCCGCCTGTTCCGACTGTTCCTTCGGTCTGTTCCGTCCGCTCCGGTGTGTCCGCCGGTCCGTTGGCCCGTCGGTCCGTCCGCCGGTCCGTTGGCCCGTCGGTCCGTTGGCCCGTCGGTCCGTTGGCCCGTCGGTCCGTCCGCCGGTCCGTCCGCCGGTCCGTTGGCCCGTCGGTCCGTTGGCCCGTCGGTCCGTTGGCCCGTCGGTCCGTCCGCCGGTCCGTTGGCCGGTCCGTTGGCCCGTCCGCCGGTTCGCCGGCCCTCGGTCCGTCTGCCGGCCCTCGGTCTGTCGGCCGCCGGCTGATGCGTCCGGTTCGCTGTCCCGCCGGCTCTCTGCCCGCGCCGTGGTGCGTGGTGCGGTGGGCGAAATAGGGGGGGCCGCGGCACGGCCGGTCCCGGGCGGTCCGGTCCCGGCCGGTCCGGGTGGTCCGGTCCCGGGCGGGGCGGTGGGTGGCGGGTGGGTTCGGGGTGGTGGGGCACCGGGCCGGGCGGCGGGGAGACCGGAAGCCCGGCTGTGGGCTGTCGGCCCGCCGGGAGCCTCCGGCCCGCCGGAGGCCTCCGGGTGGCCGGTGGTAGCGGGGTGCGGGGGGCGGGGGTGTGTGCGGGGCGGCCGGTGGTGGCCGGGGTGCGGGTGTGTGCGGGGCCGGCCGGTGGTGGCGGGATACGGCGGGCCGGCTGGTGGTGGCGAGCCGGTGGGCCGGGCCGGTGGGCCGGGCTGGTGGCCGGGCCGGTGGTCCGGGCGGGTGGCCGGGCTGGTGGGCCGGGTGGGTGGTGTGTTCCGGACCTGTTCCGTTCCCTGTTGGCTTCACTGACCTTGCGCCCACCCCCCCTGTGATGGGAGGGGTGGGTGTGGAGAGGAAACGATCACTGATGTCTCTGATTCCCACGATCGAGGACCTGGCCGAGCAGCTCCAGGCGGTCTCGGGT
>NZ_JBVITE010000151.1:0-2416 GCF_055575155.1 Kitasatospora sp. NPDC034533
GGCGGGTACTTCATCGGTGCAGCCATGGCAGAGGCTCCCTTCTCATGGCCCATCAGGCCATCTCCGGCAACCTTCCGCACGTCGGGGGAACCTCAAATCGTGGGCCATCGTGCGGTCTGTTCAGTCGTTGTCGGTGGTGCGGGTGCGGCCGAGTTCGCGGCCGCGCATGCGGTAGGACTCGCCTTTGAGGGAGTGGACCTCGGCGTGGTGGACGAGTCGGTCGATCATGGCGGCGGCGACGGTCTCGTCGCCGAAGGTCTCTCCCCAGCGTCCGAAGGGCTTGTTCGAGGTGACGATCACGCTGGCTCTCTCGTAGCGGTTCGAGATCAGCTGGAAGAACAGGTTCGCGGCCTCTGATTCGAACGGGATGTAGCCGACCTCGTCGATCACGATCAGTGGGTAGCGGCCGAGCCTGACGAGCTCGTCCTGGAGGCGGCCGGCCTGGTGGGCGGCGGCGAGGCGGTCGACCCACTGGGCGGCGGTGGCGAAGGCGACCCGGTGGCCGGCCTGGCAGGCCCGAACAGCGAGTCCGGTGGCGAGGTGGGTCTTGCCGGTGCCGGGCGGCCCGAGGAAGATCGCGTTCTCCCGGGCGGCTATGAAGTCCAGTGTTCCCAGATGGGCGAGTTGTTGGCGCGTCAGGCCGCGCAGGTGGGTGACGTCCAGCTCTTCGATGGTTTTGATCGCGGGGAAGCGGGCCGCTCGGATGCGGCCCTCGCCGCCGTGGCTGTCACGGGCCGAGACCTCGCGCTGCAGGCAGGCGACCAAGTACTCGAGGTGGGTCCAGGACTCTGCCTGGGCGCGTTCGGCCAGGCGCTCGGCGGCGTCCAGCAGGACCGGGGCTTTCATGGCGCGGGCGAGGAAGGCCAGGTCCGCGGCGGTCTGCCGGCCGGTTCGGGCCGTCTGGCCGTCCGCCTTCGCCGCGGCGGTCGCGGCAGTGGTGCGGGCCATCAGGTGTCCTCCTTCCCGGCGCCGCCCTCGATGAGGGTGAACATGCGGTCGTAGGTGCCCAGTTCGCGTTGCTCGACGTCGATGCCCAGGCTGTCGGGTGCCAGAAGGTGGGCGTGGGCGGTGGCCGCGCGGGCGGCCTGCTGGTGGATGAACTCGCCGCGCAGGACCTCGGCCGCGGCGGCGTGATCGGGGTCGGTGATGCTCTGGTGCCTGGCCCAGCAGCGGGTGTGCCGGGCCACGATGTCGTTGCCTGCGATGACGGTGACCTCCTCGTTGTCGGCGCGGACCATGACGGTGCGTCCGATCGCGCGCGGGTGGACGGAGTAGTCGTTGGTGTCGACGCGGATGTAGTGGTCGCGGCCGATGCGGGTGTGGAAGCGCCACCAGTGCGGTGGGGCGACGGGTGGGATGGTGAGCATCGCGGCCCGGTCGGCCTCCCAGCGGTCCGCCGGGCGGGCGTCGATCGAGCGGTGCTGCCTGCGGTTGGCGATCTGCAGCCACGCGGTCAGCTGGTTGTTGAAGTCGTCGGGGCCGGTGAAGACGCGGCCCGGCAGGAAGCTGGTCTCCAGGTAGCCGTTCGCCCGCTCGACCAGGCCCTTCGCCTCCGGATCGCGGGGCCGGCAGAGATGGACCTTGACGGCCAGCAGCCCCGCGAACGCGGCGAACTCGGATGTCAGCCTGCCTTTGCCGACGCCCGCCTCGTTGTCCCAGACCAGCATCTTCGGGACGGCGCCCCAGGTGGTGAGCAGGCGCCAGTGGCCGTCGATCAGGTCGCCCGTCTGCCGGGAGGGCAGCATCCGGGCGGTGATCACCCGCGAATACCCCGACACGATGACCAGCACCGGCGGCCGGCCCGACTGGCCGTAGCCGAGCGGGATGTCCACCGCGGGGAACCACAGGTCGCACTGGGCGAGCTCGCCGGGCTGGTAGACCGTCCGCGAGACTGGGTCCACCGGCAGATAGTCCGGCCGCAGCTCTCGCACCCGCTCACGCAGGATCGTCAGCCCGCGCTCCCACCCGATCCGCTCCGCGATCACGGTGACCGGCATCGTGGGAGTCGCCTTGAGCAACTCGCGGATCGCGGGCTCGACCGCATCCACCGCCGAGCCCTTCAGCGGACGCTGGTACTTCGGCGGCCGGTCCGAAGCCAGGGCCCGCGACACGGTGCCTCTGGAGATCCCCAGCTGCCGGGCCACTGCCCGGGCCGACAGCCCCTCAGCCCGGTGCAGCCGGCGAATCTCGGCCCAGTCCTCCACGCGGATCACCCTCTCTTCCTCCTGACTCCAGACCCATGAAGTCAGAATGATCAAGAGATCGCAGAGCGGCCCGCTTTTGATCCGCCGTCCGTGGTCCTCGTTTCACCCGTTGCCGACACATGGCCCGTTTCAGGAGCCGGTTGCCGGTCCGCGGGGCGTGTTCGCCATGGATGGAGGACCCGGAGGACTTCGTCGCCGGCGCCAGGCCGGCG
>NZ_JBVITE010000152.1:0-2318 GCF_055575155.1 Kitasatospora sp. NPDC034533
GCTTCGTTCATCCAACTCGCCGGTGTCTTCCGGGGCTTGACGCCCTGTCCGACGTTTCAAACTCTAGCCGATCCCCGCTCCGAAAAGCGAATCCGACCGCAATCCAATAAAACGAACACGCCGAATATCGCCAAGCCGTGACGCAGAAAAGCGAAACGGCCGGCACGAACCGGAAGTGGTGATTCACAGGATTGGCTGCCCCGGGACCGTCCGCGCGGATGCGTGTCCGGTGCTCCCTGCCAGGCAGCTCGAAGAACAGTACGCGTTCCGGCCGCCGGATGCAAACGGCATGCAAAGAGGGCCGGCCGGACCCCGGGAGAGGGGTCCGGCCGGTGGAGCCTCGGGGGTTCCGTCGCGGGATCAGCTGTTGGTGGGGAAGCCCAGGTTGATGCCGCCGTGCGACGGGTCCAGCCAGCGCTGGGTCACGGCCTTGCCGCGGGTGAAGAAGTGCACGCCGTCCGGGCCGTACGCGTGGGCGTCGCCGAACAGCGAGGCCTTCCAGCCGCCGAAGGAGTAGTAGGCGACCGGGACCGGGATCGGCACGTTGATGCCGACCATGCCGACCTCCACCTCGAACTGGAAGCGCCGGGCCGCGCCGCCGTCGTTGGTGAAGAGGGCGGTGCCGTTGCCGTACGGGTTGGCGTTGATCAGCGCCAGGCCCTCCTCGTAGGAGGCGACGCGGACCACCGAGAGGACCGGGCCGAAGATCTCGTCGTTGTAGACGGACATGCCGGGCTTCACGTGGTCGAACAGCGTGGGGCCGAGCCAGAAGCCGTCGGCCGTCGGCGAGCCGTTCTCGTCCTCGGCGGTGACCGGGTGCTTGCGGCCGTCCACGGCGAGCTCGGCCCCGTCGGCGATGCCGGACTCCACGTAGGAGGTGACCTTGTCGCGGTGCTGGCCGGTGACCAGCGGGCCCATCTCGGAGTCGCCGTTGCAGCCCGGGCCGACCTTCAGGGTGGCCACCCGCTCCTTGATCTTCTCGACCAGCTCGTCGCCGATCGGGTCGACCGCGACCAGCACGGACACCGCCATGCAGCGCTCGCCGGCCGCACCGAAGCCGGCGTTGACGGCGGCGTCGGCGGCGAGGTCGAGGTCGGCGTCCGGCAGGACGAGCATGTGGTTCTTGGCGCCGCCCAGGGCCTGCACGCGCTTGCCGTAGCGGGTGCCGGTCTCGTAGACGTAGCGGGCGATCGGGGTGGAGCCGACGAAGCTGACGGACTTGACGTCCGGGTGCTCCAGCAGGCGGTCGACGGCCACCTTGTCGCCGTGCACGACGTTGAAGACGCCGTCCGGCAGTCCGGCCTCCTTCCACAACTCGGCGAGGAAGTTGGCGGCGGACGGGTCCTTCTCCGAGGGCTTCAGCACCACGGTGTTGCCGGCCGCGATGGCGATCGGGAAGAACCACATCGGCACCATGGCCGGGAAGTTGAACGGCGAGATGATCG
This sequence comes from Kitasatospora sp. NPDC034533, assembly GCF_055575155.1. NCBI lineage: Bacteria > Bacillati > Actinomycetota > Actinomycetes > Kitasatosporales > Streptomycetaceae > Kitasatospora > Kitasatospora sp. NPDC034533. Next base: position 1,446 of record NZ_JBVITE010000152.1, read on the forward strand.
CGACCGGTCCGAGCGGCTGGCGGATCGAGTAGACGTCGACACCGGTCGAGGCCTGCTCGGTGAAGCCGCCCTTGATCAGCTGCGGGATGCCGCAGGCGTACTCCACGACCTCCAGGCCACGGGCGATCTCGCCCAGGGCGTCGGAGTGCACCTTGCCGTGCTCCGCCACGATGATCGAGGCCAGCTCGTCCCGGCGGGCGTTCAGCAGCTCCCGGAAGGCGAAGAGCACCGTCGTCCGCTTGGCGACCGAGGCGGTGCGCCACTCGGTGAAGGCCGAGGCGGCGGCGGCGACCGCCTGGTCGACCTCGGTGATCTCGGCGAAGTCGACCTGGCCGGTGGTCTTGCCGGTGGCCGGGTCGAAGATGTCGCCGCGACGGGGGGCCGCACCGGCGGTGGCGACCGGCTTGCCGCCGATCCAGTGAATGATGTGCTTGCTCAAGGTCCGTCTGCCTCCGAAGTCCCGGGCGGCGTCCTGCCACCGGTCCGGTCTGGCGCCGCCTGCGGCTTGGGCCGGGCGACGGAAGATCACGGGGCTACCGCGCTCACTTTCCAGTCTGGTGGCCGCTGCGGCCCGGCTCAACGAACAGGCTGACGGGCATCGGCGATTCAGCCTTACAGGTCGTCCGGTCGCTCCCCCGGACGCGTGAACCCGTCACTCGCCCGAACGCGTGAATCCGGGGGGTGCCTCTATGTCCTTCGTCAAGGCTGTGTGGGTCATGCTGGCACGGTTTCGGGGGTGCGGGTTTCGTAGAGGGTGCCGTCTCGGAGCATGGCGAACAGGACGCTGATGCGTTGGCGGGCGAGGCGGAGGAGGGCCTGGGTGTGGGTCTTGCCGCGGTCTCGTTGCCGGTCGTAGTAGGCCCGGGAGTCGGG
>NZ_JBVITE010000153.1:0-2190 GCF_055575155.1 Kitasatospora sp. NPDC034533
TTCCGGATCGAGCCGGGTGAGGTTCAGGCGGTGATCGTCGGGCATGCGCGGGTCGCGCAGGCTGCGGTGGTCGCCCGTGAGGACAGCCCCGGTGATGTGCGTCTGGTGGCGTACGTGGTGCCGGCCGAGGGTGTGGACGGGGCCGGGCTGCCGGATCTGGTGAAGGCGTTTGCCGGGCAGCGGTTGCCGGAGTACATGGTGCCGTCGGCGGTGGTGGTGCTGGATGCGCTGCCGCTGACGGTCAACGGCAAGATCGACCGCCGCGTGCTGCCCGCCCCCGAGTACACGGCGGGCGCGGGCCGGGCGCCGGCCACGCCGCAGGAGCAGGCCCTGTGCGAGGCGTTCGCGCACGTGCTGGGCCTGGAGAGCGTGGGCGTCGACGACGACTTCTTCGATCTGGGCGGGCACTCGCTGCTGGCCACCCAGCTCGTGAGCCGGATCCGCACGCTCCTCGGCGCCGAGGTGGGTATCGCGGATGTGTTCGAGGCGCCGACGGTCGCCGGACTGGTGACCCGCATTGCCAATCAGAAGCCGACCAGGCCCGCCCTGCGGCCGATGCGCAACAACGAGGAGTCCTGATGTACCCGTTGTCCTTCGCACAGCGGCGGCTGTGGTTCATCGGCCAGTTCGAGGGGCCGGGAGCGCACTACAACAGCCCGATCGCCGTGCGGCTCTCGGGGCAGGTGGACCGGGACGCCCTGGCGGCGGCCCTGCGGGACGTGCTGGGGCGGCACGAGGTGCTGCGGACGGTGTTCGCCGTGCTCGACGGCGAGCCCTACCAGCGGATCGTGAAGCTGGACGAGCTCGACTGGGAGCTGCAGCTGGCCGAGGTCGCCGAGGAGGAGCTGGCGGCCGCGGTCACCGCGGCCGGCCGGTACCCCTTCGACCTGTCCGTCGACGTCCCGATCCGCGCGACGCTGTTCTCGGCAGGTCCGGACGAGCATGTGTTGGCGCTGGTCGTCCACCACATCGCGAGTGATGGCTGGTCGCGGCGGCCGCTGGGTCGGGACCTGTCCGCTGCCTATGCGGCGCGCCGGGAGGGCCGGGCGCCCGAGTGGGAGCCGCTGCCGGTGCAGTACGCGGACTACGCGCTGTGGCAGCGGGACCTGCTGGGCGACAAGGAGGACCCGGACAGTGTGATCTCCCGCCAGGTCGCCTACTGGAAGCAGGCTCTGGCGGGGGTCCCGGAGGAATTGGAGTTGCCGTTCGATCGGCCACGTCCCGCGGTCGCGGGCAACCAGGGACACACGGTCTCCTTCGCGGTCCCGGCCGAGGCGCACGCGCGGTTGGCGGAGCTGGCGCGGGCCGAGGGCGTGACGCCGTTCATGGTGCTCCAGGGCGCGCTGGCGGTGCTGCTGTCCCGCCTGGGTGCCGGTACGGACATCCCGATCGGCGCGGCGGTGGCCGGTCGCACCGATGAGGCGCTGAACGACCTGGTCGGGTTCTTCGTCAACACCCTGGTCATGCGGACCGACCTGTCCGGCGACCCTTCGTTCCGCCAACTACTGGGACGGGTACGCAAGACGGGCCTCGGGGCCTTGGGGCACCAGGACGTGCCGTTCGAGCGGCTGGTGGAGGCGCTCGCCCCAGCCCGCTCCATGGCGCGCAATCCGCTCTTCCAGGTGATGCTCGCGGTCCAGAACACCGCGCGGTCGGCAATGGACCTGGCGGGTGTGCAGGCAGAGTCGTTCTCGTCGGGGGCGTCGAGGTCCGTCTTCGACCTGGACATGACGGTCGGTGAGACGTTCGACGCCGGCGGCCGTCCGGCAGGGTTGCGCGGAACGCTGACCGGTCCGACTGACCTGTTCGACCAGTCGTCGGTGGAGCGGATCGCCGTGGCCTGGGTGCGGGTGCTGGAGACGGTGCTGCTCGACCCGGAGGTCCGGGTGAGCGGGGTCGAGGTGTTGGGTGCGGATGAGCGTCGTCGGGTGTTGGTGGAGTGGAATGACACCGGGCTCGGGGTGTCGGCGTTGACGGTTCCGGGGGTGTTCGCGGAGCGGGTGGCGCAGGCGCCGGATGCGGTTGCGGTGGTGGGTGAGGGTGTCGAGCTGACGTATCGCGAGTTGGACGAGCGGGCGAACCGGTTGGCGCACTTCCTGGTGGATCGTGGTGTGGGTGCGGAGTCGGTGGTCGCGGTCTGCATGGAGCGCGGTGTCGAGCTGGTGGTGTCGCTGCTGGCGGTGCTGAAGG
>NZ_JBVITE010000154.1:0-2151 GCF_055575155.1 Kitasatospora sp. NPDC034533
GACCCTCCGACCCCACCGACACCCCAGGCACCGACACCGGAGCGGCCTGAAGCGCCTCCTGCACCGCCGGGTCATCCAGAGCCACCATCGGCACCGCCACCGAGGCATCCGGTGCGCACGCCTGCGACGTCACCACACACACAGCGCTCGCGTTCGCCAGCATGAAGGCGATCCGCTCCGCCGGGTACTCCGGATCGATCGGCAGGTACGCGCCCCCGGCCTTCCACACCGCCAGCAGCGCCACCACCGCATCCACACTCCGCGGCAGGCACAGACCCACCACCGACTCCACACCCACACCCCGCGCCACCAAGAGATGCGCCAACCGGTTCGCCCGCACATCCAACTCGCGGAACGACACCTCCACACCACCGGCAACCACCGCCACCGCACCCGGCGTCCGCGCCACCTGCGCCTCGAACAACCCCAACACCGACGACACCGGCACCTCAACAGCAGTGTCGTTCCACTCCACCAACACCTGCCGGCGCTCAGCCTCGTCCACCACCTCCACCGCACTCAACCGCAGCCCGGGATCGGCGGCCACCACCTCCAGCACCCGCACCCAACGACCGACCAGCCGCTCCACCGACACCGGGTCGAACAGATCCGCGGCCGCGGTCACCGTGCCGCGCAGCCCGGCCGGCCGCCCCTCGCGGTCGTAGGACTCGCCGACCATCACGTCCAGGTCGAACTTGGCCGCTACCTGTGCCGCCGGCAGCCCCGCGGCCAGCTCCGAGGACACGCCGCCGATCCGCACGCCCGGGGTGCTCACCGAAGCTCGTCCGGTGTTCTGCAGCGTCAGCATCGTCTGGAACAGCGGGTGGCGCGCCAGCGACCGGGCCGGGGCCAGCTCCTCCACCAGCCGCTCGAACGGCACGTCCTCGTGCGCGAGGGCGCCCAGGCCGGCCGTCCGGGCGCGCGCCAGCGCCTCACGGAACGTCGGGTCGCCGGACAGGTCGGTGCGGATGACCAGGGTGTTGACGAAGCATCCGACCAGGTCGTCCAGCGCCTCGTCGGTGCGACCGGCCACCGCCGCGCCGATCGGGATGTCCGTACCGGCACCCAGGCGGGACAGCAGCACCGCCAGCGCGGCCTGCAGCACCATGAACAGCGTCACGCCCTCGGCGCGCGCCAACTCCATCAGCTTGCCGTGCAGTTCGGCCGGGACCGCCAGGGGCACCCCGTGCCCCTGGCGGCTCGAGACCGGCGGACGCGGGCGGTCGAACGGAAGCTCAAGCTCCTCGGGTATTCCCGCCAACTCCCCGCGCCAGTAAGCCACCTGGCGGGAGAGCAGGCTTTCCGGGTCGTCGGTCTCGCCGAGCAGCTCGCGCTGCCAGAGGGCGTAGTCGCCGTACTGCACCGGCAGCGGCTCCCACTCGGGCGCCCGGCTCTCCCGGCGCGCCGCGTACGCCGCCACGATGTCCCGTGTCAGTGGGGCCTTCGACCACCCGTCGGTGGCGATGTGGTGGATCGCCAGCACCAGGACGTGGTCGTCCGGGGTCGCGGTCAGCAGCGTCGCCCGGAACGGGACCTCCTTCGCCAGCTCGAAGACGTGCTTGGTCGCCTCGGCCGCCACCCGCGGCAGATCCGCCGGGGCCACCTCGGCCAGCTCCAGATCCCAGTCCAGCTCGTCCATCTCCAGGACCTGCTGGTACGGCTCGCCATCTGTCGCGGGGAAGATCGTCCGCAGCACCTCGTGCCGCTCCAGCACATCTCGCAGCGCTGCACCCAGAGCCTGGTGGTCGACTTCGCCCGAGAGTCCCAACACAACCGGACTGTTGTACAGCGCGCTAGGCCCCTCGAACTGATCGATGAACCACAGACGGCGCTGCGCGAACGACAACGGAAACATCAGGACTCCTTCTTCTTGCGCGGCCGCAGTGCGGGCCGGGCAGACTTCTGACTTCCAACCCGCTTCGCGAGCTCGGCGACCGTCGGCGCCTCGAACAACATCCCCATCGTCACTTCCGCGCCCAGCGCCGTGCGGATCCGGTTCATCAGCCGCATCGCCAGCAGCGAGTGGCCGCCCAGGGCGAAGAAGTCGTCGTCGACGCCGACCTTCTCCAGTCCGAGGACCTGCGCGAACGCGTCGCACAGGGCCTGCTCCTGGGGCGTGGCCGGTGCGCGGCCCGCGCCCGCCGTGTGAGT
>NZ_JBVITE010000155.1:0-2008 GCF_055575155.1 Kitasatospora sp. NPDC034533
GATCGCCGGGCACCCGCAGGTCGCCCAGGCCGCGGTGGTGGCCCGCGAGGACACCCCCGGTGACGTGCGCCTGGTGGCCTACGTCGTCGCCGACGACGAAGAGGCAGACCACACCGAACTGTCGGCTGCAGTGCGGAAGTTTGTTGCCGGGAGGCTGCCGGAGTACATGGTGCCGTCGGCCGTGGTGGTGCTGGAGGCGCTGCCGCTGTCGGGTAACGGCAAGCTGGACCGCCGCGCCCTGCCCGCCCCCGACTACGCCGCCGGCGCCGCCGCACGTGGCCGCGGACCTGCGACCGCCCGCGAGGAGATTCTCTGCCAGGCGTTCGCGGAGGTGCTGGGTCTGGAGAGTGTGGGGGTCGATGACGACTTCTTCATGCTGGGTGGTCATTCGTTGCTGGCGGTGTCGCTGGTGGAGAAGCTGCGCGGGCGTGGTGTGTCGGTGTCGGTGCGGGCGTTGTTCGAGACGCCGACCGTGGCGAGCCTGGCGGCGGTGGCGGGTCCGGAGCTGGTGGTGGTGCCGCCGAACGCGATCCCCGAGGGTGCTCAGGAGATCACGCCGGAGATGCTGCCGCTGGTCGACCTGTCCGCTGAGGAGGTCGCACTCGTGGTCGCGAGCGTCGAGGGCGGCGCGGCCAATGTTGCGGATGTGTATCCGCTGGCGCCGCTGCAGGAGGGTCTGCTCTTCCACCACCTGCTGGGTTCCCACAGCGGCAGCGATGTGTACGTGCTGCCGATCGTGCTGGGCTTCGACTCCCGGGAGCGGCTGGACGCGTTCGCGGGTGCGCTGCAGCAGGTCGTGGACCGGCATGACATCTACCGCACCGGTGTGGTGTGGGAGGGCCTGCGGGAGCCGGTCCAGGTGGTGTGGCGTCATGCCGTGCTGCCGGTGACTGAGGTCCAGCTGGACCCGGCCACGGAGGATCCGGCAGCCGAGCTGCTGGCGGCCGGTGGTCCGTCGATGGACATCGGTCACGCCCCGCTGCTCGGGATCCGGGCTGCGGCGGAGCCGGGGACCGAACGGTGGCTCGGGATGCTGCAGATCCACCAGCTGGTCCGTGACCACACGGCGCTGGAGGTGCTGGTCGGAGAGGTCCGGGCGATCCTGGCCGGTCACGCCGACACGCTGGCGCAGCCGCTGCCGTTCCGCGACTTCGTGGCGCAGGCGCGTGGTGGCGTGACGCCGGAGGAGCACGAGCGGTTCTTCGCTGAGCTGCTGGGCGATGTCACCGAGCCGACCGCGCCGTTCGGCCTGGTGGACGTGCGCGGCGACGGTTCGGACTCGGTCCGGGTCCGGTTGGACGTGGACGGGACGGTGGCGGAGCGCCTGCGCGAGGTGGCGCGGCGGCTCGGCGCCAGCCCGGCGACTGTTCTGCACGTGGCGTGGGCGCGGGTGCTGGCAGCGGTCAGCGGCCGTGACGACGTGGTGTTCGGGACGGTGCTGTTCGGCCGGATGAACGCCGGCGCCGGCGCCGACCGGGTGCCGGGCCCGTTCATCAACACCCTGCCGGTCCGCGTGCGGCTGGACGGGCTCGGTGCGGCCGAGGCCGTCACCGGGATGCGTGGAATGCTGGCTGAGCTGCTGGAGCACGAGCACGCGCCGCTGACGCTCGCGCAGCGTGCCAGCGGTGTGCTGGGGGACCAGCCGCTGTTCACCTCGCTCTTCACCTACCGGCACAGCCAGGGCCCGGCCCGCCAGGCCGCCATCTCGGACGGCATCGACGTCGTCTTCAGCCGGGAACGCACCAACTACCCCCTCACCGTAGCGATCGACGACCTGGGGGCCGACTTCCGGCTGGTCGTCAGTGCGGTCGCACCGGTCTCCCCGGAGGCCGTCTGCGGTCTACTGCACTCGGGCATCGAGAACCTGGTGGCCGCTCTGGAGAGCGCGCTGAGCGGAGGCTCCGACCTCCCGCTGAGCGGGGTCGAGGTGTTGGGTGCGGATGAGCGTCGTCGGGTGTTGGTGGAGTGGAATGACACCGGGCTCGGGGTGTCGGCGTTGACGGTTCCG
>NZ_JBVITE010000156.1:0-1987 GCF_055575155.1 Kitasatospora sp. NPDC034533
GCATGTTGCGTCCTGAAAGCTGGTCCAGGCTTACGGGTGTGAGTCCCGTCCGGGTAGACACCGGAGTGCCCGGTAGCAGGTCCCGGTTCGTCGTGGAGACGCGGCGGGCTGAGCGGGATGTCGAGAGCCTCTTCGGAGGGAGCAAGCACGCGGGCCGTAGCATCAAGCGAACCTTGCAGCCTCGTCAGAGCTACAGCGGAGAAGCCGAGCCCGTCATGTCGGGGCGAAGGCCATGTCCTGGGGGCCCTGTTCCGGGGTCAGCCCTCGGGGTTCTTCCGGGGTATGGAGGGCGGCACGTGTGCATAGTCTGGGCCGGAACAGGAGAGACCCGTCTGCCTGTGCCTTTCGTCGGGCAAGAGACCGGACGTATAAGCCGATGGTGAAGTCGTCCGGAGGGCAGCGGGAGTCTGATGGGGTCGTAGTACCGCTGATCGGCGTGCAACACAACGCGCCGGGAGGGAAGGGCCCCAACTTTGATCACGCTCGTGGCGGAGGTAAGCGCGAGGGCATGGCCGGAGAGAGACCGGTCAACCACCCCGGCGGGGAGTTCCCCGTCGTAGTGGATGGACGGGCGTCCGTCCTGAAAGTGCGAAAACTCCAACGTGCGCTATGGGCTGCGGCCAAGCAGTCTCCGGAGCGGCGTTTCCATGCCCTGTACGACCGTATCCACAGGGGTGACGTCCTGTGGGAGGCGTGGGAGCGGGTCCGGGCCAACAGAGGGAGCGCCGGGGTGGATCGGGTCACCCTGGAGTTCGTGGAGAAGGAGTACGGGGTTCGGCGGATGCTCGGCGAACTCCAGCTCGCTCTCCGCTCGGGCACGTATCGTCCCGCGCCGGCCAGGCGTGTGGACATCCCGAAACCACAGGGTGGCAAGCGGCCGCTGGGCATTCCCACGGTGCGCGACAGGGTGGCCCAGCAGGCGGCGAGGATCGTCCTGGAGCCGGTGTTCGAGGCGGATTTCCTGCCGTCCTCGTACGGATATCGGCCGAAGCGGTCGGCGTTGCAGGCGATGGAGCGTCTTCGGACGGGTTTCATCGAGGGCCGCTGTGTCGTGGTGGAGTTCGACATCCGCAACTTCTTCGGCGAGATCGACCACGGTCGCCTTCTCACCGAGGTGGGGCGGAAGGTGTCGGACCGCAGGGTGCTCAAGCTGCTGCGGTTGTGGCTCCAGGCGGGTGTGATGGTGGACGGGGAGGTGCGGCGGACGGTCGCCGGAACTCCGCAGGGCGGGGTGATCTCACCCCTGCTGGCCAACATCTACCTGCACGTCCTGGACACCGAGCTCGCGGAGCGCGGTGTCGGTGAGCTGGTGCGGTACGCGGACGATGGTGTCGTTCTGTGCCGGTCGGTGGCCAATGCCAGGGCGGCCTTGGCGGCGGTCGGGGAGATCCTCGGCGGGCTGGGGCTGGAGCTGCACCCGGACAAGACGAAAGTGGTCGATCTCAGAGAGGGCCGGGAAGGACTCGACTTCCTCGGCTGCCACTTCAGAGCCCGCTTCTCGGGCCGGATGTGGGAGAAGTACCGCAAGGTGCGCTTCTACCTGCATCGCTGGCCCTCGCAGGCGGCGATGAAGCGACTCCGGGAGAAGGTCCATGACAGGACCGACCGCCGTCGGACGGGAACGGACATCCGCGAGGTGATCGCGGAGTTGAATCCGATCCTGCGCGGCTGGGGCGCCTACTTCCGAACCGGGAACGCCGCCCGGAAGTTCACCCAGATCGACCGCTACGTTGTGTGGCGCCTCCAAGGACTCATGGTGAGGAAACGGGGTCGCAACCTGCGAAGGGGTCAGCACAAGGAGTGGACGGAAGAGTGGTTCAACGGGCACGGCCTGTACCGCCTGCGTGGCACGATTCGCTATCCGAAGACCGCGTAACCCAGTCAAGAAGATCATCGGTAAGCCGTGTGCGGGAAAACCGCACGCACGGATTGAAAGGGGAACGGGGAAACGGGCCCACTGGGCACCGCGCCCCTGACTACCAATGAC
>NZ_JBVITE010000157.1:0-1910 GCF_055575155.1 Kitasatospora sp. NPDC034533
AGAAACGAGCATCGACCTCGGATATGTCCCCACCCATGAACAGCCCAACGAGCGAACCCAACGAACGTCACGGTAAGCACCGTTGCAGTACTAGCGGCTCTTGGACGGATCGACGTTGACGTGGAACGCAGACAGCTCCTCCGCACGCTCACCTTCTCGCTCGGCTCGCTGAGCATCCCGCCCGACAGCTGGTGGGAGCACATGGCCCGCACCGGAAGCCGACGAATCACCCAGCACCGTGCCGGCCGGGCCGATGTGGATGCCGTCCGTGAGATGACGGGCCTCTTCTCCCAACTCGACCAGCGACGCGGCGGCGGACACGGACGCACCGCGGTAGCGCAGTACCTTCTCACGGATGTCGGAGACTTCCTCCGAGGCTCCTTCGCCTCCGACCGCGTACGGCAGGACATGTTCTCCGCTGCCTCCGAACTCGCTTACCTAGCAGGGTGGACAGCATTCGACAACGGCGAACACCCCACCGCCCAGCACTACTACACCGTCGCCGTCAAGCTGGCGGCCGAGGCGGACGATCCCGCGATGGCCGGCCATGTCCTTCGCGCCATGGCCCACCAAGCGATTGACCTCGGGAAGCCGCACCATGCCGTCAGGGTCGCCGAGGCATCCATGGCCAGTCGACGGTACGAACTCGCCAGCCCACGCGAGCGGTCTCTGCTCGGGGTCGTCAACGCCCGCGCCCTCGCCGCCGCAGGGCACAGGGCCGACGCGTACGCCGCGCTGCTTCAGGCCGAACGGGACCTGTCGGCTGCCTCTCCCGGCGACGACGAGCCAGCCAGGGTGTTCTTCTTCGCCGAGGCTTCGCTCGCGCACGAGACCGCGTCAGCGCTGCGTGACATAGGCGACTTGGACGGCGCGGCCAGGGAGTTCGAACGCAGCGCCGCGACACGGAAGGCGTCCGCTTTCACGCGCACCCACGCGGTCACCCTCGGCCACCTCGGCCTTGTGAAGGCCAGCCAGAACTCCATTGAGGAGGCGTGCACGATCTGGGCCCGGTCGCTTAGCGCCATGCAGACTGTTCGTTCCGCCCGCACCCGCAACGTCGCACTCCAGATCCGCAGCACGCTGTCCCCTTACCGTGGACGGAAGGTGCCCATCATCGATGCCGTTGACCAGCGCGCCGCCGAATACCTGGCGGCCACCATCTGACCCGCCGTCCCGGCGTGGTTCGTTCCGGAGGGGAAAACAAATGAGCGATGTCTTCAATGTGGAAACGCTCGGATACGTTGTGGGAGGGCGCGCGGAACCGACCGACGACTACTGGGGAGGAACACGCGCCATCATCCGCCTCGACCACGACCGGTTCCCGCTCGACGCGACGAAGGGGCTGGAAGAGTTCAGCCACCTCGACGTCATCTTCCGATTCCACCGAACCGACCAGACTGACCTGCACTTCGGTGCGCGCCGCCCGCGCGACAACCCGGACTGGCCCGAGGTCGGCGTATTCGGCCATCGGAACATGCGTCGCATCAACTGGCTCGGATCCTCCCGCTGCCGACTCGTCAAGGTCGACGGCCTCGACCTGCACGTCGAGGACCTGGACGCCATCGACGGAACCCCCGTGCTGGAGGTGAAGCCCTGGTTCGAAGAGTTCGGCCCACGCGGAGAGGTCCGCCAACCCGCGTGGACCACCGAGATGCTCCGCGAGTACTTCGCACCAGCACCGCCCACAGCCTGACCGGACCGAACCACGCCCGACACGGGGCGTGCAGATGGCCCGCAGCAGAGTGAGCGGTCCAAGGTCGCTCATGCGGGTGAATAGGCGGGGGGAGGCTGGTGCCCCGGCTGGCACCGTGGGCTACTAGGGCGTGTTTCAGAAGTGGATCTTGCAGTAGGAGGATCGCGCGCGGTGCGGCGCGTCTACCTTTGCTGTTGAACCACTGCGGTGCCGCTGT
>NZ_JBVITE010000158.1:0-1617 GCF_055575155.1 Kitasatospora sp. NPDC034533
CGCCCTCGTCATGCTGACCCTCGCAGGGCCCCGGCCCACCCTCCCCGGACGCCAACCCTCAACAGCCTGACCCACACATCAAGCAGGAGAGCCCTAAAAGGCCCGGGACGGCCGGGTTGGGAAGGCGGCGCGCAGGGCGGGCAGCAGGGTCTCCTCCGCCCAGCGCAGGAAGGCGGGCTGGCTGTCGCCGCCGACCTGGACGAGGGCCACCTCGTCGAATCCGGCGTCGACGAACGGGCGGACGGCCTCGACGAAGTCCTCGACCCGGTCGCCGCACGGGATCGAGCGGGCCACGTCCTCGGGCCGGACGAACCGGCTCGCGGCGGCGAAGCCCGCCGTGCCCGGCAGTTCGGCGTTGACCTTCCAGCCGCCGCCGAACCACCGGAACTGCTCGTGGGCCCGGCGCACGGCCTCGTCCCGGTCGGTGTCCCAGCACACCGGCAGCTGCCCCACCGCGGGCTTTCCGGCGCCGCCGTGCTCGGCGAAGCCGGAGACCAGTCCGGCGTCCGGCTCGACGGCGATCACCAGGTCGGCGAGCCGCCCCGCCAGGGCGCAGGAGACCGGGCCGGACACCGCCATGCCGATCGGCGGCGGCTGCTCCGGCAGGTCCCACAGCCGTGCGCCGACGACGTCGAAGTGCTTTCCGCGCCGGGTCACGTACCCGCCGCCGAACAGCGCCCGGATGATCTCCACGGCCTCGGCGAACATCTCCTCGCGCACCGCCACGGCCGGCCAGCCCCGGCCCACCACGTGCTCGTTGAGGTTCTCCCCGCTGCCCAGGCCCAGCCGGAACCGGCCCTCGGAGAGCAACTGGAGGGTCGCGGCCTTCTGCGCCACCACCACGGGGTGGTAACGGAAGGTCGGGCAGGTCACGTAGGTCATCAGCGGTATCCGCGAGGTGGCCTGCGCCGCCGCGCCCAGGACCGCCCAGGCGTAGGGGGCGTGGCCCTGCTCGTCCAGCCACGGGAAGGTGTGGTCCGACACCACCGAGAAGTCGAAGCCCGCGCGTTCGGCGAGCACCAGGTCGGAGACGAGGCCCCTCGGGCCCCGCTGCTCGGTCATCATCGTGTATCCGATCTGCACCATGTCCCGCGCCTGCCCGGTGGGGCCCGGTCGTCACCCGCGGACGCCGGATTCGCCCGATCGCAGCAACGGGCCGATCCGTGGGGTGGCATGAACGGGCGGCACGGGGTTAGACGAGCGGGGCAACCGCGTACGTCGATCGGAAGGAACCGCCGTGGCCGACCTCTCGTACCTGCCCGAAGCACCGCAGCGCCCGTGGAGCCGGAAGTCCGAGGGGGCCTGCCGCACGGCGGAGGGCGGCGCCTTCGGCCGCTCCGTGGACGAGCCCGTGGCCGCCGCCCGGGCCCGGGAGGAGGCGGCGAAGGCGGTCTGCGCCGGCTGCGACGTGAGGGTGGAGTGCCGGCGCCACGCCCTCGCGGCCCGGGAGCCGTACGGAGTCTGGGGCGGCCTGACCGAGGAGGAGCGCCGCGCCCTGTTCACCGGTGGGCTGCTCCCCTCGGCTTCCTAATGTCGTTGTCAAGCGGCCTCGGTGACCGGCGGTGTGACTTGGTAGCACCGCCGGTCACGGATCAGGGCCCACAGGACGTTGACGCG
>NZ_JBVITE010000159.1:0-1576 GCF_055575155.1 Kitasatospora sp. NPDC034533
CCTTGGCTGGTGTGGATGTCCCAGTGGTGGTGGGTGTTGTTCCAGGTGGCGTTGAGGAGTTCGTGGTTGTAGCGCAGGTGGGGTTCGATGCCGTGTCGGGTGGCGCAGTGTTTGAGGTAGGTGTGGACTTCGGTTTGGGTGGCGAAGGTGGATTTCCAGTGGGGGTTGCGGGTGTGGGAGTAGGAGTAGAGGTGGGCTTGGACGTCGCAGGCGCAGCCGGGGTAGGTGTTGTCGCGCCAGGTGCCGCCGAGGTCGGTGGCGCGTTCGAAGACGAGGAAGTCGTGGATGCCGGCTTTGAGGAGGGCGATGGCGGTGCCGATGCCGCTGATGCCGGCGCCGATGATGGCGGTGGTGAGGTGGCGTAGGGGGGGTTTGGTGGGGGTGGTTTGGGGGGTGGGGTGGGGGGTTGTGGTTTGGGTGGTGTGGTGGGGGGCGGGGGTGGTGGTCATGGTCGGGGTGTCCTTTGGTTGGGGTGTGCGGGGCGGTAGTGCGGGGGTGCGGGGCGTGGTGCCGGGCTTGTTCGGGGTGTGGGGCGGGGCGGCGGCGGGGTGACGGTGGGTTGGTGGCGCGTGCGGGGTGGCCCCGGGTGTTCGGGTGTCCTCGTCGTCTGGGGCGGGGGTCGGGGCTTGTTCGGGGTGTGAGGCGGGGCGGCGCGGGCCGGGCGCGGGGGGTGGGGGTGGGGGGCGGGCCGGGTGTGGTGGGGCGTCGGGGTGCGTTCGTGTCCGGGTTCCGGGCCTGCCCGGGGTGGGGCGGGTGGTGGTGTGCCGGGGGTGCCGGGGCGGTGCGGGGTGCCCTGGTGTGTGCCGGGGGTGTGCCGGGGGTGTGTCGGGGTGGCCCCGCGTGTGCCTGGGGGGTGTGCCGGGGTGGCCCCCCGGGTGTGTGCCCGGGTGTGCCGGGGGGCTCCACGTGTGTGCCCGCGTGTGCCCGGGTGTGTGCCCACGTGTGCCGGGGTGGCCCCCTGGGTGTGTGCCGGGGGTGTGCCGGGGGGTGTGGGTCAGGCGCGGCGGGTGAGGGTGACGCGGAAGTTGTTGAAGATGTGGTCTTCGAGGGTGTAGGCGAAGATGTCGAGGTAGCGTTCGAAGCGGGCGACGGTGGTCTCGTCGGTCATGGTGACGGCTTCGGTACGGCGGGCGGCGAGGAGCTGGAGCCAGGCGCGGCAGGCGCGGGCGAAGGATTCGGGTTCGTTGCGGATCTCGGTGACTTCGAAGAGCCCGTCGAGGCCGGCGGTGAGTTCGGGCAGGCGGGGGATGTGGCAGCCTTCGAATTCCTCGCGCTGGAGGAATTTGAGGTCGTCGAGGAGCCGGCGGCGCAGTGGGGGGTTCTCGACGGTCATGGTGTGCAGGACGAAGCGGGCGCCGGGCTTGAGGAGGGAGTGGACCTGCTTGAAGAAGACGCGGTAGCGCTGGGTGCGTTCTTTGGGGGTGAGGGAGGACAGGACGAAGTGTTCGAGGGCGTTGATGCAGAACGCGGCGTCGTAGGGCGCCTGGCCGTCGGCCAGGCGGTGGTCTTCCCAGCTTTCGACGCGGGCTTCGATGGCGGGGTTGTGGAGGGTGTCGATGAAGTCGGCCTGGGTGCG
>NZ_JBVITE010000160.1:0-1565 GCF_055575155.1 Kitasatospora sp. NPDC034533
CGCTGATCCGCGCGGTCGCACCGTTCTCGTTGATCAGCGACGAGGACCGTGCCGCGCTCCCGGCCGACGTGGTCGACGCCTACCCCCTGTCCCAGGTCCAGACCGGCATGCTCGTCGAGATGCTGGCCACCACCCAGCCCGACGGTCTCTACCACAACATCAACTCGTTCCGGATCCCGGCGGATCGTGCGTTCTCCCTGCCGGCCCTGCGCCAGGCCCTCGACACCGTCACCCGACGCCACGACATCCTGCGCACCTCCATGCACCTCGACGGCTACTCCCAGCCCCTCCAACTCGTCCACCAAACAGCTGAGTTGCCACTGACCGTCCACGACTGGCGCGAACTCGAAACCGAACAGCTCCACCAGGCCCTGCGCGACCACGCCGACCAGGAATGGGCCACCGGCTTCGACCTCGCCACCGCCCCCCTCATGCGCGTCGCCGTCCACCTCGAACAGGACGACGCCTGGCGCCTCACCTTCAGCTACAACCACGCCATCGCCGAGGGCTGGAGCCTCAACACCCTCCTCATGGAGATCGTCGAGTGCTACCAGCACCTGCGTGACGGCCGTGAACTACCCGGCTACCAGGCCCCGTCGGTGCGTTACGCGGACTTCATCACCGCCGAACTCGAATCACTCGCCAACCCCGACAGCCGCTCCTTCTGGCAGGACGTCGTCCGACGACACACACCGCTACGCCTGCCGGAAGGCTGGGGTGCCAAGGACGGATCCGGCAAGCCGCTCCGGCTCGTGACGAGCTACCAGGATCTCGAAGAGGATCTCCGAAGCCTGGCCAAGCAGTCCGACACGTCCTTCAAGAGCGTGTTGCTCGCCGCCCACCTCAAGGTCATGAGCTCGCTCACGGCCGACGACGCCTTCCACACCGGCGTCGTCTTCCACGGCCGCCTCGAGGCCCCCGGCGCCGACCGCGTCCTGGGCATGCACCTCAACACCCTGCCCTTCCCCGCCCACCGCCCCACCGGCACCTGGCGCCAACTCGTCGAACAGGTCTACGCCCAGGAAGCCGACATCTGGACCCACCGCCGCTACCCCCTCCCCACCATCCAGCACGAAGCGGGCACCGGACAGCGCCTCATCCCGGTCATGTTCGAGCACCTGGACTTCCACCAGGTCGACGTCGACACGATCGACGTCGAAGCAGGCCTCGGCACCGGAGCCAACGAGTTCGCCGTCAGCATCGTCGCGACCGGCGGAACCCTTGTCGTCAAGGCGAGCCCCGGAGCACTTGGCCGACCCGCCGCAGAGCGGCTCGCCTCCATGTACCGGCTCGTCCTCGAAGCCATGGCCGTCGACCCCGAGGGCGACGCCACAGCCGCACGTCTACCCGAAGTGGAGAACAACCCCGTGTCCCGCCTGCACACCGAACCGACCAACCAGGTACTGACCCTCGGCATGTTCGAGGCCCAGGCGGCCGCCAAGCCTCGGTCCGTGGCCGTGGTGTGCGGCGACGAACAACTCACCTACCGGGAACTCGACGAACGCTCCAACCAGCTCGCCCACCACCTCCACACCCTCGGCGCCGGCCCTGGCGACCGCATCGGC
>NZ_JBVITE010000161.1:0-1486 GCF_055575155.1 Kitasatospora sp. NPDC034533
GCTCATTAGAGGACCATCCCTTCTGCAGCCCTCTTCGGTAGGGTTGTGACCTCTCGGTCCCGGTGGGTGCATGGCCAGTGTCGCGAGCCGTTCGACGGCCAGCGTGAGTTATGCCAGCCCCGCCGGGCCGAGGCCGTCTGATCGGCATCAGGGACACGCCCCGCAGAGGGCCGATTAATGAGCTCCCGGCAGACGACCTCACCACCGGGCAGGTGCTCCGTCGACGTCACAGGAGTACGACCTTCGTGTTCATCGGATGGGACTGGGCGACCGAGACCCACGACGTCACCGTCATGGACAACTCCGGCACCAGAGTGGACCGCTGGGAACTCGCGCACACCGAGCAAGGCATCGAAGCCACGCTCAAGCGCCTGCGCAAGCACGGGAGTCCGGCCGACCTGCCGGTGGCGATCGAGACCACCCGCGGCCTGGTGGTTGACCGGCTGCTGGCCGCCGGCCACCCGGTCGTGCCGGTACACCCGAACGCATTCCACGCGATGCGCCCGCGCTGGGGCGCCTCCAAGGCCAAGACCGACGCCGGCGACAGCATGAAGCTCGCCGACTACCTGCGCACCGACGGCCACCAACTGCGCCGCCTGGTCCCGACCGATCCCCGGACCCTGGAACTGCAGGCCCTCACCCGCCAGCGCGCCGACCACGTCGAGGCCAAGGTTGCCGCCGTTAACCAGCTCGACGCCCAGCTCGACCAACTGTGGCCCGGCGGCAAGGCCGTCTTCGCCGACCGCGACAGCGACATCGCCCTGGAATTCCTCGACCGCTACCCGACCCCGCAGGCCGCCGCCAAGCTCACCCCGTCCAGGCTGGAGGCATGGTGCAAGCGGCGCGGATACTCCGGCAAGCGGTCCGGCCAGGTCCTCATCGACCGGATGCGCGCCGCCCCGGCCGCCGCGAGCAGGCTCGGCGAGGCCACGGTCGCGACCCTCATCCGAGTCCAGGTCCAGCTGGTACGAGGCATACGTGCCACGATCCGCGAGCTCGACAAGGCGATCGCCGAAGCCGTCGACGCCCACCCCTACGCGCCGCTGCTGGCCAGCATGCCCCGCATCGGCAAGGTCAACCTCGGACAGATCATCGGCGAGATCGGCCCGATCCTCGAACGCGCCGAGTCCTGCGAGCAGTTCATCGCCGAGGCCGGTGTCGTGCCGGTCACCCGGGCCTCCGGCAAGTCCCGCGCGGTGACCTTCCGCGTCGCCACCAACCGACGGGCCCGCATCGCGATCACCACGTTCGCCGACAACAGCCGGCACGGCAGCGACTGGGCCGCGAAGATCTACACCGACGCCCGGGCCCGCAAGAAGCGCCACCCCCACGCCGTCCGCATCCTCGCCCGCGCCTGGCTGCGAGTGATCTGGGCCTGTCGGCGCGACGGCACCCCCTACGACCCCGTCACCCACCAGACCAACAACAAGATCAAAACGACTCCCGAGACGGCTCCGGCGGCATAGAGGTTGACTCAGGAAACTCA
>NZ_JBVITE010000162.1:0-1482 GCF_055575155.1 Kitasatospora sp. NPDC034533
CTTGGGTTCAAGGGGTCGTCGCAACACCACTTGGTTTCAGGTGGTGAGTAGATCACGTAGACGCTCGGCTGGGGTATCCCAGCCGAGCGTCTTGCGTGGGCGGCCGTTGAGTTCCTGGGCGACGTGTTCGAGGTCTTCGGGGCTGTGCAGGCTCAGGTCGGTTCCCTTCGGGAAGTACTGCCGCAGGAGCCCGTTCGTGTTCTCGTTCGAGCCGCGCTGCCAGGGCGAGGCCGGGTCGCAGAAGTAGACGGGCATGCCGGTGGCCATGCTGAACTGCTTGTGACGTGCCATCTCGCTGCCCTGGTCCCAGGTGAGGGAGCCGCGCAGGTGGGCGGGCAGGGTCTGGATCGTGGCGACGAGGCCGTCGCGGACGGTCTCGGCGTCGTGGGCTCCGCCCGGCAGGTGGACCAGCATGGTGTAGCGGGTGGTCCGCTCGACCAGGGTGGCGATCGCGGAGCGCCCGCCCGCGCCGATGATCAGGTCCCCTTCCCAGTGACCGGGCACGGCCCGGTCCTCGACGTCGGCGGGGCGGTCGCTGATCATCACCATCGGGTCGATGAACCGCGGGGTGCGCCGCTCGGGGTCGCGGCGGGGTTTGCGGCGGGTCCGGCCGGAACGGACCGCTGCCTGCACTTCCCGCTTCAGGCCGCCACGGGCCTGGAAGTACAGCGCCTGGTAGATCGTTTCCACGCTCACCCGCATGCTCTCGTCGTCGGGATGCTCCGTCGGTAGAGCGTGGCAGATCTGTTCCGGTGACCACCGCCTGCGCAGTTTGTCCTGGACGAAGCCGCGTAGCCGGCCTTCGCGCAGCAGCTTGCGCTCCTTGGGCCGGGGCCTGCGGGCTGCCGCCGCCCGGTGGGCCGCGTAGGGCTGGTAGCCCTCGCTGCCCGAGTTCGCGTCGATCTCCCGCTTGACCGTGCTCGCCGGCCGCCCCAGAGCACGTCCGATCGCCCGCAGCGACTGACCCAGCGCCTGGAGGTCCCGTATCCGTTCGCGCTCGGCCAGTGTCAGGAACCGGGGATGCAGGTGCTTTTCCAGGGCCGTCAGGCCCACTGGTGCTGTGGTCACGCCGCCCATCGTGACGGTCCCGGTGGTGTAGTCGACACGGCGGCCGTCGGTGTAGGTGCGCGTGGTGCGGGTCTTCTTTACGCCCCAGTCCCAGTCCTTGGCCGTGCGCTCGTTCACGCCGACCTGCCGGGCCGCCGCCCGGCGTGCGACACCGGCGGCCCGAAGCCGCTCGTACTCGTCACGCCCGGGGTGCCGCCGCGGCAGGCGCACCGAGCCCCGTCCCGCCTTCCGAGCCCAGCCGAACGCAGTGTTCCGGTTAACTCCCAGCTCGCGCGCCACCACGGTCACGTTCCCCACGGCATCCAGCCGTGCGAGGAATCGCTCCCTCAAGCCCGAAAGATCATCGCGTCCAACGGCCACGGTCCTCGCAACTCCCACAGATCGCGGGTGTTGCGAGGACCGTTAGAACCCAAG
>NZ_JBVITE010000163.1:0-1451 GCF_055575155.1 Kitasatospora sp. NPDC034533
TCAGGCGGCTCTACCTTCTGAGCTGGGTTGATCGAGCCACTCGTAAGGTTGGGTCGCCCAGGGGTGCTGGGTGTGGCTATCAGGCGGCTGCCGTTTCGTGGCTTCCCAGGCTTCGCCTCCCGGCACCCCACGACGACTCGGCCGCCGATTAGGAAGTGCGAGAAAGTCGCTGAGTAGAGCAATGCCGGCGAGGTCGTCCGTGGTACGAACAGCACGAACACGCACGTCAGGAGCATGATGAGCCGGATCTGGGCGGGGATCGACAGCGGGAAGGGCCACCATCACGGCCTGGCCCTCGACACGGACGGCAAGACCCTGCTGTCGCGGCGGGTCGCCAACGACGAGCCCGAGCTGCTGCAGCTGATCGGCGACGTTCTCGCCCTGGCCGGCGGCGGCCAGGTGACCTGGGCGATCGACATGACCGGCGGGGAGCCGGCCCTGCTGCTGAGCCTGCTGGTCGCCCACGGTCAGGAGGTCCTGTACATCCCCGGTCGGCTGGTGAACCGGGCCGCCGACGGCTACCGCGGCGAGGGCAAGACCGACGCCCGCGACGCCTATGTGATCGCCGACCAGGCCCGGATGCGCCGCGACCTGCGGCCCATCCGCCCCGGCGACGAGGCCGCCATCGAGCTCAAGCTGCTGACGGGCCGCCGAGCGGACCTGGTCGAGGACCGCACCCGTGCCGTCAACCGTCTGCGCGGAACCCTGCTGGGCATGTTCCCGGCCCTGGAACGAGCCCTGGACCTGACCAACGTGGGCCCGCTCAAGCTCCTGACCGGCTACCAGAGCCCGGCGGCGATCCGCCGGGCCGGGGTCGCGCGGCTGACCAAGTGGCTCGCCAACCGCAAGGTCAGAAACGCAAGATCTCTTGCTGAAAAGGCAGTTGAGGCCGCCGAGCGGCAGTACACCTCCGTCCCCGGGGAGAAGACCATCGCGAAGCTGGTCCACACCCTGGCCGAGGAGGTGATGACCCTCAACGAGCACATCACCGAGATCGACAAGCTCATCGAGGGCCGGTTTCGCGAGCACGAACTCGCCGACATAGTCCAGAGCGTCCCCGGCATCGGGGCGATCCTCGGAGCCGAATTCCTTGCCGCCGTCGGCGGCAACCTGAACGAATTCGACTCCCCCGACGCCCTGGCGGCCTTCGCCGGTGTCGCGCCCGCGCCGAGGGACTCGGGCAAGGTCAGCGGCAATCTCCACCGGCCGGGCACCTACCACCGCCGACTCCAGCGCGTGTTCTACACCTCCGCACTGGTCAGCGTCCGCTGCGATCCGAACTCGCGGACGTTCTACGACCGCAAGCGCGCGGAGGGGAAGAAGCACGTCCAGGCCGTGCTCGCCCTCGCTCGCCGACGCGTCAACGTCCTGTGGGCCCTGATCCGTGACCGGCGGTGCTACCAAGTCACACCGCCGGTCACCGAGGCCGCTTGACAACGACATTAGGAAGC
>NZ_JBVITE010000164.1:0-1449 GCF_055575155.1 Kitasatospora sp. NPDC034533
CTAGTAGGGCTTGGTCAGATCGGTTCAACTGTGGCGTGTCCGTTGGCTGGTTGTGTCGTTGGCAGTGGGTGACACCTGGAGAGATGACGGAGGTCCGGGAGGACCTGGAGACGTTCACGGCGGAGATGTTCGAGGCGTTCACGCGCCGGGATCAGCAGCGCTGGGGACGGGTCTATGTGCGTGGGCTGTTGATGGACGGCGGGCGCAAGTCGGTCGAGCCGATGGCAGCGCGGCTTGGCGCGGACGGGAACCGACAGGCGCTGGCGCACTTCGTGACCACCAGCCCATGGGATCCCGCGCATGCGCGGGCCCGGCTGGCCTGGCGGATGCAGGCAGAGCTGAAGCCGACCGCCGTGATCATCGACGACACGGGGTTCCTCAAGGACGGTGACGCCTCCGCGTGCGTTGCGAGGCAGTACACCGGAACCGCGGGCAAGGTCACCAACTGCCAAGTCGGCGTCTCGCTGCACCTGGCTTCCGATCGCGCCTCCGCCGCCGTCGACTGGCGGCTGTTCCTTCCCAAGTCCTGGGACCCGGCCTCCGACAAGGCCGAACCGGCTAAGGTGGCCCGCCGCGAACGCTGCCAGATCCCCGCAGACCTGGGGCACGTGGAGAAGTGGCAGCTCGCCCTGGACATGGTCGACGAGACCCGATCGTGGGGCGTCCACATCCCGCTGGCCATCGCGGACGCCGGCTACGGCGACGCGGCGGCGTTCCGGCTGGGCCTGAACGAGCGCGGACTGAACTACGTCGTGGGTATCTCCACCACCCTCAGCGCCCAGCCGGGCTCCGCCCGGCCCGTCACCCCGCCCTACAGCGGGACCGGACGGCCGCCGGTGGCCCGATATCCCGATCCGGCGAAGAGCGTGAAGGCCCTGGTGACGGAAGCCGGGCGCAAGGCGGCCAGGCCGGTGTCCTGGCGCGAGGGCTCCCGTCCGGGCAAGGGCCGCACCGGGTTCAAACGGATGTACTCGCGGTTCGTCGCGCTGCGTATCCGCCCCGCCGGCCGCGAGATCCGCGACGCGACCGACGGCGTGGAACTGCCCGAGTGCTGGCTGCTGGCCGAGTGGCCCGCGAAGGAGCCGGAGCCGGTGCAGTTCTGGCTCTCCGACCTGCCCGCCGACATCCCGCTGACCACCCTGGTCCGCCTGGCCAAGCTCCGCTGGCGCGTCGAGCACGACTACCGGGAGATGAAGCAGGCACTGGGACTCGCGCACTTCGAGGGCCGCACCTTCACCGGCTGGCACCACCACGTCACCCTCGTCTCACTCGCCCACGCCTTCTGCACCCTGCGGAGGCTGGCCCGGGCCCCAAAAGAAACGGCACCGGCCTGAGCCTCTACCAGGTCGTCCGCGAGCTGCAGTTGATCCTCGCCACCTGGGCTGGCCACTGTCCGACCTGCCACCGCGACATACCCACACCCATACGAACCTGACCAAGCCCTACTAG
>NZ_JBVITE010000165.1:0-1445 GCF_055575155.1 Kitasatospora sp. NPDC034533
CGCAGTCCGTCCTCAAGGTCGGTGAACGGTACCTGGGTGCCGTGGCGGACGCCTGTGGGAGCGTCGGCCTGCGACCAGCTCTCCGGCAGGCGCAGTGGTGTGTGTCCGCTGACGACGTCCTGCCAGAACGCCCGGTCCTCGACGCTGGCCAGCGATTCCAGCTCCGCGGCGATGAAGTCGGCGTAACGCACCGACGGGGCCTGGTAGTCGGGCAGTTCACGGCCGTCGCGCAGGTGCTGGTAGCACTCCACGATCTCCATGACCAGGACGCTGAGGGTCCAGCCCTCGGTGATCGCGTGGCAGTGGCTGACCGTCAGCCGCCAGGCCTCGTCGTCCTCGATGTGCACCAGGACACGGAGTAGCGGAGCGGTGGACAGCTCGAAGAGGTCGGCTCGTTCCCGAGTCAGGTCCGCGGTCCGGCGTCGCTCCTGCTCCTCGACGTCGAGCCCTCGCAGGTCGTGGACGGTCAGGGGCAACTCGGCTGTTTGGTGGACGAGTTGGAGGGGCTGGGAGTAGCCGTCGAGATGCATGGACGTGCGCAGTGCGTCATGGCGGTCCGTCAGGACATCCAGCGCTTCCCGCAGCGCCTCGGCTGAGAAGGGCTGCCGGTCGGGAACTCGGAGCGAGTCGACGTTGTGGTACGGAGTACGGGCCCGGGCTCCGCGCTCGTTCCGGGCGGCCAGCATCTCGATGAGCATGCCGGTCTGGATCTGGGACAGGGGGTAGGCGTCGGTGATGTCGCCGGGTAGGGCGGTGCGGTCCTCGTCGCTGATCAACGAGAACGGTGTGACCGTGTGGATCAGCGAGCTGCCGACGGCCTGGCCGGAGAGCAGCTTGGCGAGGTCGGCGACGGTGCGGTGCTCGAAGACATCCCGGACCGACAGTTCGTGGCCGGCGGCGCGCAGGGCGCCGACGAGTCGCACCGCGGCGATGGAGTCGCCGCCCAGGTCGAAGAAGGTCTCCTCGACACCGAGGTGCTCTAGACCGAGGATCTGTCCCCAGGTCGCCGCGAGGTCCCGCTCGACCGGGGTCCGGGGGGCGGTACGCGCGCCGCCGACGCTCCTGGACAGTTCCAGTGTGGGCAGGGCGCGGTGGTCGACCTTGCCGTTGCCGGTGAGGGGGATGCGGTCGATGGCCATGTAGGCGGCGGGGACCATGTAGTCCGGCAGGTTCATGGCCAGGTGCTCGCGCAGGGTGGTGGTGTCCGGCTCGGTGTCGGTGACGAGGTACGCGACGATGTGCTTGATGCCGGGGCTGGGTTCGCGGACGGTGACGACGGTGTCGTGGATGGTGGGGTGTTCGCGCAGGCGGGCTTCGATTTCGCCGAGTTCGATGCGGTAGCCGCGGATTTTGACCTGGGTGTCGATGCGGCCGAGGTAGTCGAGGGTGCCGTCGGGCAGGCGGCGGGCGAGGTCGCCGGTGCGGTAGAGGCGGGAGCCGGGGGG
>NZ_JBVITE010000166.1:0-1420 GCF_055575155.1 Kitasatospora sp. NPDC034533
CACTAGTGTGATGCGTCAGAAGTTCCGAGGCTTAGTTGATACCTTCTTTTCATGGCGCATAGAGGTCCTGCCGCTGTGGAGATCGTGCTGTCTGAGGACGAGCGTGTGGAGCTCGCCCGCTTGGCCGGGCTGCCGGAACGTCGTCTGGCTGAACGGGCCCGGATCGTCCTGGCATGCGCTGACGGGATGTCGAACGCCGGCGCTGCTGAGGCTGTCAGCGTGGGCGTCAAGACGGTTCGCAAGTGGCGCGGGAAGTTTGCCACGGAACGCCTGGCCGGACTCAAGGATGAGGGCCCGATCGGTCGGCCGAAGTCCGAGCTGGTGCTCAGTGAGAGCGAACGAGCCCAACTGGAGCGCTGGGCAAGGCGGGCCAAGACGGCCCAGTACCTCGCCCTGCGGGCCAGGATCGTACTGCGGTGCGCCGAAGGCGTGACGAACAGGCAGGTAGCCGCAGAGCTGGGAGCGGACCAGTCCACGGTGGACCGCTGGCGGGCCCGCTTCGTAGCCGATCGCCTCGACGGCCTTCAGGACGAGCCGCGGCCCGGCCGGCCGCCCTCGATCCTGCTCGACCAGGTCGAGGACGTCATCGTCGCGACCCTGGAGTCCACGCCGGGCAAGGACACCCACTGGTCGCGGTCATCGATGGCCCAGCGCACCGGCCTGTCGAAGTCGACCATCGGCCGGATCTGGAAGAAGTTCGACCTCAAGCCGCATCTGCAGGACTCCTTCAAGCTCTCCACCGACCCGCAGTTCGTCGACAAGGTCGTCGACGTGGTCGGGCTCTACCACAATCCGCCCGAGCGGGCTGTGGTGCTCTGCGTCGACGAGAAGAGCCAGATCCAGGCCCTGGACCGGTCCCAGCCAGTGCTGCCGATGATGCCCGGCATGCCCGAGCGCCGCACCCACGACTACCTGCGGCACGGCATCACCAGCCTGTTCGCCGCCTTCAACATCGCCGACGGCACCGTCATCAGCGAACTCCACCGACGCCACCGCGCCATCGAGTTCAAGAAGTTCCTGGCCAAGATAGACAAAGCCGTACCCGACGACCTCGACGTGCACCTGGTCTGCGACAACTACGTCACCCACAAGACCCCCGAGGTCCAGCAGTGGCTCACCCGGCACCCCCGCTTCCACGTCCACTTCACGCCGACAGGCTCCTCCTGGATCAATCAGGTGGAGCGCTGGTTCGGCCTGCTGACCGACAAACTCATCCGCCGCGGTGTCCACACCTCCGTCCAGGCCCTTGAGAACGACATCCGCAACTGGATCGAGACGTGGAACGCGAACCCGCGACCCTTCACCTGGACCAAGACCGCCGACGAGATCCTGAACTCCCTCGCCGACTATCTCGCCAGGATCACCCCCGACAGGAAAACCGAACTGACTAAGCCTCAAAACTTCTGACGCATCACACTAG
>NZ_JBVITE010000167.1:0-1394 GCF_055575155.1 Kitasatospora sp. NPDC034533
CTGAGACCTGATGCCGAGCCGATTGTGGTGAAGTGGATGATCCTATGCTGTCGAGAAAAGCCTCTAGCGAGTTTCATGGCGGCCCGTACCCCAAACCGACTCAGGTGGTCAGGTAGAGAATACCGAGGCGTTCGGGTGAACTATGGTTAAGGAACTCGGCAAAATGCCCCCGTAACTTCGGGAGAAGGGGGGCCATTCCTGGTGACGACCCGTGCGGTCTGAGCTGGGGGTGGCCGCAGAGACCAGCGAGAAGCGACTGTTTACTAAAAACACAGGTCCGTGCGAAGCCGTAAGGCGATGTATACGGACTGACGCCTGCCCGGTGCTGGAACGTTAAGGGGACCGGTTAGCTCCATTTCGGTGGGGCGAAGCTGAGAACTTAAGCGCCAGTAAACGGCGGTGGTAACTATAACCATCCTAAGGTAGCGAAATTCCTTGTCGGGTAAGTTCCGACCTGCACGAATGGCGTAACGACTTCTCGACTGTCTCAACCATAGGCCCGGTGAAATTGCATTACGAGTAAAGATGCTCGTTTCGCGCAGCAGGACGGAAAGACCCCGGGACCTTTACTATAGCTTGATATTGGTGTTCGGTTCGGCTTGTGTAGGATAGGTGGGAGACTGTGAAGCGGCAACGCCAGTTGTTGTGGAGTCGTCGTTGAAATACCACTCTGGTCGTGCTGGATGTCTAACCTGGGTCCGTGATCCGGATCAGGGACAGTGTCTGGTGGGTAGTTTAACTGGGGCGGTTGCCTCCTAAAGGGTAACGGAGGCGCCCAAAGGTTCCCTCAGCCTGGTTGGCAATCAGGTGTTGAGTGTAAGTGCACAAGGGAGCTTGACTGTGAGACTGACGGGTCGAGCAGGTACGAAAGTAGGGACTAGTGATCCGGCGGTGGCTTGTGGAAGCGCCGTCGCTCAACGGATAAAAGGTACCCCGGGGATAACAGGCTGATCTTCCCCAAGAGTCCATATCGACGGGATGGTTTGGCACCTCGATGTCGGCTCGTCGCATCCTGGGGCTGGAGTAGGTCCCAAGGGTTGGGCTGTTCGCCCATTAAAGCGGTACGCGAGCTGGGTTTAGAACGTCGTGAGACAGTTCGGTCCCTATCCGCTGTGCGCGTAGGAGTGTTGAGAAGGGCTGTCCCTAGTACGAGAGGACCGGGACGGACGAACCTCTGGTGTGCCAGTTGTTCTGCCAAGGGCATGGCTGGTTGGCTACGTTCGGGAGGGATAACCGCTGAAAGCATCTAAGCGGGAAGCCTGCTTCGAGATGAGCACTCCCACCTCCTTGAGAGGGTAAGGCTCCCAGTAGACGACTGGGTTGATAGGCCGGATATGGAAGCCCTGTGAGGGGTGGAGTTGACCGGTACTAATAGGCCGAGGGCTTGTCCTCAG
>NZ_JBVITE010000168.1:0-1316 GCF_055575155.1 Kitasatospora sp. NPDC034533
TGGCGAGGGAGTCCAGATCAGGCGTCACAACCGATCTTTGGACTCCCTCGCTTCATGTCATGCGCGCAGGCGAGCCCTTGGCATCAGTCATCTAGACCGCGCGGCGGGCTTACGGTGAGGGGATGGCCACGATGGATCCACGCACCGAGATTCGGGAGTTCCTCAGCTCGCGTCGCGCCCGCATCGCACCCGAGCAGGCGGGCCTGCCCGCTCACGGCGGCAACCGCCGGGTCAAAGGTCTGCGCCGCGAGGAGGTGGCGCTCCTGGCGGGGGTGTCGGTCGACTACTACGTGCGCATGGAGCGCGGCAGCCTCGCCGGTGCCTCCGACGGCGTGCTCGACGCATTGGCCTCCGCCCTGCGACTCGACGAGGCCGAGCGCGACCACCTGTTCCACCTCGCGCGCCGATCCACGACGCGCCGATCCACGGCGCCCAGCGGTCCGCGCCGGCGCGGGTCCGCCGTGACGGTGCGCTCGACACTGCGGCAGGTGCTCGACGCGATCTCCGATGCGCCGGCCTGGATCTGCAACGGCCGCTATGACGTGCTCGCCACGAACCGACTCGCCCGCGCGCTGTTCTCACCGGTGCTGGCCGACCCGCGACGGCCGGCGAACACGGCGCGGTTCGTCTATCTGGACTCCGCGGCGGCCAGGGAGTTCTTCGTCGACTACGACCACGTCGCCCGTGACACGGCCGCGAAGCTACGCATGGAAGCCGGCGGCGATCCGCACGACGAGGAGCTGATCGCCCTGGTCGGCGAACTGTCGACGTGCAGTGAGCTGTTCCGGCAGCGGTGGGCGGCCCAGGACGTGCGGCTGCACCGGTCCGGACGCAAGCGGGTGCACCACCCGGTCGTGGGCCGGCTCGACCTGGACGTCGAGTCCCTGGAACTGCCCGCCGAACCCGGCCTGCACCTCAACGTCTACACCGCACCCGCGGGCACGCCGACCGCTGACAACCTGGCGCTCCTGGCGTCGTGGGCGGCCACCCGACAGACGCCGGCGACCGAGCTCGGAGCACACGACGGATAGCCCGGCCCCTTCATCCGGACCAGGGGCGCACTGCTCCGCGTCCAGTGCTCCGGACCGGTGCTCCGGCGGCGCCGGCGGCACCTGCTCGCGCGGCCGCTCCCGGCGGACCAGGAGGCTGCCGAGCCCGGTCGCGGCCACCGGGCCGTACGGCCACCGTCTGCTCGGCGACCGGCCGCTGCCGGGCCCCCGCCCCTAGATGAATGAGTCCGATCTCCGGACTGGCCGCGACCATGACGAAGGGTGCCCGTTGGTTGGTTTGTGAAGACGAACCTGGACACCCTTCTG
>NZ_JBVITE010000169.1:0-1315 GCF_055575155.1 Kitasatospora sp. NPDC034533
TGGCGTTGACTTTTGGCACGCTGTTGAGTTCTCAAGGAACGGACGCTTCCTTCGAACCGCCTTCCGGCAGGCCCTCCGGGCTTCGTTCTTTCGTGCTTCCAGCTTATCAGACGCTTTTCGCTCCGTTGCCGGGGCTTTTCACTTCCGATTCGCCGACGCCTTTCAGGGCTCGGCGCCCTGTTCGACGTTTCAAACTCTAGCCGTTCTCCGCTGTGAAAAGCGAATCCGGCCGCAATCCGATAAAACGAACGTTTCTGATGGATTGGCCGCCCCGGACCCTCCACGCGAACGCGTGTCCGGCGTTCTCCGTCGGGCGACTGGGAGACAGTACTCCTCCACCACCCCCAACACAAACGCCCAGTGTGACCGGCCACGCTCCAGGAGCGGGCCGAGCCCGCCGCGACAGTCGGAGGTGGCGTCAGGCGAGTCGCCCGGGTCCGTCCACACCGGGCGGGAATCGGCGTGAGATGGACACTTCAATGCCGGTTGGCGCCGTGTTAGCGTCCCTCGGATGTCGAGGATTCTGGTCACCGATCTGGACGGCACCCTGCTCGGAGGGACCCTGGAGGACCGGCGTCGGTTACGGGACGCCCTGGCCCGCCATCCCGAGGTGACGGTCGTCTTCGCCACCGGACGCGCGGTGGCCTCCGTCCGGGAGGTCCTCCAAGATCCACTCGTCCCGCCGCCCCGGTGGATCATCGCCGACGTCGGCGCCACCGTCGTCGACGGCACGGACTTCACCCCTCTGGACCCGGTGCAGGAGCAGCTGCGGACCGGCTGGCCGGGGGCGGACCGGGTGCGCACCGCGCTGCGCCGCTTCCCGGGGCTCGTCTACCAGCACGACGCCGCCCAGGACGGCCGCTGCTCCTACCGCCTCACTCCAGACCGGCTCACCGACGAACTCACCACGGCCGTCGAGAACCTCGGCTGCGCCTGGGTGTACTCGGCGAACCGTTACTTCGACGTCCTGCCGCCGGCAGCCTCCAAGGGCAACGCGCTGTGCGCCCTGGCCGCCAAGCTGGGCTGGCGACCTGACGGCATCCTCGTCGCCGGTGACTCCCTCAACGACCTCTCGCTGTTCCGGACCGGCGCGCACGCGGTGGTCGTCGCCGGGGCCGAACCGGCGCTGCTCAGCGCCCTCGCGGAGGACCCGCTCGTCCACCGCCCGGACCGGGCCGGCGCGGCCGGCATCCACGCGGCGCTGCGGGACCTCGGCTGGCTCCCCTAGATGACTGATGCCAAGGGCTCGCCTGCGCGCATGACATGAAGCGAGGGAGTCCAAAGATCGGTTGTGACGCCTGATCTGGACTCCCTC
>NZ_JBVITE010000170.1:0-1300 GCF_055575155.1 Kitasatospora sp. NPDC034533
GGTGGTGTCGTGGCCGGCGGCGCGCAGGGCGCCGACGAGTCGGACGGCGCGGATGGAGTCGCCGCCGAGGTCGAAGAAGCTGTCCTCGATGCTGACCTGGGGTAGGCCCAGGACGTCGGACCAGATGGCGGCCAGGCGCTCCTCGACGGGCGCGCGGGGGGCGACGTACCGGCTGGTCGCGAACGCGCTTGCGTCCGGTGCCGGCAGTGCGCGGTGGTCGACCTTGCCGTTGCCGGTGAGGGGGACGCGGTCGATGGCCATGTAGGCGGCGGGGACCATGTAGTCCGGCAGGTTCGCGGCCAGGTGCTCGCGCAGGACGGCGACGTCGAGTGCGGCCTCGGACGCGGCTTCGGCGACGATGTAGGCGACCAGTGCGGTGCTCCCGCTCTGCGTCTGGTGGGCGATCGCCACGGTGTCGTGGACGGTGGGGTGTTCGCGCAGGCGGGTTTCGATTTCGCCGAGTTCGATGCGGTAGCCGCGGATCTTGACCTGGGTGTCGATGCGGCCGAGGTAGTCGAGGGTGCCGTCGGTGAGGCGCCGGGCGAGGTCGCCGGTGCGGTAGAGGCGCGAGCCCGCCGGGCCGAACGGGTCCGGGATGAAGCGTTCGGCGGTGAGGGCGGGGCGGTTGAGGTAGCCGCGGGCGACGGCGGGGCCGCCCACGTGGATCTCACCGGGAACACCCACCGGTACCAGCCGGCCCTCCGCGTCCAGCAGGTGGATCCGCAGGTCCTCTAGTGGCAGGCCGATGATGCTTCGTCCGGACGTCCCGAGGTCGTCCTCGGTCAGACGGTGGTACGCCGAGTGCATGGTGGTCTCGGTCGGCCCGTACAGATTCAGGAGGGCGGGCGAGTCGAGGCCCAACTGCTCGGTCCAGGGTCGGAGCTCCGTGCTCTCCAACTTCTCGCCGCCGAAGCCCACCAGCCGGAGGCACAGGCGCTGGAGACGAGCATCGCCGTTGTCGGCCAGGGCGGTCAGGGCCCGGAACGCGGTGGGCGTCTGGATCAGGACGCTGACGCGTTCCTTGACCAGGAGGTCCAGGAAGTCCTGGGGGGAGCGACCGACGGTGGTCGGAACGATGACGAGTCGACCGCCGTGGAGCAGTGCTCCCCACATCTCCCAGACCGAGATGTCGAACGCGTACGAGTGCGTCTGGGTCACGGTGTCGCCGGATGAGAAGTCGAGCTGTTCGCGAGTCGCGGCGAAGTGCCGTAGGACGTTGGTGTGGGTGAGGGTGACGCCCTTGGGCTTGCCGGTGGAGCCGGAGGTGTAGATGACGTAGACGAGGTTGTCGGGGTGGGTG
>NZ_JBVITE010000171.1:0-1295 GCF_055575155.1 Kitasatospora sp. NPDC034533
AGGCGTAGTGCGGTGTCGATGAGTGGGACGTGGCTGAAGGCCTGGGGGAAGTTGCCGACCTGGCGTTGGAGTCGGGGGTCCCATTCTTCGGCGAGGAGGCCGAGGTCGTTGCGCAGGGCCAGGAGTTTGTCGAAGAGTTCGCGGGCTTCGTGGACGCGGCCGATCATGGCGAGGTCGTCGGCGAGCCAGAAGGAGCAGGCGAGGAAGGCGCCTTCGTGGCCGGAGAGGCCGTCGACGTTGTTGCCGGTGTCGTCGTGGGTGGGGTAGCGCAGGACGAAGCCGTCCTCGGTGGACAGTTCGCGCTGGATGGCCTCGATGGTGCCGATGACGCGTTTGTCGTCGGGGGGCAGGAAGCCGACCTGGGGGATGAGGAGGAGTGAGGCGTCCAGTTCCCGGCCGCCGTAGTACTGGGTGAAGGTGTTGCGTTCGGGGTCGTAGCCCTTGTCGCAGACGTCGTGGTGGATGGTGTCGCGCAGTTCGCGCCAGCGTTCGAGGTGGTCGCCGGTGGGGTCGTCGTCGGGGGTCTGTTCGAGGAGTTTGATGGTGCGGTCGACGGCGACCCAGGCCATGACCTTGGAGTGGACGAAGTGGCGGCGGGGGCCGCGGACCTCCCAGATGCCCTCGTCGGGTTCCCGCCAGTGTTCCTCCAGGTATTCGATGAGGCGCAGCTGGAGGTGGTGGGCGTGGTCGTTGCGGACGAGGCCGGTCATGTGGGCGAGGTGGAGGGCTTCGACGACTTCGCCGTAGACGTCGAGCTGGAGTTGTCCGGCCGCGCCGTTGCCGATGCGTACGGGTTGGGAGTGTTCGTAGCCGGGGAGCCAGTCGAGGGAGGATTCGGTGAGTTCGCGTTCGCCGGCGATGCCGTACATGATCTGGAGGTTTTCGGGGTCGCCGGCGACGGCGCGCAGGAGCCATTCGCGCCAGGCGCGGGCTTCTTCGCGGTAGCCGGTGCGCAGGAGGGAGGAGAGGGTGATGGCGGCGTCGCGGAGCCAGGTGTAGCGGTAGTCCCAGTTGCGTTCGCCGCCGATGTCTTCGGGCAGGGAGGTGGTGGGGGCGGCGACGATGCCGCCGGTGGGGGCGTAGGTGAGGCCTTTGAGGGTGATGAGGGAGCGGATGACGGCTTCGCGGTAGGGGCCTTGGTAGGTGCATTGGTCGGCCCATTCGTGCCAGAAGTCGGCGGTGGCGTGGAGCATTGCCTCGGCGTCGGGGGGCCTGGGTGGGTCGAGGTGGGAGGCTTGCCAGGTGAGGGCGAAGGCGAGGCGTTCGCCGGTGGTGATGGTGAAGTCGGCGTAGGT
>NZ_JBVITE010000172.1:0-1290 GCF_055575155.1 Kitasatospora sp. NPDC034533
TTGACCTGGGTGTCGATGCGGCCGAGGTAGTCGAGGGTGCCGTCGGGCAGGCGGCGGGCGAGGTCGCCGGTGCGGTAGAGGCGGGAGCCGGGGGGGCCGTAGGGGTTGGGGATGAAGCGTTCGGCGGTGAGGGCGGGGCGGTTGAGGTAGCCGCGGGCGAGTGAGGTGCCGCCGATGTGGATTTCGCCGGGGACGGTGGTGGGGGTGGGGTGGAGGTCCTCGGTGAGGACGTACATGGTGGTGTTGGGGATGGGGGTGCCGAGGGGGATGAGTTCGGTGGTGGTGTGGGGGTGGACGGGTTCGCCGCTGTTGCCGATGGTGATCTCGGTGGGGCCGTATTCGGAGGCGAGGGGGGTGCCGTCGGGGCCGGCGAGGTGGTTCCAGCGGGTGGCGAGGCTGGCGGGGAAGGTGTCGCCGGCGGCGATGACGAGTCCGGCGAGGTCGTGGGCCTGTTGGGGGGTGAGTTGGTGGGTGAGGAGGTCGAGGTGGCCGGGGGTGAGTTTGATGAAGGTGTAGGGGGCGTTGCGGGCGAGGGTGCGGCCGAGTTCGGTGGGGTCGGGGTCGGCGGGGATGAGGTGGACGGGTTGTCCGGTGATGAGGGGGGTGAAGAGGTCGGGGATGCCGAGGTCGAAGGAGATGGAGGAGAAGAGGGGGGCTCCGGTGGTGCCGTGGGGGGCGTAGGAGCGGGTGGTCCAGTTGAGGTAGTTGGCGAGGCCGTGGTGGTGGATCTGGACGCCCTTGGGGCGGCCGGTGGAGCCGGAGGTGTAGATGACGTAGGCGAGGTTGTCGGGGTCGTGGTGGGTGTCGAGGGGGGTGGTGGGGTGCTGGTCGGTGGGGTTGGGTTGGTCGAGGGTGATGAGGGTGGTGTGGTCGGAGATGGTGTGCAGGGTGGGGGCGTGGTGGGTGGTGGTGAGGATGGTGGTGGCGTGGGTGTCGTCGAGGATGTAGGCGAGGCGTTCGGTGGGCAGGGCGGGGTCGAGGGGGAGGTAGGCGGCGCCGGTTTTCCAGATGCCGAGGAGGGCGGGCAGGAGGTGGTGGTCGCGGTCGAGGGCGACGCCGATGAGGGTGTCGGGGCCGGCACCGAGGCTCTTGAGGTGGTGGGCGATCTGGTTGGCGCGTTGGTCGGTTTCGCGGTAGGTGAGGTGCTGGTCGCCGATGATGACGGCGGTGGCGTCGGGGGTGGCGGCGGCCTGGCGTTCGATGAGTTCGATGGTGGTGCCGGTGGGCCACTGGGTGTCCGGGCCGGCGGCCCACTCCACCAGCAACCGCTCACGCTCCGCATCCGACAGG
>NZ_JBVITE010000173.1:0-1289 GCF_055575155.1 Kitasatospora sp. NPDC034533
ACGAGCTCGACTGGGAGCTGCGGCTGGTCGAGGTCGCCCCGGAGCAGCTGCAGGACGCGGTGGCCGAGGCGACCGGGTATGTCTTCGACCTGTCGGCGGACCTCCCGTTCCGGGCCACGCTGTTCTCGGCCGGCTCCGATGAGCACGCGCTGGTACTGGTCCTCCACCACATCGCGGCCGACGGTCTGTCGATGGGCCCGCTGGCGCGGGACATCACGACCGCGTACGCGGCGCGGCTGAAGGGGCGGGCGCCGGAGTGGGTGCCGCTGCCGGTGCAGTACGCGGACTACGGCTTGTGGCAGCGCGAGTTGCTGGGGTCGACGGAAGACCCGGAGAGCCTGCTGTCGCGTCAGGTGGCGTATTGGCGTGGGGCGTTGGCCGGTGCTCCGGAGGAGTTGGAGCTGCCGTTCGACCGTCCCCGTCCGGCCGTGGCGAGTTACCAGGGCCACGTCGCGGAGTTCGGAATTCCCGCCGAACTGCACGGCAAGCTGATGGAGTTGGCGCGTGCCGAGGGCGTCACGCTGTTCATGGTGCTGCAGGCCGCGCTGGCGGTGCTGCTGTCCCGCCTGGGTGCTGGTACGGACATCCCGATCGGCGCGGCGGTGGCCGGCCGGACGGACGAGGCGCTGGACGGCCTGGTCGGCTTCTTCGTCAACGCGCTGGTCACTCGCACGGACCTGTCCGGCGACCCGACCTTCGCCGATGTGCTGGTGAAGGTGCGCGAGGGCGGGCTCGGAGCGTTCGCCCACCAGGACGTGCCGTTCGAGCGGCTGGTCGAGGAGCTGTCGCCCTCCAGGTCGCTGTCGCGACACCCGCTCTACCAGGTGATGCTCACGGTGAACCCCGCGCCGGCCTCGGTCGACGGCGGGCAGAGCGGGCTCAGCCTCCCCGGCGTGAAGTTCGACCAGATGACCGTCGACACCTCCGGGGCCAAGTTCGACCTGGACGTGCTGGTCGGCGAGCGCATGGACGCCGACGGGCGGCCCGCGGGTCTGCGCGGCAAGTTCAAGGGCGCGGCCGATCTGTTCGATGCGGTGTCGGTGGAGCGGTTGGTCGGTCGTTGGGTGCGGGTGTTGGAGGCGGTGTCCGCTGATCCGGACGTGCGTGTGGGTGCGGTGGATGTGTTGACCGTGGATGAGCGGCGTCGGGTGCTGGTGGAGTGGAACGACACCGCTGTTGAGGTGTCGGGGTCGACGGTGTTGGGGTTGTTCGAGGCGCAGGTGGCGCGGACGCCGGGTGCGGTGGCGGTGGTTGCCGGTGGTGTGGAGGTGTCGTTCCGCGAGTTGGAT
>NZ_JBVITE010000174.1:0-1287 GCF_055575155.1 Kitasatospora sp. NPDC034533
GTGGTGTCGTGGCCGGCGGCGCGCAGGGCGCCGACGAGTCGGACGGCGCGGATGGAGTCGCCGCCGAGGTCGAAGAAGCTGTCCTCGATGCTGATTTGGGGTAGGCCGAGGACGTCGGACCAGATGGCGGCGAGACGTTCCTCGGTGGGGGTGCGGGGGGCGATGTACCGGCTGGTGGCGAAGGCGTCGGCGTCGGGTGCGGGCAGTGCGCGGTGGTTGAGCTTGCCGTTGGGAGTGAGGGGGATGTGGTCGATGGCCATGTAGGCGGCGGGGACCATGTAGTCCGGCAGGTTCGCGGCCAGGTGCTCGCGCAGGACGGCGGCGTCGAGCGGGGTGTCGGCGACGACGTAGGCGACCAGCGACTTGCCCTCGCCCTTTGTCTCGCGGGCGGTGACGACGGTGTCGTGGACGGTGGGGTGTTCGCGCAGGCGGGCTTCGATCTCGCCGAGTTCGATGCGGTAGCCGCGGACCTTGACCTGGGTGTCGATGCGGCCGAGGAAGTCGAGGGTGCCGTCGGCGAGGCGCCGGGCCTGGTCCCCGCTGCGGTAGAGGCGCGAGCCCGCCGGGCCGAACGGGTCCGGGATGAAGCGTTCGGCGGTGAGGGCGGGGCGGTTGAGGTATCCGCGGGCGACGGCGGGGCCGCCCACGTGGATCTCACCGGGAACACCCACCGGTACCAGCCGGCCCTCCGCGTCCAGCAGGTGCATGGCGGTGTCGGCCAGCGGCACGCCTACGGGGTTGCGGTCGGAACGGCCGAAGTCGCTCTCCGAGACCTGGTGGAACGTCGAGTGCACAGTCGTCTCGGTGATGCCGTACATGTTGACCAGGGCCGGGAGGTCACAGCCGAGGCGGTCGGTCCACGGTCGCAACTCGCTGAGTTCCAGACGCTCGCCAGCGAAGATCACCGCACGCAGGTCGAGCTCGTCGATCCGCGGATCGCCCTCACCGGCCAGGGCCGACAGTGAACGGAAGGCCGACGGTGTCTGGCACAGGATCGTGGCCCGGGATGCGACCAGGAGGTCCAGGAACTCGTTCGGGGAACGCGTCACGTCCGCCGGGATCACGACGAGTCGACCGCCGTGGAGCAGTGCTCCCCACATCTCCCACACCGACACGTCGAACGCGTACGAGTGGAACAGCGGCCAGATGTCGGCCTCACCGAACTCGTAGTGCTGCTGAGCACTGGCGAAGAGCCGTAGGACGTTGGTGTGGGTGAGGGTGACGCCCTTGGGCTTGCCGGTGGAGCCGGAGGTGTAGATGACGTAGACGAGGTTGTCGGGGTGGGTG
>NZ_JBVITE010000175.1:0-1200 GCF_055575155.1 Kitasatospora sp. NPDC034533
CCACTGACATTGATGCTGATACTCAGGTTCCGGTGGTCGTGGCTCAGCCACTGACTGACGCCCTGCTGGGCTGTCCTCAAGTTGTTCTGTCCGGCCTCCGGGACCTGTTCTCATGGCTCCGGCCGGGCGGAACATGACCTGATAGGAGCTTGGTCCAGAAGCCCCTTCAATGTCCTGTCTGCTCCACCCGGCCGGCGCCCACCTCCGGCTAGGGAAGGCACCATCAGCATGACATCAGCGGTCGTCGGACACACAGCGGGCCAGGAGGTGTTCGGCGGGGTCGACTCCCACGCCCACACGATCCACGTCGCCGTCATCAGCGACAACGGCGGCCACCTCGCGGACGCCGAGTTCGCCACCACCACGGCCGGATACGCCGCGGCCCTGGCCTTCCTGAACGCCCACGGCCACGTGCTCGCGATCGGCGTGGAGGGCACATCGTCCTACGGAGCCGGCTTCACTCGCGAAGCCCGCGCGTGCGGGCACCGGGTCGTCGAGGTCAACCGGCCCGACCGGGCCGAACGCCGCCGCATCGGCAAGTCCGACCCCATCGACGCCTACGCCGCCGCCCGTGCCGCCCTGTCCGGACGGGCCTCCAGCATGCCCAAGGACGACACCGTCGCCGGGATACGCGCCCTGCACAACGCCGCCCGCTCCGCCGTCAAGGCCCGCACCGCCGCCCTCAACCAGATCGGGCAGCTCCTCGTCACCGCACCCGAGGCGATCCGCGCCAGGTACGGGCGGCTCAAGACCGCCGAGCGCACCGACGCCCTGGCCCGGCTGCGGCCGGCCGGGGACGCGGTCCACATCGCCGTCCTGACCGCGCTCAGGAGCCTCGCCCGGCGCGTCAAGGAGCTCACCGCCGAGCACCAGGCCCTCACCAAAGCCCTCGACGCGGAGGTCACCGCCCACAACCCCGGCCTGCGGGCCGCCCACGGAGTCGGCCCCGACACCGCCGCCCAGCTCCTGGTCACCGCCGGAGGCAATCCCGAGCGCATGCGCACCGAGGCCGCCTTCGCCGCCCTGTGCGGAGCCGCACCCGTCCCCGCGTCCAGCGGACGTACCAACCGCCACCGCCTCTCCCGCGGCGGGGACCGGGCTGCCAACGCCGCCCTTTACCGGATAGCCCTGTGCCGGATGTCCAGCGACCGGCGCACCCGCGACTACGTCGCCCGCCAGAGCGAGGCAGGCCGCACCAAG
>NZ_JBVITE010000176.1:0-1176 GCF_055575155.1 Kitasatospora sp. NPDC034533
TTTGGGGTACGGGCCGCCATGAAACTCGCTAGAGGCTTTTCTCGACAGCATAGGATCATCCACTTCACCACAATCGGCTCGGCATCAGGTCTCAGCCTTAATGAGTGACGGATTTGCCTATCACTCGGCCTACACCCTTACCCCGGGACAACCACCGCCCGGGCTGGACTACCTTCCTGCGTCACCCCATCGCTCACCTACTACAGACTTGGACCGGCGGCTCCACCACTTCCCTTTGCCCGAAGGCTCCGGGACGGCTTCACGGCCTTAGCATCATCTGGTTCAGCGCTGGCGCTTCAAAGCGGGTACGGGAATATCAACCCGTTGTCCATCGACTACGCCTGTCGGCCTCGCCTTAGGTCCCGACTTACCCTGGGCAGATCAGCTTGACCCAGGAACCCTTGGTCAATCGGCGCAAGAGTTTCCCACTCTTGTATCGCTACTCATGCCTGCATTCTCACTCGTATACCGTCCACGACTGGTTTCCACCGCCGCTTCACCCGGCACACGACGCTCCCCTACCCATCACAGCAGGCGTTAACCCTATATGCTGCAATGACACGACTTCGGTGATGTGCTTGAGCCCCGCTACATTGTCGGCGCGGAATCACTTGACCAGTGAGCTATTACGCACTCTTTCAAGGGTGGCTGCTTCTAAGCCAACCTCCTGGTTGTCTCTGCGACTCCACATCCTTTCCCACTTAGCACACGCTTAGGGACCTTAGTCGGTGTTCTGGGCTGTTTCCCTCTCGACCATGGAGCTTATCCCCCACAGTCTCACTGCCACGCTCTCACTTACCGGCATTCGGAGTTTGGCTAAGGTCAGTAACCCGGTAAGGCCCATCGCCTATCCAGTGCTCTACCTCCGGCAAGAAACACGTGACGCTGCACCTAAATGCATTTCGGGGAGAACCAGCTATCACGGAGTTTGATTGGCCTTTCACCCCTAACCACAGGTCATCCCCCAGGTTTTCAACCCTGGTGGGTTCGGTCCTCCACACGGTCTTACCCGCGCTTCAACCTGCCCATGGCTAGATCACTCCGCTTCGGGTCTTGGGCATGCAACTGGGTCGCCCTATTCGGACTCGCTTTCGCTACGGCTACCCCACACGGGTTAACCTCGCTACACACCGCAAACTCGCAGGCTCATTCTTCAAAAGGCACGCAGTCACGGCC
>NZ_JBVITE010000177.1:0-1173 GCF_055575155.1 Kitasatospora sp. NPDC034533
TGTTGTACCAGCCGTCGATGTAGGCGAACAGGGCGAGGTCGGCGTCGGCGCGGGTCGCGAAGGTGGCGCGGCGCACGCACTCGGTCTTCAGCACGCTCCAGAAGTTCTCCGCGAGGGCGTTGTCGTAGGAGTCGCCCACGGTGCCCATGCTCGGCTCGATTCCCGCCTTCAGCAGGCGAGTTGTGAGCTTGATCGACGTGTACTGGCAGCCGTGGTCGCTGTGGTGGATCAGCTTCCCGGGCTCGACGGGCCGCCCGTGCAGCGCGTACTCCAGAGCGGTGAGGACCAGGTCGGCGTCCGCGCGCTCGGAGGTGTGCCAGCCCACGATCCCTCGGGAGAAGGCGTCGCGGATCGAGGCCAGCCACCACGGGCCCTCGCCGGTCGGGATCAGCGAGATGTCGGCCACCCACAGCCGGTTCGGGGCGTCGGTGGTGAAGTCGCGCTGGACCAGGTCCGGGGCCGACTCGGCCGCCGGATTGCGGCGGGTGAAGCCGCGGGGCCGGCGCGGGCTGACGCCTTGCAGTCCGGCCTGGCGCATCAGGCGCTCGACGCGCTTGCGGCCGACGTGGGTGCCCTCGCGCCGCAGGACGGCGTGGACGCGCGGGGAGCCGTAGGTTTCGTCGGACTCGGCGTGGATGCGGCGGATGTGCTCGGTCAGCTCGGCGTCGTGGCGTCTGCGCTCGCAGGGCTCGTGGACGTCGCGGCGCCAGCGGTAGTAGGTGGAGGCGGGGATGTGCAGTTCCCGGAGGATGGGCTCGGCCCCGAAGCGGTCCTGGTGCTCGTCGATGAGCTTCAGTACCGTCGCCGGGTCGGGTCGAGCTCCTGGGCGAAAAAAGCCGAGGCGGCCTTGAGGATCTCGCAGGACCGGCGAAGTTCGGCGTTCTCCTTGCGCAGAGCGGCCAGCTCCTCCTTCTCGGCGGTGGTCAGCCGGTCGTCGCGCTCGCCCCGGTCCGCCTCGTCCTGGCGGATCCAGTTGCGCAAAGCCTCGTGGTGAACCCCGAGATCACGGGCCAACTGCCGGATCACCGGCTTCGGGTCGGCGGCGCGGTACGCGGCAATCGCTCGCTGCCGCAACTCGGGCGGGTACTTCATCGGTGCAGCCATGGCAGAGGCTCCCTTCTCATGGCCCATCAGGCCATCTCCGGCAACCTTCCGCACGTCGGGGGAACCTCA
>NZ_JBVITE010000178.1:0-1139 GCF_055575155.1 Kitasatospora sp. NPDC034533
CTAGTGTCCTGCACCTGAAATTCGCTTCATATCTGTAGCCTGTGCCCATGGCGCGTATGGGGCGGCCGATGGCCGAGCTGACCTTGACCGATGACGAGCGCGAGACGCTGCTCCGCTGGTCGAGGCGGGCGAAGTCGTCGCAGGCGCTGGCCCAGCGGTGCCGGATCGTGCTCGGCTGTGCGGACGGAAAGACGAACCAGGAGGTCGCCGCCGAGCTCGGCATCTGGCCGCAGACGGTCGGCAAGTGGCGGCGACGTTTCCTGGAGCGTCGACTGGAGGGGCTCGCGGACGAGCAACGCCCCGGCGCTCCACGGAAGATCAGCGACGAGCGGATCGAGGAACTCGTCGTCGCCACCCTGGAACGCACCCCGAAGGACGCCACCCACTGGTCGCGGGCGTCGATGGCCGCCGAGACGGGACTGTCGAAGTCCACGGTCGGCCGCGTCTGGCGGGCCTTCGGCCTCAAGCCCCACCAGGTCGACACCTTCAAACTGTCGAAGGACCCGCAGTTCATCGACAAAGTCCGCGACGTGGTCGGGCTCTATCTGGACCCGCCGGAGCGGGCCCTGGTCCTGTGCGTCGACGAGAAGTCGCAGATCCAGGCCCTCGACCGCTCTGCCCCGGTGCTGCCGATGATGCCGGGTATGCCCGAGCGCCGCACCCACGACTACCTGCGCAACGGCGTCACCACCCTGTTCGCCGCCCTCGACGTGGCCAGCGGAGAGGTCATCGGCTCCCTCCACCGCCGCCACCGCGCGGCCGAGTTCAAGAAGTTCCTCGCCAAGCTCGACAAGGAAGTGCCCGCCGGCCTGGACATCCACCTGGTCTGCGACAACTACGCCACCCACAAGACCCCGGCGATCCAGAAGTGGCTGGCCGGCCACCCCCGGTTCCACCTGCACTTCACCCCAACCAGCTCGTCCTGGCTCAACCAGGTGGAGCGGTGGTTCGCACTGCTGACGGACAAGCAGCTCCGACGTGGAGTCCACAAGTCCGTCCAGGCTCTGGAGAAGGACATCCGGGCCTGGATCAAGACCTGGAACGAGAACCCCCGCCCGTTCACCTGGACCAAGACCGCC
Source organism: Kitasatospora sp. NPDC034533 (assembly GCF_055575155.1). Lineage (NCBI taxonomy): Bacteria > Bacillati > Actinomycetota > Actinomycetes > Kitasatosporales > Streptomycetaceae > Kitasatospora > Kitasatospora sp. NPDC034533. Next base: position 1,080 of record NZ_JBVITE010000178.1, read on the forward strand.
GACGAGATCCTCGAACGACTCGCCTCATATCTTGAACGAATTCCTGGCGCAGGACACTAG
>NZ_JBVITE010000179.1:0-1138 GCF_055575155.1 Kitasatospora sp. NPDC034533
TCGGCAGGTGGCTGGTGCGGGCGTTGCCGTCGGGGTCGGCGGCCATGGCCTCCAGGACGAGCCGGTACATGGCGCCGAGGCGCTCCAGGTTGGCCTGACTGATCACAGCCGCCGTCGTCCCCAGGTTGATGTACCCGTCGCGGGCCACCGCGCTGAGCGCGAACTCGTTCGGCGAGGAGTTCAACGTGGCATCCATGTCCACGTCGTCCTCGTCGACCTGGTGGAAGTTCTGGTACTCGAACAGGACAGGGACGAGGCGGTCGCCCTCACCCAGGTCGCGCTGGATGGCGGGGAGGGGGTAGCGGCGGTGGGCCCAGATCTCTGCTTCCTGGGCATAGACGTGCTCGACGAGTTGGCGCCAGGTGCCATGGAGCCGAACCGACGGGAAGGGCAGGGAGTTGAGATGCATGCCGAGGACGCGGTCGGCGTCGGGGGCTTCGAGGCGGCCGTGGTAGACGACGCCGGTGTGGAAGGCGTCGTCGGCCGTCAGCGAGCTCATGACCTTGAGGTGGGCGGCGAGCAGCACGCTCTTCAGCGAGGCCTTCGCCTGGACGGCCAGCCGCTGGAGCCCTTCCTGCACGTCGTGGTACGGCACATAGTGTCGATGGTGATCGACCGCGGAGCCGTGCTCCGCTGCCCAACTGTCCGGCATGCGCATCGGCGCGCGGCCGGTCACGATGTCCTGCCAGAAGGCCCGGTCCTCGGGGCTGGCCAGTGACTCCAGCTCGGCGGCGATGAAGTCGGCGTAACGTATGGCGAGGGGTTCGCCGGTGATGGGCTCTGCACCGTCGAGGATCTGGCGGTAGCACTCCTGGATCTCCACCAGCATGGAGTGGTAGCTCCAGCCCTCGGTCATCGCGTGGGCGTGGCTGAGGGTGAGGCGCCAGGCGTCGTTGTCCTCGAGGTGGACGGCGACGCGCATGAGGGGGGCGGTGGCGAGGTCGAAGCCGGTAGCCCATTCCTGGTCGGCGTAGTCGCGTCGGGCCTGGTGGAGCTGTTCGGTGTCGAGTCCGCGCCAGTCGTGCACGGTCAGTGGCAACTCGGCTGTTTGGTGGACGAGTTGGAGGGGCTGGGAGTAGCCGTCGAGGTGCATGGAGGTGCGCAGGATGTCGTGGCGTCGGGTGACGGTGTCGAGGGC
>NZ_JBVITE010000180.1:0-1119 GCF_055575155.1 Kitasatospora sp. NPDC034533
CCCCCCCCCCCCCCCCCCCCCCCCCCCCCCCCCCCCCCCCCCCCCCCCCCCCCCCCCCCCCCCCCCCCCCCCCCCCCCCCCCCCCCCCCCACCCCTGCGGGAGGGGAAGAATCGCGCGCATGGACGATCTCCTGAGGTTCCTGCACGCCCGCTGCGAGGACGACAACCACGCCTACGCCTACGTCGCGCACGTCCACGGCGGCGAGGCGCTCCTCGACAGCCACCTGCCCATGCTCGACCTGGCCGGCCAACTCGCCCGCGACCACGCCGCGATGGACCCCGCCGACCCCCGCTCCCCCGGTCTCGCGTACGCGCTGCGCGTCCTCGCCCAGTCCTGCGCCGAGCACCCCGGCTACCGCGAGCGGTGGCGCCCCTAACCCGCCGCGGGCCCTGCCGCTCCCCGGCCGGGCCCGGCGGTCAGGGGCGGGCGTTCGGCGCGTTCGCGGCCAGGCCCCGGACGATCAGGGCCGCCTTGGCGTTCAGTGCCCGGGCGAGGGGGAAGGCGCCGTCCGATTCCAGCCAGCGCTGGAGGGTCCCGATGTAGGTGTCGAAGAGGATCTCGGCGGCCGGTGCCGGGTCCAGACGGGCGTCGAGTTCGCCGGCGTCGCGGGCGAGCGCCAGCAGGGCGCCGAGGGCCGGCGGCGGGGGCGCGCCGGGCAGGAACCCGCGTACCAGGACGCCGGCGGCGTACAGTTCGCGGGCCACGGCGCGTTCGCGGTCGTCGAAGTCGGCCAGGGCCTCGAACACGGCCTCCAGGCGGCGCAGTGGTGAGCCCGCGGTGCCGGTCTTCTCGGCGGCGAGGGCGTCGAGGCGGTCGCGGCGGTCCTGGACCCAGGCGCGGGCGAGGTCGTCCTTGCGGGGGAAGTGGTTGAAGACGGTCTGGCGTCCGAGGTCGGCGTGTTCGGCGATGAGGTCGTAGGTGGTCGCCTCGTAGCCGCGTTGGGCGATCAGGTCGACGGCGGCGGCGAGGATGCGGTCGCGGTTCTCGCGCTTGCGCCGTTCCCGGCGGCCGGTCGGGGCTGTCGTCATTGGTAGTCAGGGGCGCGGTGCCCAGTGGGCCCGTTTCCCCGTTCCCCTTTCAATCCGTGCGTGCGGTTTTCCCGCACACGGCTTACCGAT
>NZ_JBVITE010000182.1:0-1068 GCF_055575155.1 Kitasatospora sp. NPDC034533
CGAACGGCTCGCGACACTGGCCATGCACCCACCGGGACCGAGAGGTCACAACCCTACCGAAGAGGGCTGCAGAAGGGATGGTCCTCTAATGAGCGGCGACCCGCGCACCCGCCCCCTGGTCCTGGACGCCGGCGGCATCCCCCTGTCCGCCCTGGCCGCCGAACCCGAAGGCCGCGCCCCCAAGGCCGTCCTCCTGGCCATCCACGGCCGCGGCATGCGCGCCGCCTACTTCGCCGGCCCCGCCCACCCCGACACCAGCCTCCTCACCCTCGCCGCCGACCTCGGCTACACCGTCCTGGCCGTCGACCGCCCCGGCCACGGCGCCTCCGCCCGCCACCTGCCCGACGGCCAGCTCATCGCCGACCAGGGCGCCACCCTCCACGCCGCCCTCACCGACTACGCCCGCACCCACCCCACCGGCGCCGGCGTCCAGCTGCTCGCCCACTCCTTCGGCGGCAAGATCGCCCTCCACCTCGCCGCCCACTGGCCCGCCGACCCCCGCCTGCCCCTGCTGGGCTGCGACATCTCCGGCCTCGCCCAGCACTACGCCCCCGGCGCCTGGCAGCGCCCCGACGACCTCGCCGGCGGCGGGCGCCTCAACTGGGGCCCCCTGCACCTCTACCCGCCCGGCACCTTCCACGCCGCCCGCGCCCTGCTCACCCCCGTCCCCGCCCTCGAATCGCGCGAACTGGCCACCTGGCCCGCCCGCTACGGCCACCTCGCCGCCCGCGTGCGCGTGCCCGTGCGCCTGACCCTCGCCGACCACGAACACTGGTGGCGCCTGGAGGCCGGACACCGCGCCGCCCTGACCGCCGCCTTCCCCCCGGGCATCGCCCACCTCACCACCGCCCGCCACGCCGGCCACAACCTCTCCCTCGGCCACGCCGCCCGCCCCTACCACCTGCGCGCCCTCGCCTTCGCCGACGACTGCCTCACCCACCACGCCGCGCCCGCCCACGCCGCCCCGGCCCCGGCCGCCTGAGGCCCCCGCAGGCCCTGCCTCCCGCGCGCGCCCGCACCGACGACTGCCCCGCCCACCACGCCGCGCCCGCCAACACCGCCCCGGCC
>NZ_JBVITE010000183.1:0-1005 GCF_055575155.1 Kitasatospora sp. NPDC034533
CTAGATGACTGATGCCAAGGGCTCGCCTGCGCGCATGACATGAAGCGAGGGAGTCCAAAGATCGGTTGTGACGCCTGATCTGGACTCCCTCGCCACCGCACTGTACGTGAGAACCGACGATCTGCTGAAGGAATCGCCGCATCTGGCGCCGTGGCGGCCGGAGATCGGCATCGAGCCCAAGCTCAGCGACGCCGAGCTGGTCACGCTCGCGGTGATGCAGGCCCTGCTCGGTCACGTCTCCGAGCGTCGCTGGATCCGCTACGCGAGTTCCCACCTGCGGCACCTGTTCCCATATCTGCCAGGGCAGTCGGGCTACAACCGACGGCTACGCAAGGCCGCGGACCTGATCGCCCGCGTCAACCGGCTGCTGGCCACCGACACCAGCCTGTGGACCGACGACGTCTGGGTGGTCGACTCAACGCCGATCGAGTGCGGACGTTCCCGGGAGACGGTCAAGCGCTCCGACCTGGCCGGATGGGCCGAGTACGGCTACTGCGCCAGCCACTCCCGGTTCTTCTGGGGCCTGCGGCTGCACCTGGTGTGCACCCTGCACGGCCTGCCCGTCGCGTTCGCGCTGACCGGCGCCAAGGCCGACGAGCGCACCACCCTGCTGGACATCCTGGATACCGAGACCGATCTCGTGGCCACTCGCCCCGGTCAGACCCTGATCGCGGACAAGAACTACTACGGCGCCGGGTTCGAGCGCGAGCTCGCCGAGCTGGAGCTCCGGCTCCTGCGGCCGGCCCGCAAGGGCGAGGCCGAGCGGACCGGATCCCAGCTGTTCAAGCCGTTGCGGCAGATCATCGAGTCCGTCAACGACACCTTCAAGGGCCAGCTCGACCTCGAACGACACCAGGGCCGCACACCCGGCGGTGTCATGGTCCGTGTCCTCCAGCGGATTCTCGCGCTGACCGCCGCGATCTGGCACAACGACCAGACCGGGCAGCCCGTCATGCGTTCCCTCACCGCGTACGACCACTGAACCCCTTGGCATCAATCATCTAG
>NZ_JBVITE010000184.1:0-1000 GCF_055575155.1 Kitasatospora sp. NPDC034533
GGACTCGATTTTGTCCAGGAGTTCCCTCATCGATGCTCCTGCCGGTCACAGGCGGCGATGCTACGGTGGCGGATCACGCCAGGTCGGGGTGGCGGCGCGGGTGAGTCGGCGGAGCATCACGTCGGTCATGGACCAGTGGATCGCCGCCACCGAGCTGGCCGGCTTCGCCTCGTAGTCACGTGCGAGCCTGCGGTGGAGCATGAGAGTGCCCAGGGTCTGCTCTACCACCCACCGTCTCGGCTCGGGTGTGAACCCGCGTGCGCCGGGATCACGCCGGACGATCTCCACATCGATGCCAAGGGCGGCGCCGTGCTCGACCACGGCGTTCTTGAACCCGGCGTCCGCCCACGCCCTGGTCACGGTCGGCGCGCTCTGGGCGACCTTGTCCAGCAGTGCGATGCCGATCGCGTTGTCGTGGACGCTCGCCGCGACCACGACGGCGGCGATGACCAGGCCGAGCACATCGGTGGCGATGCCCCGTTTGCGCCCCGGGCTCTTCTTGCCGGGATCCAGTCCGGTCGTCTCCTTCGGCGCGTTCGTCGAGGCCCGCACGGTCTGGGAGTCCAGGACGACCGCGGTGGGGTCCTCGTGTCGCCTGCGGCTTTCGCGGACCTGCCAGCGCAGCAGGTCGTGGATGGTCTCGGCGGTCCCGTCGTCGCGCCATGTGCCGAAGTAGTAGTACACGGCGCTCTTGGGTGGCAGGTCGTGGGGCAGGTAGCGCCACTGGCAGCCGGTGCGGGCCTGGTAGAGGATCGCGTTCACGATCTCCCGCATCTCGTACCGGCCCGCATGGCCGCTGACCGAGGGATGCTTCGCCTTCCACGCGGTGAGGACCGGCCGGATCAGCTCCCAGGCTTCATCCGACAGGTCGCTCGGGTACGCAGGACGCTCACCCACATCCATCAGCACACCGCGCCGACGGCCCGCCGTGAAGCACCAGAACCGGACAACCTGCCTTCAAGGACTACGAGAACCGCCCAAGACTCGCAGAACACCCTCT